>MHFI01000001.1:0-10876 GCA_001804125.1 Omnitrophica bacterium RIFCSPHIGHO2_02_FULL_51_18
GGGCAAGCGAAACTGACGGCGCGCGCCCTGCGAAGCTCGGCGAAGCTGAGCGAAGCAGGTGCCCGCGCGGCGAGTCAGGACTTATCTCGTAGAGAATTTTTAGGAAGATTTTCTTTGTGGGCCGCGACGGCAGGGGTGCTGTTGGGTTTGCCGGTGCGTGTGCTGGCAGAGGCTAAAGTGGATAAACGGGCCAATCTCTACGGAAAAACTTTTAACAAGGTTGTGATAGGACAAACACCGGGCTTTGACATTAAAGTCACTGGAGCCTTTGGAGACGCCAGAACTTCAACAAAAACTGCCCAAAGTGTCACATTTACGAAAGCACAAGTTAGAAAGCCTTTTGACGCGAACGGCATGGTTCTTTGGGAGCCAAGGGTGGAACTGATGCGCAACAGTAAGATATCCGCGACGCTTCGGGCCAGTCAAGATAATGTGGCTGTCAGAATTGATTCAGAATCATCACTGGCTACGTTGCCTCTCATCATCGGCAGGGCGCCGACCGTTGTGACAATTGATTTTTCGAAGTTTGAGGTTATTATTCAGCGTGCCGATGGAAGTAAAGAAATATTAAAAAATCAGGAGTTTTTTGATGGATTTGACTATCCATTTAACGGCCGAGATTCCAAGTTGTATCCCATTCAGTCTTTTACAGTGGAATTCGGAGAAAGACATGGTTTCGGCTACGTCCCAGATGGAGCTCAAGACAACCACTTAGGTTCCAACAACAAGTTTAAAGACAGATATTTCGTTACAGTCGAATCCATTACTTTGGAAAATGTAAAGGTGGTAGCTCCTTCCGGCGCCCGCTTGTCCCGAGCGGAGTCGAGGGGCGCGGCGAAATGGGATACTCACGAGTTTAAATTGGAGCAGATCCGCTATTTTTTAATAGAGGAGAACTCTCATTGGGTTTTAAGATATGAATTTGTTGAGTCTGGTCTTGGTCGGAATGGGTTTGCAGTTACTACGAGTATACGCGATCGGGCTTATGTGTCAGTAACCCTAGAGAAGGACAAGGAAATTGACTGGCACAAGCTTTTGGGCAATATCAGGCGCGAGATTGGGAATTATGGATTAAACTTCGGAAATGAGCGGCGAGATTTCAATAATGACTGGCGATACTTCAAAAGAAACTTTTCTAGAAAACGTAACCCGGAGTTCCAAAAAGCCGTAGGAAAAGTCCATAGAGCCTTGGACATCGTTAAACGCTTGATTAAAGAACGCCCGTCGGTGGCCGATGCACAACAAATGACCGGCCCTCTGGAATCTATCCTCTATGACTTGGCTAATCTGCCTCTTATGAGGAGAATTAACTCAGTCTATATTTCTGATCTTTCACAGCGTATGGACTCTTGGATATCGCATGCCGGAGCCGAGATCAAGCTAAGAGAAGCCAAGATCAAGTTAAGAGAAGCACAGAACTACCTTTGGTATGAGACCCGAGTGTCTCCCGATCAATTTTTTGCTGGAGCCCGCGCGGCTGAGTTGGATCCTACCGTGAAACAAGCAGCCGACCATGTTATAGGTAACTGGCGTTTTTTTGCTAATGAAATCGCTTCGTCTCGTCAAAGAGGCATTACGCTTGGGACTGTTTCGGAATGGCTAGGTGAATTAAATAAAAATCCTGACGACCAAGGGGTGGCCAACATTCGTAAAAAAACTTTAACCGCACTTAATACAACTTTTTCAGGGATCGTGGCAGACCTCGCACGTACCATTGTCCAATTTACGACAGGTCAAAGCGCCGGTCAAAGGCAGGGTGTCATCGCGAGCGTTCAGGGCTACCTCAAAGAAAATGCCCAATCCGGCGCCCGGATCGCTGAGGCTTATAGCGAAGAATTTAAGACGTGGGAAGAGCTATCACGCGAGGAGAAGCGGAGAGTGATGGTGAAGGCGATGAATCTTAAAGCCATTTTCATCCTGAGCGGGATCGTCAGCGCCTTTATTCCCATCGACCTTTATTTTTCTGGCGAGATGGGGCTTTTAGGATGGGTCGCCTGGTATGCCGGATCGTTTGCTATTCTAAGCGCGATACCCGCGTATAACTCCTATACCAGATTGATCAACGATTACTATCAAGGGTCTGACTGGTTCACGGACGCGATCCGGCAGTTGAATATACGTCGTGACACGGATAATGCGCGAGAGGTAACCGTCGGCGTCCGCTCCGCGACGGTGCGCGGAGCCCGCGCGGCCGGAGCGCCGTCGGAGACGGCGCGAAGGCTCGCCGGTTCTTTGGCGAGCGGAACTGATAATTCGCAGCTTGGCGCGCGGATGGCGGCGGAATCCGCGCCGACGACCGAACAATCGGCGGCGAACGCGATTTCTGAAATTAGGTCCGCGGTGCGCCGTATCGATGAGGTCCTTCAAAATGTGCCGCCCACTGAACCGCCGAGTTATTTTGAACGAAGTTTGCGGGAGGTGAGAGAAGGTCTGAATAAGACCTTAGAAAATAAAGCCAGAACGGAATCTCTTTTTTACGGACTTGCCGATTACAAAGAGAGCGGTGGCATACCGCCTGAGGCTCTGTTTTATATCATCGGTACTTTGAAAGGCATTCAGGACAATAATTTGAAAATTATATCGGACAATGCCTCCACACAGGAGTTTGCGGAGGTGCATGCCGCGGTGCAACAAGCCATCGAGCACGTGGGAGCCGCAATTGAATCTCTCACAGGAATTTACAAAACGCATCCCATCAAACTCGGTTCCCGCCTCAGCCTTCTGACCTCTCCCGATGATCTAATCACATTCGACTTGTGGCAAATACATGATGCCACGGGTCAAATAGGTGATATCGCGGTGGGTGATCACCGTATCTTTAATCTCGCTTATGGCCAAAAGTCCGGAGAGCTTGTGGTTAAAGAATACAAGGACTATTCCGAACGCACGTTCTTAGAAGGCTTCGACACAATTTCCGATAGGGCGATCATTTCCGGAACAAACGGGAAAATCACTCTCTCCCGCTCTCAGATTAAGAGTACCGAGCTTGGCAAGGCGATTACGCTTCAAGATCAAAAGCTCTATTTAGCTCAGGGAAGGAAGGAGGCTCACGATCGAGCCGCGCTTATTTTGGAAAAAGCGGGGATCGGGAATCAACATAAAGAAGTCGCGCTTCATGTTTATCTGGACGGCGTCATAAGCCGTCGTAATCCAAAAGGTTCTATTGCATGGATAGTCGGATCCCTTTTTGATACGAGAGAAAACGCCGCCGGTGGAAAAAAGGCGTTTATCGTGCTTCATGGCAGCAATAAAGGCCATGTGTATGAAGAGGCGATGGCCTACGCCGACCGACATCACGATGGAGAGAAAGCGAAACATTTCATTTTGACAGATGAAACAAAATTACCAAAAAACATAGAACAAGTCGCATTTTTAGGAACCTCAGACCCAATTTTGAAACCGGAAGCTTCTAAAGCTCTCGCAGGCATGAAACGATATTACCTTCAGTCGATAGACAGCGAGCCCGCCTATTTCAATTTTGATGCGCACCTCCAAGCTGCGATTGTGGAAGGCCTCATATCGCTGGACACTTCATCGAGCGAATTTGGTCTCTTCGTATCCTGGTACCGGACACTCCATGGACCGTTTGAGAACGGCAAATTTAATGCAAAAGAACTGGCGGACGTTTTATCCGGTGTCGTAACCGTTTTAGAAACCATCCTTCGTTATGCGATGCCTCATAAGGTCACTGATCAGGAGATCCAAGTCTACGAAATGATGCGCCGTCAGTACGAACAGGCCGCGTAAGCATCTCGCAAACGCCATAGAGAAATGCTTTTTACGATTCCCAGCCTCTCGCAAGGGGGCTGGGATTTTTGATGTAACTCCTAAAAGATCTTGTATAATTGGAACTGTATCAAAAGTGAATGTCAACTTTGGCAACAAATAGATTTTTTTTGCGAAGGCGGATGAATTGCACTTTTTCACCGCGGATGCTACAATCACAAAATCTTTATGAAATCTTTCACGTTTTCCCGTCTTAAGGAAATTATTTCAGGTTTCGGCAAGGCCAGGGTCCTCGTAATCGGCGACCTGATCCTGGATGAGTTTATCTGGGGCAAGGTGAGCCGCATCTCGCCGGAGGCGCCGGTGCCCGTGGTTTGGGTGGATTCCGAAAATTTTATGCCCGGCGGCGCCTCCAATGTCGCCAGCAACATCCGATCGCTCGGCGGCGAGGTATCTCTGGTGGGCGTTGTGGGCGAGGACCCCAGAGGCGAGATCCTTCAGGCGCTTTTGAGGAAAAAGGGCGTGAACTGCGAAGGGGTTTTAGCGGACAGTCACCGCCCGACCACGCAGAAGACGCGCGTGATTGCGCATCACCAGCAGGTGGTGAGAATCGACAGGGAAATTATAAAACCCGTTTCGGAAAAGCTTTTAAAACAGATGCTCCGGTTCATTGCCTCCAAGATCAAGGAGGTCGATGCGCTGATTATCGAGGATTATGGAAAAGGCGTGATTGTGCCCAGGCTTGTGCAGGAAATAGTCAAAATCGGGAAAAAACAAAACAAAATCATCACGGTGGACCCGAAGGAGACGCATTTTTCCTACTATCAGGGCGTGACGACGATCACGCCGAACCATCACGAGGCCGGATCGGCGGCGGGGTTTCTCATCAAGGACGATGCCACGCTTTTGAAGGCGGGCCGCAGGCTTTTGAATAAGCTGAACTGCGAAAGCGTGCTGATTACGCTCGGTGAAAACGGCATGAGCGTTTTCGAGCGCGGCAAGCCCATGGTGAAGATACCGACGGTGGCGCGCGACGTGTTTGATGTCTCGGGAGCCGGAGATACGGTCATCAGCGCCTACACGCTTGCGCGGGCGGTGAAGGCCACCGCGCATGAGGCAGCCCATGTTTCGAACTGTGCGGCCGGCATCGTGGTCGGAAAAGTCGGCGTTGCGGCCTCGACGCGCGAAGAGCTCTTAGAGGAAGTAAAAAGACAGGCGGAAAACTAACTATGGAATCCATCGGGATTATTCCGGCAAGGTACGGCTCCACGCGTTTTGAGGGTAAGGTCTTGAAGGACCTGTGCGGCAAGCCCGTGATTCAGCATGTCTATGAGCGCGCGAAGAAAGCGAAGCTTCTGGATGAGCTGATTGTCGCGGCTGACGATGACCGGATCATCCAGGCCGTCGAAAAATTCGGCGGCAAGGCGGTCTTCACTTCGAAATCCCATAGCACTGGCACGGACCGTCTGACGGAGATCGTGAACGAGATCGATGTCCGCATCGTCGTCAACATCCAGGGGGATGAACCGCTCATCAATCCGCTCGTGATCGACGACCTCGTGCGCACGATGCAGGATGACACAGGGCTTGTGATGACCACCGTGGTGAAAAAAAGCCACTCACAGAAGGAGTTTGAAAGCCGGGATGTCGTGAAGGCGATCGTGAACCAGGAGAATTTCGCAGTGTACTTTTCCCGCTCCCCGATCCCGACGTTTTTAAAGCCCGCGCCGGGCGAAGCTTATTTTTACAAGCACATCGGAATTTACGCTTACAACAAGGATTTTCTCTTTACGTTCAAGAAGCTTCCGTTATCGTATCTGGAAATGCACGAGCGGCTTGAGCAGCTCCGGGCGCTGGATCATGGCTACAAGATCAAAGTCATTGAGACGAAGTTTGAAACCATCGGCGTGGACACGCCGCAGGACCTTGAGCTTGCCAAGGCTCTTTTGGAAAAGGAGTTGAATGCCTAGGTACATTTTTATAACGGGCGGCGTGGTTTCAAGCCTCGGAAAGGGGATTGTGTCCGCGTCGATCGGGAAGCTTTTGGAGGCAAGGGGGCTTCGTGTGATCCTCATGAAATGCGATCCGTATCTGAACGTGGACCCCGGCACGATGAGTCCCTACCAACACGGAGAAGTGTACGTGACGGAGGACGGCGCGGAGACGGACCTGGACCTCGGGCATTATGAGCGTTTTACGGACACTTCGATCGGCAAATTTAACAACGTCACGACGGGACAGATTTATTATTCCGTGATTACTAAAGAACGGCGCGGCGATTATTTGGGCGCGACGGTCCAGGTGGTTCCCCACGTGACGGACGAGATCAAGGCGGCGATTAAGAGGGTTTCGCACAATCAATCGGTGGATGTGGTGATCTGCGAGATCGGCGGCACGGTAGGCGATATCGAGAGCCTCCCGTTTTTGGAAGCGATCCGCCAGTTTCGCCAGGACGTGGGCCGCGACCACGCGATCAATATTCACCTGACCCTGATTCCTTATATCCGGGTGGCGGATGAGATCAAGACGAAACCCACTCAGCACTCGGTCGGCAAGATGCGTGAGATCGGCATTCAGCCCGATATTCTCGTGTGCCGGACCGAAAAGAAGATTTCGAAAGAGATGAAGGAAAAGATAGGCCTTTTTTGCAACGTCTCCGTGGACCAGGTGGTTCAGGCGCTGGATGTGCAGGATATTTACGAGGTGCCTTTGGCGCTTAAGGAGGAAGGGCTTGACGACACGATTATCCGGCTTCTCAAGCTCAACTGCGATGACGGGGACGCGAAGCTCAAGTCCTGGAAAAGCCAGGTGGTCGACAAGGCGCTGAGTCCCTCCAGACACACCGTGATTGCCGTGGTCGGGAAATACATGGAGCTGCAGGACGCCTACAAATCGATCTATGAGGCGCTAAAGCACGGGGGCATCGCCAATGATGCGAGGGTCGAGGTCCGGAAAACGGATGCCGAAGAGGTGATGGCGCATGGGCCCGAAAAATTCTTAAAAGACGTGAGTGGGATTCTTGTGCCCGGCGGTTTCGGCGACCGAGGCATTGAGGGGAAGATCAAGGCGATCAAGTTCGCGAGAGAAACCAAGATCCCGTTTTTCGGGATATGCCTCGGCATGCAATGCGCGGTGATCGAGTTTGCGAGGAATGTCTGCACCTTAAACCGGGCCCATTCCACGGAATTCAATAAAACGACGCCGTTTCCGGTGATCAGCCTGCTTGAGGAGCAGAAACAGGTCAAGGCCATGGGCGGCACCATGCGTCTGGGCTCCTATCCCTGCGCGCTCAAGAAGGGCACAAAGACCCATAAGGCCTATGGCAAGGATTCGATTCATGAACGCCACCGCCATCGTTACGAATTCAATAATAAATACAAAGTGAGGATGGAAACAAACGGGCTGATCGTCTCGGGCACGAGCCCCAACGGGAGGCTCGTGGAGATCATCGAATACGTGAGCCACCCCTGGTTTGTGGGTTGCCAATTTCATCCCGAATTTAAATCCAAACCTGACCAAGCGCATCCCCTTTTCAGAGATTTCGTGAAGGCCTCCTTGGCGCATAAGGCTTAATGGCAGCCATCAAAAAAGTTAAGATACGGCAAGTCCGCATAGGGAATATCCGAATCGGCGGGGGTTGCCCGCTGGTGCTGATTGCGGGTCCCTGCGTGATTGAAAATGAAAAATCAGCGCTGCGTCACGCCCGCGCGATCCAAAAAATAGCCGGGCGTCTCGGCATTCCCATTATTTATAAGTCAAGCTATGACAAGGCCAACCGGAGCTCCATCGGTTCCTTTCGCGGCGTCGGCCTTGATAAGGGACTCTCAATCCTCAAGCATCTAAAAGAGGAGACCGGCTTGCCGGTTCTCACCGATGTTCACTCACCCGAAGAAGCCGAGGAGTCGGCGGCGGTTGCGGATGTTTTGCAGGTCCCCGCGTTTTTGTGCCGCCAGACGGATTTGCTGCTTGCCGCCGGGAAAACAGGAAGGGCCGTGAACGTGAAGAAAGGGCAGTTTATGGCACCGTGGGAGATGAAGAATGTTGCCGAGAAAATCTGTTCCACGGGCAACAAAAATATACTGCTGACCGAGCGCGGCACTTCTTTCGGCTACAACACGCTTGTGAATGATTTCAGGGCCATTCCGATCATGAAATCGTTCGGTTTTCCCGTGGTCTTCGACGCGACGCATTCGGTCCAGGCTCCGGGGGGGCTGGGAAAGAGTTCCGGCGGCGACCGGCGCTTTGTTCCCGTCTTGGCACAGGCGGGAGTCGTGGCCGGCGCCGACGGCATTTTTATGGAAGTGCATGAAAGTCCGGACCGCGCGCCCAGTGACGGGCCGAACATGGTCCCTTTAAAGGAGCTTGAGAAGCTGTTGGAGCGGCTTCTGAAATTAAGAAAGGTTGTGGGAAGCCATGGCAATTAACGCGGCCAAACGAGTGCTTAAAATTGAGCGCGACGCGCTCTCGCGCCTCATAAACCGCGTTGATAAAAATTTCAAAAAAGCCTGTGATCTTATCGTGAAATCCAAGGGCCGCGTCGTTGTCACGGGCATGGGCAAGCCCGGCTTTATCGCGCAGAAGGTCTCGGCCACGCTTTCTTCGACGGGCACGCCGTCGCTTTTTGTCCATCCGGCGGAAGCGCTTCACGGCGATTTGGGCCGCGTGATGAAGGAAGACGTTGTGGTCGCATTTTCCAACAGCGGCCAGACCGAGGAGATTGTGAAGCTTCTGCCGCTTGTGAAAAAAATCGGCGCAAAGCTCATCGCGCTTACCGGGAATCCCAAATCGCTTTTGGCGCGTTACAGCGACGTGGTACTCGATGTGGGCGTCCAAAAGGAGGCTTGCCCGCTGAATCTGACGCCGACGGCCTCCACGACCGCGATGCTGGCGATGGGGGACGCGCTGGCCGTCGCGCTTTTGGAGATGAAAGGATTCAAATCGGAGGATTTTGCGTTTTATCATCCGGGCGGAAATCTGGGAAAGAAATTGCTTCTGAAGGTGGAAGACATTATGCGCACCGGAAAGGCCAACCCGCTGGTGCCTGAGAATATGAAAGTGAAGGAAGTGCTCTACCGCATCACGCAGGCCCGCGCGGGTTCCGCAACCGTCGTGGATAAAAGGGGAAAGCTGGTCGGAATCTTTACGGACGGGGACTTGCGCCGGCACCTGAGGGAGGGTAAGAATATCCTGGAGGAGAAAGTGTCGGCTGTGATGACCCAAAAGCCGATTGTGATAGGCGCGGACCGCCTGGCGGCTGAGGCGCTTGAAATCTTAAGAAGCCGGAGGATCGATGAGATGCCTGTCGCCGACAACCGTCTCAGGCCCATCGGGCTTTTGGACGTGCAGGACCTTCTGAAAGCGGGGATCGTGTGAGTTTTGAATCCGAGCTCCAGTCGAAGCTTCAGAAAATCAAGCTTTTTATCACGGACATAGACGGTGTTTTGACCGACGGGCGCATCATCTTCGGAAATTATGGCGATGAACTTAAGTTTTTTGACGTGCATGACGGGTTCGGGCTTGTGATGCTTCGGAGAATGGGATTTAAGACCATTATCATTACTGCCAAGAAATCACGCATCAACGTGAAACGCGCCAAAGAAGTTCAGGCCGTCAAACTTTATCAAAACGCAAAAGACAAGCTCAAGGTGTTTGAGAAAGTGTTGAAACAGTTTCGTGTGGAGCCGCAAGAGGTTTGTTTTATAGGCGATGACCTGATGGATATCCCGGTGTTGAAGCGCGTGGGGTTTGCGGTGGCCGTGCAAAATGCGGTCCAGGAAGTGAAAGGGCTCGCCCATTATGTCACGCAGAAGAACGGCGGCCGCGGCGCGGTCCGTGAAGTTGTGGACATGATCCTGCGCGCTCAAGACAAATGGGCCGAAGCCACCGTGAATTACTTCAGGTGATTTTTGAAAAACATCGTCAACCCGAAGAACCTTTCTTTTGTTCTCCTCGTATTTTCATTTTTGATGTTCATCGCGGCACTTTATCTTTTCACGCACCGCCCGGAAACTGCAAAGCTCCAGGCGAAGAAATCACCCGAGGCTCTGATCGTCGACGACAGCCAGAATCAGGAGCTGCAGAAGTTCAACCTGACCGGTTTTGACAATGAAGGAAAGAGGTTCTGGAATCTCGAAGGGGAGACCGCGAAGATCGACCCCGGACAGACCGTGTATCTGGACCAGAACGTGACATTGAAGCTCCGGGAGGACACCGTGATTCGTACGGACCACGTGCAATGGTCGCAGGACGGCGGTACGCTGAAGACCGACGCGCCGGTTGTTGTGGACCATCAGAACGTCAAAATCAAGGGACTCGGCGCGGTCGGGCGCCCGAGCGACAGTTTTATCCAGATAAACCGCAATGTCAGGATGGTTATCGACCCGGCCACGACGCTTACCTGCAAAGGGCCGATGAAGATATTCTACAAGGAAAATAAAATCGTGTTTTACCGTCAGGTGAAGGTCGTGGATGAGAAAGGCACTCTGACGTCGAACCGCATGGACGTATTTTTTGACTCGAATGAGAAGAAGATCAGCCAGATCGTCGCGGTTGGTAACGTGATTATCCAGCGTGGCACGGATACCACGCGTTCGGCGCGCGCGGTTTATTCGGTGGAGACGGGCTCCATCCGTTTGGAAGGCAATCCTGAAGTCACGATTCATAAGGAAGGGTCAAAACTGCTCGATGGCGCTTTTAGAAACCCGCACTCTTAAGAAAGCGTACGGCGGCCGCACCGTCGTGAATGGGGTGGATCTGGCGATCAGCCAGGGCGAGATTGTCGGGCTTCTGGGCCCGAACGGCGCGGGCAAGACGACGACATTTTACATGGTGACCGGCATTGTGAAGCCGGACAGCGGCCATATCCTGTTTGACCACCGTGACATCAGCAAGTACCCGATGCACAAGCGCTCGCAGCTCGGCATCGGTTACCTGTCTCAGGAACCCTCGATTTTCAGAAAGCTGACCGTCGAAGAAAACATCCTGGCGATCCTTGAGACCTTGAACCTGCCCCGCCATGAACGTAAAAGAAGACTCGAAGAGCTGTTGAACGAACTGGGGATCGCGCATTTAAGAAAGTCCCGCGCGTTGACGCTCTCAGGCGGTGAACGCCGCCGGCTTGAGATCACGCGGGCGCTGGTAACGCCCCCTT
>MHFI01000001.1:10883-43396 GCA_001804125.1 Omnitrophica bacterium RIFCSPHIGHO2_02_FULL_51_18
TCTCCTGGACGAGCCGTTTTCGGGGATTGACCCGATCGCCGTCTCGGACTGCCAGCACCTGATACAAGAACTTAAAAATAAAGGACTTGCGATACTCCTGACTGACCACAACGTGCGGGAGACGCTGGCGATCACCGACCGCGCTTACATCATGTACGAAGGTAAAATCCTGATTTCCGGCACCAAAGAGGAGCTGTTGACAAGCCAAGAGGCGAGGAGGATTTATCTGGGCGAGAAGTTTACGATGTAGGTAAAATATGATACTATAAGTCGCTTAAAAACCTTGAAAAAGGTCAAGGCTCTCGAAGCAATGTCGCGGGGCCTTGACCTTTCGTTTGAGAAAGGAAATAAGGTGGAGATCGATATCAGCGGGCGTCATTTTCACGTGACGCCGGCGCTAAAAAATCACGTTACGGAAAGGGTCAAGAAGCTGGACAAATATGCGTTGAAGCTTGAGACGGTTCATGTGGTTTTGGAGGTCCAGAAATTTCTGCATATTTCGGAAATCGTGCTGCGCGGCAAGAACCTGCGCGTGACCGCGAAGGGTGAGAGCACGGACATGTATGCGGCTTTTGACAAAACTTTCGGCAATATCCAGCTGCAGTTAGGCAAGCTCCATGAAAAGCGGAGGGACCATAAGGCGAGGCGTTACGAAGCCGAAGAAGTTTAAAACATGAACCCAGCCCTTCCAAAAGATATATTGAGCGACGCCCGGAAGGGCGGGGTGAAGTCCCATATGAAAAAGCTTAAAGATTGTAAAATTTGCATGAGTGTGGAGGTTGAGGCGAAGCTTGTTGAAAATCGTTTCCAGGAGGTCTTAAGGGACATCCAACGGGCGGCGACGCTTCCCGGCTTCCGTCAAGGCAAGGCACCCATGGAGCTTGTTGAAAAGCAGTACACGAACGAAGTTTACGAAGAGGTGCTCAAGTCGCTTGTGCCGGAGGCGTACCATCAATCGGTAACGACGCACAAAGTTTCTCCGGTGTCCTTGCCATCCATTTCCAATATCAAAATGACGCGGGGATCCGCCTTAAGTTTTGCGGCTGAATTTGAAAATGCGCCCGAATTTAACCTGAGGAACTACAAAGGCCTCAAGATCCTGAGAGCGCCGGTTCAAGTCGCTTCGGAGGACGTGGAAAAGGGCCTGGCTTCGCTTTTGGAGGCACGCGCCGAGTTTGTGCCCGTTTTGGAATCGCGTGCGGTCCGTGAAGGCGATATTTTGCTGACCGACATCGAAGTTTGGAAGGGGGGTCAGTATCTCGAGGGCCGCAAGGGCGCTGCGCTGTCCGTGAAACCGAACGCGACGGACGATTTTTTTGACAAAGTCGTCGGCGCCGAGGCGGGCCATTCCGTGGAAGTTTCCATGGAACCTACAGAAGAGGAAAAAAGACAGGGCGTTGTCGGAAAGAAGCCAATGTACCGGATCACGGTCCGCGAAATTCAGGAAAAACGTCTGCCTGTCCTCGATGATGAATTGGCGAAAGGTTTCGGCAAAGAGAGCGCCGAAGCGCTTAAGGAGGCGATCCGCACGGACGTTGCCGGCTACAAACAGAGTGAGTCTTACGAAAGCATGAAGGAACAGCTTTTTGAGAAACTTTTATCGAGGGTGTCCTTTGAGCTTCCCCGGGGTCTTGTGCAAAAACAAAAAGAAAAACTGGTCGAGCAATCGCGGCGGCAGCTTGAAAAATTCGGGGTGCCTTCCGATCAAAGGGAGATTTTGGAGAAAAAGCTGCAGGATGCGGCGGACGTGAAGGCTGCCCGTCAGGTCAGGCTGTATTTTATCCTGCAGAAAGTCGCCGAGTTGGAAGACATCCATGCGGACGAGTCGGATCTGGAAAATCGTTTGAGGGCACTCGTCGAAGAGTCCGGCCGGCCGCTGGAGGAAGTGCGCTCCGTTTTTGAGGAGGATGTCCGGGAGAGTATGAAGGAGAAGAAAACCGTAGAGTTTTTGCTTGCCAACGCAAAATTAGAGGAGACAACATGAGTATCCTGATCCCGATGGTGATTGAGCAAACCGGCCGCAGCGAGCGCGCCTACGACATTTATTCGCGGCTCTTGAAAGACCGCGTGCTTTTTATCGGCACGCCGATAGACGATAATGTTGCGAATCTCGTGGTGGCGCAGCTTTTGTTCCTCCAAATGGAAGACTCGGAAAAGGAAATTCACCTTTATATCAATTCGCCGGGGGGTTCCATCACGAGCGGCCTTGCGATTTATGACACGATGCAGTTCTTAAAGTGCGACGTGTGCACTTACTGCATCGGACAGGCGGCCAGCATGGGCGCGGTGCTCTTGGCGGCCGGCACGAAGGGCAAGCGCTATTCACTTCCCAATTCGCGCGTGATGATCCACCAGCCGTGGGGCGGTGTGCAGGGCGTGGCCACGGACATCAATATTCAGGCGAAGGAAATACAAAATCTTAAAAACAGGCTGAATGAAATCCTGGCCAAGCACACGGGCCAGGCGGTCCAGAAGATAGAGAAGGACACGGACCGCGATTATTTCATGTCTGCCGCCGAGTCCAAGGAATATGGCATCGTGGATGAGGTCGTGGCGAATATTCGGGCCATCAAGAAACAGCCATAAGTAATAAGTTGGAGTTCAAATTATGAGTGACTTTCTTCTTTTAACACCCGGACCCACAGGGGTTCCGCAAAGGATCTTGAAGGCATTAAGCCTTCCGATGATTCATCACCGCACGAAAGAATACCAGGCGATCCTGGAGCGAGTGAACGCGAATCTCGGGAAAGTATTCCTGACCCGGCATCCGGTCATGACGTTTGCGTCTTCGGGAACCGGTGCGATGGAGGCTTCGATCACAAATTTGTTTTCACAAGGCGATCTTGTCCTGTCGTTCTCGGCCGGTAAATGGGGCGAACGCTACCGTGACATCGCGCGCGCTCACGGGCTTCAGGTTAAAAGTTACGAGAAAAAATACGCCGAAGCGTTTGAGGCGCAGGAGATTGCGCAAGCGCTCGAAGATCACCCGAATGCGAAGGGCGTTTTGACGACCCTGTGCGAGACCTCCACGGCCGTGGCTCACCCGATTCAGGAAATTGCGAAAGTCACGCGCTTGGGTCGCGCGATTCTTTTGGTCGACGCGATCAGCGGGCTGGGCTGTGACATTTTCAAAATGGACGAGTGGGGTGTCGACGTCACGGTATGCGGAAGCCAAAAAGGGCTTATGCTTCCGCCGGGCTTGAGTTTTGTGGCGCTGAACGAGAGGGCGCAAGCGCTTGTCCCGAAGTCCGTGCTTCCGAAGTATTACTTTAATTTTGCCCAAACGCTCAAGGCGATGGCGAAGAACGACACGCCGTTTACGCCGGCGATCAGTCTGGTGCGGGGTTTGGAGGAGGCGCTTTTCATGATTCTCGAGGAAGGGCTTGAAAATGTCTGGAACCGCCACGCCCGGATCGCGCATTTTGTAAGGAGCAAGGCCGCACAGATGAACCTTCAGATTTTTGCCCAATCACCGTCGAATGCCGTGACGGCGATCGGGATGCCCGGGGGCATCGTTTCCAAAGACGTGATCAAGCACATGAGGGACGCGCATCAGGTGGTGATGGCGGACGGGCAGGGTGAGCTTCAGGGGAAGATCGTGCGTTTTGCGCACATGGGCTGCTGCACGATGAAGGACGCCGAACGGGGGATGCACGCGTTTCAGGATGCCCTGGCGAAGGCGGGCTATGAGATTCCGACAGGTGTGCTATGAAAAAAATTTTAATTTGCGATGATTTGGCCGAAGAAGGCCTGAATCTTTTCCGCGGCGAAAAGAATTTCGAGGTTATCATTAAGACGAAGCTTCCGGTTGAGGAACTCAAGAAAGAAATCGCGGACGCGGATGCGTGCGTGGTTCGCTCGGGGACGCAACTGACCGCGGAAATCATAGAAGCGGCTAAGAAACTCAAAGTCATCGGCCGTGCCGGCGTGGGCCTTGACAATGTGGACGTCGATGCGGCGTCCAAGAAAGGGATTGTCGTCATCAACACGCCGGGGGGCAACACGGTTTCGGCGGCTGAGCACGCATTTTGCTTGATCATGGCGCTCGCGCGCAACATCCCTCAGGCGAGTGTTTCGATGAAAAAGGGCGAATGGGAACGGAAGAAATTCACCGGGGTTGAGCTTTATGAAAAAACCCTGGGCGTGCTGGGCCTGGGGCGCATCGGCACCGAAGTGTCCAGGCGCGCGCAAGGCTTCGGGATGCGCGTGATTGCGTATGATCCTTTCCTGCGCGTCGACAAGGCGAACCAAATCGGCGTGGAGCTGGTGTCGTTTGACGAGCTTTTGAAACGGTCTGATTTTCTGACGCTTCATATGCCGCTGACGGCCGAGAATAAAAATATGATCGGTGAGAAAGCGCTTCTGAAGATAAAAAAAGGCGTGCGGATCGTGAACTGCGCCCGCGGCGGCCTTATCGATGAGACTGCCTTGGTAAAAGCGATTCAAAGCGGCCAGGTAGCGGGGGCGGCGCTCGATGTGTTCGAAACGGAGCCGCCCGCCGGCAATCCTTTGATCGGTTTGCCTCAAGTGATTGCCACGCCGCATCTGGGTGCTTCCACGGAGGAAGCGCAGATCGCGGTCGCCGTGGATGTTGTTCAGTGCCTGATTGATTTTTTCAAGGGAAAAGGCACACGCAATGCCGTGAATGTGCCTGCCGTCGATCCCGAGGTGCTGGAACAGCTCCGGCCGTATCTCTATTTAGCCGAAAAGCTGGGCGCTTTGCAGGCGCAGCTCATAGACGGCCAGATTTTCCAGGTGGATATTCAATATTACGGTCAGGTCGTGGAATATGAGACGACGCCGGTGACCGTTTCGGTGATTAAAGGGCTTCTGACGCCGATTCTGGCGGAGAGCGTGAATTACGTGAATGCCTCTTTTTTGGCGAAGGAGCGCGGGATTAAAATTACCGAATCCAAGTCCTCCGGTACGTCGCATTACGCAAACCTGATTCAGGTGGAGGTCAAGACCGATAAGAGAAAAAGCCTGGTTTCGGGCACGGTGTTTACCCGAGAAGACGTGCGCATCGTGCGAATGGACCGTTTTGACGTCGAGGCGGTGCCCGAAGGCTATATGCTGCTTATTTCCAACCGCGACGTGCCCGGTATTGTGGGCCAGATCGGCACGTTGTTAGGCTCCAACCGCATCAATATCGCAGGCATGACGCTTGGCCGCGACGTGCCCGGCGGCGAAGCCAGGACCGTGCTTAAGATTGACAGCGTCGTTTCGGAGGAAATTCTGCAAAAGATCCGAAAAGCCGAAAATATCCTGGACGCGAAGCTTATTAAATTATAGCAGAAGCAAGAAATAGGAAACAGGAAGCACAAACAATTAAGCACGAAATACGAAACTCGAAATCCGAAACAATGACAGAAATTCAAATTAGTCAAACTCGAAACAAGCGTTTTGGTCATTTCGATTTTAATTATTCGAATTTGTTTCGGATTTCGGATTTCGGATTTCGGATTTAACATGCCCAATACCGTCGTTGTCGGCGCGCAATGGGGCGACGAAGGCAAGGGAAAAATCATCGACATCCTCTCCGAGCACGCGGATTACGTCGTCCGCTACCAGGGCGGCAACAATGCGGGTCATACGGTTGTCAAGGAATGCGGTGAGTTTGTGCTGCATCTTATTCCTTCGGGAATTTTTCACAAAGATGTTCGCTGCGTGATCGGAAACGGCGTGGTGATTGACCCAGACGCGCTGCTGCAGGAAATTAACAACCTGAATAAGAAAGGGATCTCGGTCAAAGGGCGTCTCTTCATCAGCGACCGGGCCCACCTTATCTTTCCTTATCATAAAACAGGCGACCGCCTGCGCGAGTCCCAAAAAGGCTTCACAAAAATCGGCACCACCGGGCGAGGCATCGGCCCCAGTTATGCCGATAAGGCCTCGCGTTCCGGCATCCGTATCGCGGATCTTTGCGACGGGCCTCTTTTTCGCGAAAAACTCAAAAAAAGCCTGCTGGAAAAGAACAAACTCTTTGAGAAAGTCTACCGCGCGAAAGGTTTTAAGTTCTCCAAGATTCATGCCGATTACTTACGGTTTGCAAAAGCGATGCGGCCCTACGTGTGCGACACCGCCGTTTTACTGAACCAGGCCATTCGCAAAAAAAAATGCGTGCTGTTTGAGGGCGCCCAAGGCACGCACTTGGACGTGGACCACGGCACGTATCCTTTTGTGACTTCGAGCTACGTGACCGCGGGCGGGGCGGCCGTGGGGACAGGCGTGCCGCCGACGGCCATTGACAACGTGATCGGCGTGGTCAAGGCCTACACGACACGCGTGGGGGAGGGACCGTTTCCGACGGAATTCGACACAAAGCTCATGGCCCGGATCCGGCGAAAAGGCAGGGAATTCGGCGCGACGACCGGGCGGCCGAGACGCTGTGGCTGGTTTGACGCGGTGCTTGTGAAGTATTCATGCATGATCAACGGCATCCAAGAGATTGCCGTCACGAAGCTTGACGTATTGGACGATTTGAAAGAAATAAAAATCTGCGTCGCTTACCGCCACCGCGGAAGGCTTTACCGCCGTTTCCCCGCTTCGCTTACAACACAGTGGGAGGGCCGGCCGGTGTATGAAACGCATCGGGGATGGATGGCTGACACCTCGCAGGCCAAGAAATTCTCGGGTTTACCTGAGAATGCGCGCAAGTACCTTCACCGGCTTTCAGAGCTTCTGGGAGTCCCGATCACGATCTTGTCGATAGGCTCCCACGAAAAACAAACCCTTTATCTGCCCGCCAAACGGTGGTAGCGGCCGTGGAGAACAGCCTTCCTAAGCATGTGGCGATCATCATGGACGGGAACGGGCGTTGGGCGAGACAGCGCGGGCTCCCTCGGATTGCCGGCCATCGCGCCGGAGTTGAGACCGTTAAGGAGATTGTCCGGTCTTCCGTGGAGATTGGGATCGAGGTCCTGACGCTCTACGCGTTTAGCCGGGAGAATTGGAAAAGGCCCAAAGAGGAAGTCGCGGTCTTGATGCAGCTTCTTGATTTCTTCGTCGACAAGGAGATAAAAAATCTGAAAAAAGAGGGGGTTTGTGTTAAGGCGATCGGCCGGATCGAGGCGCTGCCTTCCAAGACGCTCGCGAAGGTGCGGCAGGCGATTCGGGAGACGTCGGGCAACCAAAAGATGATTCTCAATATCGCCTTGAATTACGGCGCGCGAACGGAGATCCTGGACGCGGTCGGCAAAATATTGAACGAGGCGAAGAAAGATCCTTCGCGGTTTGAAAAGGAGCTGGACGAGAATCTTTTCTCGAGTTATCTTTACACAGCCGGTTTGCCGGACCCGGATCTTTTGATTCGCACGAGCGGCGAAATGCGTCTGAGCAACTTTCTTTTGTGGCAGCTGTCTTATGCCGAGATTTATATCACAAAAAAGTTCTGGCCTGATTTCAAAAAGGCCGATTTTATGAAGGCGATCAGGGAGTATCAGGCCCGTGAAAGGCGTTTCGGCGGCGTGACCCCACCACCTGTTTTGTCCGCCGAAGGCGGACCGATTCCTCCGGAATCGCGAAAAACAGGTGGTGGGGTGAAACGGGAGAGCGTGTGAGTCCGGTTATAAAATTTGTGAATCGTGTTTTTACAAGCCTGTTACTGCTGAGCGTCACCGCTTACATCCTTTTTTTTACGAATGTTTTCTTTTTTGCGCTGGAGGTCATTGGTTTTACGGCGTTGGCGCTGTATGAATTTTTCAGTTTGCTTAAAGCTAAAGGCGTCCATATTTACCGGCTGTTCGGCGTTTCGATGGGAATTATTATTCCGTCCATCGTGTTTATGGAACTGGGGACCACGCAGTCGGGCGAGATCCTGTTTCTCGTGTTGGGCTGCCTTTTCCTGTTTTTGCTCCAGTTTTTTCATAAGGACAATTCCCAGGCATTGACCGGAATCGCAGTCACGCTTTTCGGCGTTTTGTACGTGAGCTGGTTCTTAAGTTTTGTGATCAAAATCCGGTTCATGGAGAACGGGATGTTGTGGGTTGCGTACCTGGTGGCGGTCACGAAGGCCGCTGACATCGGGGCGTACAGCGTCGGCACGCTTTTTGGGCGTAAGACCCTGATTCCGCACGTGAGCCCGAGGAAAACAGTGGAGGGGCTCGTCGGCGGGATTTCCTTAAGCATCTTTGTTTCCGTTCTGCTCGGCAGGCACTTGCCGATAGACTTCACGCTTTTTCATTGGG
Source organism: Omnitrophica bacterium RIFCSPHIGHO2_02_FULL_51_18 (assembly GCA_001804125.1). Lineage (GTDB taxonomy): Bacteria > Omnitrophota > Gorgyraeia > 2-02-FULL-51-18 > 2-02-FULL-51-18 > 2-02-FULL-51-18. The sequence continues at coordinate 19,070 of MHFI01000001.1, forward strand.
TGGTGACGGGCCTTTTAATCGGCGGCGTGGGCCAGATCGGGGACTTGTCGGAGTCCCTGATAAAGCGCTTCTGCGAGGCTAAAGATTCGGGCCGTCTCCTGCCCGGAATGGGAGGCGTGCTCGATTCAATCGACAGCATTCTTTTTACGGCGCCCGTCTTTTACTTTCATTTGAAAATTTATGCGTAAAACGGTCACGATATTGGGCTCCACGGGTTCCGTCGGGCAGAACACGCTTCGCGTGATCGAGCGCGCCGTGGATCGTTTCGAGGTAAAAGCACTTGCGGCCGGCTCCCGGGCGGATATTCTGACCGGGCAGATTGAGCAGTTTTCACCGAAGAGCGTCTACTTGAAGGACTCCGGACTTTGCGCGGATCTCCGGAAAAAATACGCCGCACGCCTTGAAGTTTTTTCGGAAGCCGAGGGACTGAGGGAGTTCACGAAATCCGCGGATGCGGACATTCTCGTCGTGGCCACCAACGGCGCCAGCGCACTCCTGGCGGTCATGGACGCGATCGAGCGTGGGAAGCGCGTTGCGCTGGCGAACAAAGAAATATTGGTGATTGCCGGCGCGCTTGTGATGTCCAAACTAAGGAGCCACCCTTCCGCCTCGCTTATCCCTGTCGACAGCGAGCACAACGCGATTTTTCAGTGCCTTCAGGGGAATTCCGAGAAATCGGTCGAGAAGATACTCCTGACCGGTTCCGGAGGACCTTTGCGGGAAATTGAGGAGCACCGTTTCGTTGAAATTTCAAAGGAACTCGTGGTGACGCATCCGAAGTGGAAGATGGGGCGTAAGATCAGCGTGGATTCGGCGACGCTGATGAATAAGGGCCTCGAAATCATCGAAGCGTCGTGGCTTTTTAGCCAGCCGATTGATAGAATACAAGTCTTGATTCATCCGGAAGCGATCGTGCATTCAATGGTGGAATTTAGGGACGGAGCGGTGATCGCGCAACTCGGCGTTACGGATATGCGGCTTCCGATTCAGTTTGCGCTTTGTTATCCGGAGCGGCTGGCCTGCGAGGCCGGGCTTAAACTCGATTTTTCGAAGATTTCCCAGCTTCGCTTCTCGGCCCCGAATACGAGAAAATTTCCATGCCTTGGGCTCGCTTACGAGGCGGCCCGCCAATCCGGCAGTGCGCCCTGCGTGTTAAGTGCGGCCGATGAGGTGGCTGTGGGGGCCTACTTGGAAGACAGGATTCATTTTATGCAGATACCGAAGGTCATCGAAAAAGTGCTTTCAAACCACCGGTTCGTCAAAGATCCGGACATTTCACAGATCCAATCGATCCATGATTGGGCCGTTGAGGAAACCAAGAGATTATGCCAAGTATCCTAGTATTTGTTTTTGTGCTCGGAGTGCTTGTGATTGTGCACGAGTTCGGCCATTTTTTGGCGGCCAGGCGTGTCGGCGTGCGGGTCGAGAAGTTCTCGATCGGGTTCGGGCCCGTGATATTCGGCCGGCGGTTTGGGGACACCGAATTCTGTGTGTCTCTCCTGCCGCTCGGCGGTTTTGTGAAACTGGCTGGAGAAAATCCTGAGGAAGCCAAAGGGCTTGCCTGGGAGTTTAACTCCAAGAGGCTTTGGGAGAAGTTTTTTATCGTGTTTGCCGGGCCTTTCATGAACGCATTTTTGGCGTTTGTAATTTTCTCGGTGATATTTCTCGTGGGCACGCCGACGATGACGACAAAAGTCGGCAAGGTGATGGATGGCACGCCTGCCAAAGAAGCCGGAATTGTGGAAGGGGACCGCGTGACGGCACTGAACGGCCAACCGGTTAAAGTCTGGGAGGATATTCTGGAGGTCGTGCACAAGGCCGCGGGGCCTGTCGTGTTCAGCGTCGAACGGGATGGCGCCGCTTACCAGTTTTCGGTGATGCCGAAAGTAAGGGAGATAAAGGATATCTTTGGAAGGAAGAGCCGTCTTTCATTTGTCGGAATCGCGCCTTCCAACGAAATGATTTATCTGAAGAACCCGCCGCTTAAGGCCGTCGCACTTGGTTTTGAGCGCGTGTGGACGCTCACGACGATGATCTTTTACTCGCTGGCGCTGATGATTACGGGTGCTTTGCCGTTCAAAGATTCGGTGACAGGCCCGATCGGAATATTTTTCATGACACAGGAAGCGGCCAAGATGGGAATCGTCACTCTTTTTTATTTCATGGGTTCCTTGAGCGTCAGTTTGTTTGTTTTGAATCTGCTGCCGATTCCGGTGCTTGACGGAGGGCACATCCTGTTTATTTTGATTGAAAAACTGAAAGGTTCTCCGCTCAAAGAGAGGGTCAAGGAGCGGATGACTCAAGGGGGGCTCGTGCTGCTTTTAGGTCTCATGACTGTCGTGATCCTGCAGGATGTGAACCGGTTCTCAATCGTGGAAAATTTTTTAAAAATATTTAGGCAAAATGGATAATCTGAAGCACGAAATCCGAAATTCGAAATCCGAAACAAATTCTAATTTTAAAAATTCAAAATTTCAAAACACGTGTTTTGGATTTTGGTTATTTGGAATTTGGTCATTGTTTCGGATTTCGTGCTTCGGATTTCGGATTTAAACATGCGCTGGACACAAACTTTAATCCCCACCCTTAAAGAAACGCCGCAAGAGGCTCAAATCAAAAGCCACCGGCTCATGCTTCGCGCGGGGCTCATCCGTAAATTGGCCAGCGGCACGTACAGCTACCTGCCTTTGGGCCTTCGCGCGCTGCAAAAGGCCACGCAGATCGTGCGCGAGGAGATGGACCGCGCCGGAGCGTTGGAAGTCCTTTTGCCCGCGATTCATCCGGCCGAGCTCTGGAAAGAAACAGGGCGCTGGGACATCCTCGGCGAGGACATGATTCATTTCAAGGACAGGCACGGAAAAGAAAATGTGCTCGGGCCTACCCACGAAGAAATTATCACGGACCTGGCACGCCGCGAAATCCGCTCTTACAAACAGCTTCCGGTCACGCTTTACCAGATCCAGACAAAATTTCGAGATGAGATGCGCCCGCGTTCGGGTGTAATCCGCAGCCGTGAGTTCATCATGAAGGACGCTTACAGTTTTCACGCGAGCGCTGAGAGCCTGGATGAGACCTACCGCGCGATGAAAGAGGCTTATGAGCGTATTTTCACGCGGTGCGGGTTTGATTTCAATATCGTCGAGGCGGACCCGGGCGCGATGGGCGGCTCAGGCTCGCAGGAATTCATTCTTTTTTCGGATGCCGGCGAAGACCGGATGGTGCAGTACGGCGGCACGGATAAGGTTGTCAGCGTTGAAATGGCGTTCCGGCGGCTCAAGGGTCTTGAGTTTCCAAAAGATGCGCCCTCGGGAAAATATTCGAAAGAATACACGCCCGGTCACAGCAGCGTCGAAGGGGTGGCCCCGTTTCTCAAAAAAACCCCCAAAGACTTGGTCAAGACAATGATTTATCAGCGCCCCGACGGAACCTTTTTTGAAGTGTTGGTTCGCGGAGATCACGAAGTCAGTGAATTCAAGCTCAGGAAAGTCGAGCCCGGTTGTTTTATGGCTTCTCGTGAATCTATCGAAAAGCTAGGTTTTGCGTTTGGGTTTAGCGGGCCGTTTCCGCCGAAGGCGGACCCCTGCCCGACCGGCAGGCGGGCGCCTACGGCGGGCGGCATCCTTAAAATTTACATCGATGAGGACATTCTCCAGATGCGAGATTTTGTGACAGGCGCGAACATCCGTGATCATCATTTGGTGAACGTTAATTTAGGTGACATTCAGGGCGGGGAAATTCAAGTGGGTGACTTCCGTCAAGCGGTCGAAGGGGATAAAGGCGAGTGGGGTGGCAGGGAGACCCCGCTTCATTTCAAGACCGCGATAGAGCTCGGGCATATTTTTAAATTAAATCTGCGCTATTCCGAGCCTATGAAAGCGTTGTTTGTCAATGAAAAGGGCAAGGCAAATCCGCTCGTCATGGGTTGTTACGGCATCGGCGTGAACCGTATCCTGGCCGCCGCGATAGAACAAGGCAGTGACGAAAAGGGGATCGTCTGGCCGAAAAACTTAAGCCCTTACCAGCTTTTGATTGTGGTGCTTGATCCCCGGGATGTCCAGTCCAATGAAATCGTGGATACCGTACTCCACTCAAAGGACCTGAAGGCCCAGGGCGTGGATGTTCTCGTGGATGACCGCCCCGAAACGGCCGGTGTAAAATTCAACGACGCGGACCTGATTGGTTTTCCCGTGAGGCTTATTTTAGGCCCCAAAAACCTTAAAAACGACAAAGCTGAGATAAAGATCAGGAAAAGCTCCGAGACTCTTATAGTTCCCATCTCCGGGATTGTTCCCGAAATCCTTAAGGCGCTTGACAAAGTAGCCTAATTTTGTTAACTTAACAAAAGTCATCATAGTTTACTTGTGAAAAGTGGGTGAAGACCCACTTTTTTTATTGTCGTTCGCTTCTCGCTTACGACAATATCCCGAGCGTAGTCGAGGGATAACCGTTCAAAGAACCATTTTTATGCTGCCCATTGAAATTGAGTCCAGATTAGAGGATATTAAGAGCCAAATTGAGGCGGCGGGCGCTGAACTTATTGACATAAGTTTAAGAAGATCAGGGGGTCGCGGCACTTTAACACTGCTTGTGGATAAGCCGGGCGGAATCACGCTCGACGAATGTGCGCTGATCAACGGCCGTCTGGGTACTTTTTTGGATGAGACGGGGTTCAGCGGCCGCCCTTATATCCTGGAAGTCAATAGTCCGGGCCTAGACAGGCCGCTCAAGACCCAGAAGGATTTCCTGCGCGTGGTGGGGCAGAGGGTGCGGGTCGTGGCGCTCGATGCGTTGAAGAAAAGTTATGTGCATATCGGTCAGGTTCTGTCGGCGCAGGGAGGGGTTTTGGAATTAAAAACCCAGAAAGACGGGCAGACGCTTCGTTTGCCGCTTGCGGCTGTGGTGAAGGCGGTCCGTGAAATAAAAATTTAAAAACAGAGAAATTGCCATGAGTCCCGCCCTTCCAAGTGTTTTATGAGGGGCAGGATTTAAGCAAGTAAAACCAGATTAGGAAGGGCGGGATGAGCACGGAACTTATATCCGTTTTAGAAAACATCGAAAGAGAAAAAGGGATCAGCCGGCAGGTGCTGATTGAATCCGTGGAGGCCGCGCTTGTGTCCGCGGCGCGGAAGGTCGTCCACGATAAAGACAAGGACATCCAGGTTAAGATTGACCTTGAAACCGGCCGCATCAAGATCCTTTCCGAAGGCAAGGAGATCGTTTCGAACGAGTTTGGCCGCATCGCGGCGCAGACCGCCAAGCAGGTGATCTTCCAGAAAATCCGCGAGGCCGAGCGGGACGTTATTTTCAATGAATTCAATAAAAAATCAAACTCCATCGTCAGTGGGACCGTGTACCGCTTTGAAAAAGGGGCGCTCCTCGTGGATCTGGGGAAAACGGAAGGTATGCTTCCTAAAAGAGAGCTCTCGCCGCGGGACAGCTATCGCCAGGGCGATACGATACACGCCTATATCCTTGAGGTGAACAAGACCGCCAAGGGCCCGCAGATCCTTTTGTCCCGCAACCACCCTAATTTTGTTAAATGCCTTTTCGAGCTAGAGGTGCCTGAGGTGGCGGAGGGTATGGTCGAGATCAAGTCGGTGTCCCGCGAGGCGGGCGATCGCACAAAGATCGCCGTCTGGTCCAAGAATGAAAAGGTGGATTGCGTCGGCGCCTGCGTCGGCATCCGGGGGTCGCGCGTGAAGGGCGTTGTGAAGGAACTGCAGGGAGAAAAAATCGATATCGTGCGTTGGAGCGAGAACACGGAAGAGTTCATCCAGGCCGCTTTAAGTCCCGCCGAGATATCCTCGGTCAAGGTGCTTGACGGGGAAGAGAGAAAGGCGGAAGTGATCGTAGGTGACGACCAGCTTTCGCTGGCGATCGGCAAGAACGGCCAGAATGTAAGGCTCGCCTCAAAACTGACCGGCTGGTCAATTGATATCCGCTCAAAGAAGGAGATTGTGAAGGAAAAACTGGAGTCCCAGATGGCGGAAGAGACCGGCGGTGACGATCAGGGTGTGGGGTCGATAGAAGGCGTGGGGCCCAAGACCGCACAGGCACTTTCGGAAGCGGGCTATAAGACGCTGGGCGATCTTAAGAACGCCAAAGAGGAAGAGCTTCTCAAGATCAAGGGGGTCGGGAAGAAGACGATAGAAAAGATTATGGGTAAGGTGCGGGGCGCCGCCGCTGCCGGAGACGCCGGAGAGGCCGGGGAAACTGCGGCCGCCGAACCTCCTGAAACGGCAGCGCCAGAGGCGGAGGAAAAATAATTCATGTCGGTTCGGGTTCATGAGCTGGCCAAAAAATACAAACTGAGCTCGAAAGAGTTCATGGATAAGCTTAAGGCGCTCAAGATTGGCGCCAAAAGCCATATGAGTGTTTTATCCGGTACGGATGCCGAAAAAATAAAGACGGCGTTTGCGTCTGGAGCCAAGACCCCTTCCAAGCCACAAGCAGGCGCCGCTTCCAAAGAGCCGCCCAAGGTTCCTTCGTCACAGCCGGGCTCGATAGAAAGCGTTAAACAACAGCTTCTTTTGCAGCGCAGCGCCGCCAAAGCCGCCTCCGCTTCTTCATTCGCTGAGATCAAGTCGAGGCCCGTTTCGACCGCCGCTTCTTCTGTGAGTTCGACGCCGTCCTTTAGAAGACCGCAGACGGTTTTACCGCAGAGACCCAGGCCCCAGGCGCCGTCCATAAAAAAACATTCGATAGCTTCATCGCATGGCTTGGCGGCGATGCCTTCCGCGTCCGCCGCGGTTGTGCAGGAGGCTCCGAAGGTCCGTAAGGTCCAGCTGCGGACGCCGATCACCGTAAAGGATTTGGCCGATGGTTTGACCGTGAGGCCCAGTGATCTCATCGCGCGCCTCATCAAAATCGGCATCTTTGCTAATATCAACCAGTCGGTGAATTTTGACGTGGCCAAGAAGGTGGCGCAGGAATATAGCGTCGAGCTGGAAGAGCAAAAAGCGGTCGTCGAGGACAAAATTTTAAAACCCTCGGATGAAATCAAGGACAAGTCAAAACTTGTGATTCGCGCCCCGATTGTTACATTCATGGGCCACGTCGATCACGGGAAGACCTCGCTTCTGGATGCGATCCGCAAGACCAAGGTGGCGGCAGGGGAAGCCGGCGGCATCACGCAGCATATCGGGGCTTATGAAGTATTTCTGCCGAAGGGCGCCGTGACATTTTTGGATACGCCGGGCCACGAGGCGTTCACCGCGATGCGCGCGCGCGGTGCGAGCGTCACGGATGTCGTGGTTCTCGTCGTGGCGGCAGATGACGGCGTCATGCCCCAGACGATTGAAGCGATCGACCATGCGAAGGCGGCGAACGTGCCAATCATTGTCGCAATCAATAAAATGGACCTGCCTTCCGCAAATTCTGAACGCGTGAAGAAAGCGCTCATGGAGCATGGCTTGATGTCGGAAGACTGGGGCGGAAAGACGATCATGTTGGGCGTTTCAGCCAAAACCGGAAAGGGCATTGATGAGCTTCTTGAGATGCTGGTGCTGGAATCGGAGCTTTTGGAGCTCCGCGCCAATCCTTTAGCGCTTGCGCGCGGGGTGGTGATTGAGGCGGAACTCTCCAAGGAAAGCGGGGTTCTCGTGACGATGCTTGTCGAGGATGGGACATTGCGGGTAGGCGACGCAGTGGTTGTGGGGCCCTATTCCTGCAAGGTGCGCGCGATGATCAATGACCGCGGGCAGCGCGTAAAAGAAGCGCTTCCTTCGATGCCGGTTGAGATTCTGGGCCTTCCCGGAGTTCCGAAGGCCGGTGACCGGTTTTATGTCGTGAAGGATGAAAAAACTGCCAAGGAAATCATAGAGAAAAAGCTGGCAGGCCCTCAGGAGAAAGCGGTCCCCACTTCTCATATTACGCTGGAGCATCTTTACGAAGACATTAAGTCCGGCAAACTCCAGGAGCTCAACCTGATCATTAAGGCGGATGTCCAGGGCTCCGCCGAGGCGCTTCGCAGCACGCTCGCAAAAATTCAGGCCAAGGACGTGCGCCTCAACATCATTCATACGGGCATCGGCGACGTGTCGGAGTCGGACGTAATGCTCGGCGCCGCTTCGAACGCGGTGATTATCGGCTTTCATGTCGGGATTGTTTCCACCGCCCGCGAGGCCGCCGAAAAGGAACAGGTGGACGTTCGTTTTTATGAAATCATCTATGAAGTCAAAAGCGCCATCGAAAAGGCGATGGAAGGGCTTCTGTCTCCCGAAATCAAGGAAGTGTTTGTCGGGACCGCGGAGGTTCGCCAGGTATTTAAAGTTTCAAAGATCGGGGTGATTGCCGGCTGTTCGGTGGTCAAAGGCAAGATCGTGCGGAATTTTCCCTGCCGCGTGAACCGCGGCGGCAAGAAGGTCCATGAAGGCAAGGTGGAAAGTCTGAAACGCTTTAAGGATGACGCGCGCGAGGTGCTGGAGGGTTTTGAATGCGGGATCGGCGTCTCTAATTTTGACGAGGTACTGGTAGGCGACCGCATCGAAGTGTTTGAAATCCAGAAAAAGGAGAGAAAGCTCGAGTGACCCCGTCCCGCGTCCTTTCCGGAATGCGGCCTACCGGCCCGCTTCACCTGGGCCACTTGCTTGGAGCGCTGGAAAATTGGGTGAAGCTTCAGGCGGACCACGACTGTTTCTTCATGGTCGCGGATCTTCACGCGCTGATGGGTGAGTATGAAAACCCGAAAGAAATTAAAAAAAATTCCATTGAAATGGTGATTGACTGGCTCGCGTGCGGGATCGATCCGGAGCGAAGCACGATCTTCGTGCAGTCCCAGATTCCGGAACATTCGGAGTTGGCCGCGATACTTGGGATGATCGTTCCGCTCGGGCGGCTTGAGCGCAACCCCGCCTACAAAGAACAGCTTCGCCAGATCCAGGGCCGGGACCTTATGACCTATGGGTTTTTAGGATACCCGGTTTTACAGGCCGCCGACATTCTCCTGTATAAGGCCCATCAAGTGCCTGTCGGGGAGGACCAACTGGCGCATCTTGAGATCACGCGAGAAATCGTCAGGCGCTTTCGGTTTTTATATAAAAAGGATATTTTTCCGGAACCGGAGTCACTGCTCACAAAAGAAGCGCGGATCCTGGGAATTGACCGCCGTAAGATGTCCAAGAGTTACGGCAACGCGATCAATCTCTCGGACCCCGAAGAGAGTGTGCATAAAAAAGTGCAGTCGATGATTACGGATCCTGAGCGCGTGAAAGTGACCGACCCCGGGCATCCGGACATTTGCAATGTGTATGCCTATTATGGCATTTTCTCGGGGAATCGCCGGGTTCAGGAAGTGCAGGATTGGTGTACGGGCGCCAAAAAGGGATGCACGGACTGTAAGAGGGGTCTCGCGGACATCCTGGCCGAGAGGCTCCGTCCGCTTCGGGAGCGGCGCGGGAAAATAGCAAACGAGCCCGGCGCCGTGGAGAAAATTTTGGCAAAAGGAAAAGAAAAGGCAAGTGCCGTTGCCCGGCAAACAATCGCCGAGGTAAAAACGGCTTTGAATCTTTTATGATATGTCTAAGCCGGTAAGAGTCAAGCTGGACGTTTTTGAGGGGCCGCTCGATCTTCTTCTTTATTTGATTAAAGAGGAAGAGCTGGATATTTATGATATTCCGATTACGCGCATTACGGAGCAATACCTTGAGTACCTGAATTTGATGGAGATGCTGGACTTGGGAGTGGCGGGCGAGTTTTTGGTGATGGCCGCCGAGTTGATGCACATCAAGTCGAGTATGCTTCTGCCGCCGGATCCCGAGACGCCGCCCGAGGAGCTGGACCCCAGGGGTGAGTTGGTGCGCCGCCTTTTGGAGTACAAGACGTTCAAGGAAGCGGCTGACAGGCTTCGCCAGATGGGAGAGCGCCGCAGCGGTATTTTCGGACGTTTTGGCGTGCAGCCGGAACTTGAAGGCGGCGGCCTGCCTGCCGGCAGGCAGGACAGCCCGTTTGCCGAAGTCTCGATTTTTGATCTCATCAAAGCACTGTCCCGGGTCCTCATGGACATGCCTCGGCAGGATATCCATGAGGTCCTGAAGGATGAGTTTACGGTGGCCGACAAAGTCCATGAAATTTTTCACCGATTGGTGAAGGAGCCAGTGATTTATTTCAGCTCGCTTTTCAGGGCGGCCAAGAACAAACTTGAGGTGATTACGACGTTTCTGGCGCTCTTGGAGCTTATCCGCTTAAAAGAGGTGCTGATCGCCCAGCACAATCATTTTGATGAAATAGAGATCCGCCGGAATGTCGTGGCGCCGCGCGAGCTTAACACAGACGGGGAAGCAAAAAACCAATGAGCCCCGCCCTTCCAAAGTTCATGCCTGAAGCTCGGAAAGGAGGGGCGGGGTGAGCGACACAGAACTTAAATACGCGATCGAGGCGCTTTTATTTGCGAGTGAGCGGCCGCTGACCGTAGACGAGATCCAGGAGGCCTTCTCCGCCGAAGGCGGATCCCTGCCCGACCGGCAGGCGGGCGCCTCTGGCGGACAGGAAGGTGTCTCTGAGAAGGACGTACGGGAATACCTGGCGGAGCTTAAGAAGGAATACGAAACACAATCCCGGGGATTCAAGTTGTTTGAGATTGCCGGCGGTTGGCAGCTTGTGACCGACGAGAGGTTTTCTTCGTACTTGAAAAAATTTTACCAGTCGAGGGAGAAGAAAAGACTTAGCCGGGCAAGTCTTGAAACGCTCTCGGTGATTGCTTACAAACAACCTGTGACGAGGGCCGACATTGAGGCGATCCGCGGCGTAAACGTGGACGGCGCCTTAAAAACGCTTTTGGAAAAGGGGCTTGCCAGGATCGCAGGCCGCAAAGAGGTGCCGGGGCGTCCGATTCTTTACCGAACGACGAAGGAATTTTTGGAGCATTTCGGCCTGAATTCCGTAAAAGAGCTCCCGCCGCTCAAGGAATTCACGTTGAAGGATATTGAAGGTCATCTTTTACCGCCCGAGCTTAACCCCGCCCTTCCAGAGTCAAAAAAAACTTTGAAGAGCGGTGAAATATCCGATTGGAAGGGCGGGGTAAAAAGTGAGGCTAACCCATGAGTGTAGACAACGAAAGAAAAAAAATCGATTCGATTGATGCAAAAATTTTGGAGCTTTTAAATGAAAGAGCGCGTGCTTCACAGCATATCGGCAAGATAAAAAAGAAAAAAGGCGAAGGGATTTATTCTCCCGAGCGCGAGAAAGAGGTGCTCGAGCGCTTGAAATCCATAAACTCGGGCCCCGTTGCTTCCCAGGCCATTGACGCGATTTATCGCGAGATCATGTCCAGTTCCATCAGCCTCGAGAAGGAAGTCCGGATTGCGTACCTGGGCCCTGAGTTTACCTACACGCACCAGGCGGCCATGAAGAAGTTCGGCGCTTCCGTGAATTATTTCTCCTGTACGAACATATCGGATGTGTTCGCGGAGGTCGAACGCGGCCGCAGTGACTACGGGGTTGTGCCGGTGGAAAACTCAAGCGAGGGCGCCGTGAACTACACGCTCGACATGTTCATTGAATCCGATCTCAAGATTTGCGCGGAGCTGTACCTGGCGATCAATCATTATCTCTTATCCAATGCCGTTTCGATAAAGAGCATCAACCAGATTTATTCGATTCCGCAGGCGCTGGCCCAATGCCGCTTGTGGCTCGAGTCCAATCTGCCGGCCGCCAAGCTCGTGCCGGCCTCCAGCACCGCGGAGGCCGCGCGCACTGTGGCTACGCATCCGCAGTTTAAAAATGAGATCGCCTGCGTGGCGAGCCTGCTGGCCGCCAAAGAATACCGCCTGAAGGTGCTTGCGCCGTCCATTGAAGACAACGCAAACAACACGACGCGCTTCATCGTGATTTCACGCGCGGACTGCAGGCCGACGGCCAAGGACAGGACTTCGATTGTGTTTGCGGTCAAGGACCGGGTGGGCGCGCTGCACGACATCCTGCTGCCTTTTCAGGCGCACAAGATCAATCTCACAAAGATTGAATCGCGCCCGTCCAAGAAAAGGGCATGGAACTACTACTTCTTTGTCGATTTCGAAGGACATGCCGAGGAACCCCGCGCGCAGAAGACGCTTGAGGCGCTCGAAAAAAACTGCACATTTCTCAAAATTCTGGGCTCCTACCCGAAGGCGGATATCTAACGCCATGGAATTGTTTCCAACGGCTAAGCCGAATCTGGCCCGCGTCAAGAACTATCAGCCCGGCAAGCCGATCGAGGAGCTTGAGCGCGAATACGGCGTCCACAATGTCATCAAGATGGCCTCCAATGAAAACGCGCTCGGCGCCTCCCCGAAGGCTCTCGCGGCGGTCCGGAAGGCCTTAAAAAATATTCACCGATACCCGGACGGCGGCTGTTTTTATCTTCGCAAGCGCCTTGCGGATTTCCTGGGCGTTGACCCCGGCAATCTCGTGTTCGGCAACGGCTCGGATGAGCTTTTGGTGTTTGTCGTGCGCGCGCTTGTAGGCAGGGGCGACGAAGTGATACTCGCGGACCCCACGTTTTTGATTTATGAAATTGCGACCCAGGTCGAAAACGGCAAACTGGTGAAGGTCCCGGTGAGAAATTTTCAGTATGACCTCGAGGGCATGAAAGACAAAATTTCCCCGAAGACAAAACTCATCTTTATCGCAAACCCGGATAATCCCGTCGGCACCTATATTCCTCAGGAGCGATTGCTGAAGTTCCTAAAGGCGGTGCCGAGGGAAATTGTCGTTGTTTTGGACGAGGCGTATTATGAATTCGCGAAGGAAAACTCGGATTACCCGGATTCACTCGAGTTTCTTGGTCTTTTTCCGAATCTCGTTGTCACGAGAACTTTTTCAAAAGCTTATGGTTTAAGCGGCCTGCGCGTCGGATACGCCGTCGCAGATGAGAAGCTTGTGAATACCTTGAATAAGGTGCGCGAGCCTTTCAACGTGAACCTCTTGGCGCAGGTGGCGGCGTTGGCGGCGCTCGATGACAAGGCGCACCTTAAAAAGACGCTTCAAGCGGTGAGGAGCGGGCGCAATTATTTGTACCGCGAGCTTTCAAGGTTGAAGCTTGAGATTGTCAAGACAGCCACCAATTTTGCGCTTGTGGATCTCGGACGCGACGCAAAAAACGTCTATGAAACACTTTTAAAAGCGGGCGTGATCGTGAGGCCTATGGGCGCATGGGGCCTTAAGAGTTTTATCCGCGTGACCATCGGGAAGAAACAAGAAAACGAAAGATTTATTAGGGCATTAAAAAAAGCGCTAATGCAAAATTAAAAATGTAAAATTCAAAAAAGGGAGCCGCTAACGCGCCGATTATAAATGTCACGCAGTGACTCCAGAATTTTGCATTTTTCATTTTGAATTTTTAATTACTTAGGAGTATTTATGATCATCGTTTTTAAGACAGAAGCCACGAAGAAGGAAATCAATCACGTCGTCGAGAAAGTAAAAGAACTCGGTCTTAAGCCGATGCTTTCGGTGGGCGCCGAACGCACGATCCTCGGCGTGATCGGGGAGGAGGACAAGGCGCGCCTGCAGCCGTTTGAGGCGTTCCCGGGCGTTGAACGGGTGATGCCGATCCAAAAGCCCTACAAGTTTGTCTCGAGAGAATTCAAAAAAGAAAACAGCGTTATCAAGATCGCGCCCGGCATCGAGGTGGGGGGCGAGAAAATCGTCGTGATGGCCGGCCCCTGCACGGTCGAAAACAAGGAGCGCCTCGTCCACATCGCCCAAAGCGTGAAAAAAAGCGGCGCCAAGGTCCTAAGAGGGGGCGCGTACAAGCCGCGCACGTCGCCTTATTCATTTCAGGGCTTAAAAGATAAAGGAATGAAATTTTTGTATGAGGCCAAAAAAGAGACAGGCCTCCCGATCGTGACGGAGCTGATGGACCCGAGAGACCTGCCGCTTTTCGTAAAATACGCGGATGTGATCCAAATCGGCGCCAGGAACATGCAGAATTTTGAGCTTCTGAAGGAAGTAGGGAAGACAAAGAAGCCCGTGCTTTTGAAGCGCGGCATGGCCAGCACGATCAAGGATTTTCTTTTGTCGGCCGAGTACGTGATTTCGGAAGGCAATCACAACTGCATCCTTTGCGAGCGCGGCATACGGACGTTTGAGGACGCGACGCGTTTTACGCTTGATATAAGCGCTGTGCCCGTGATTAAAAAATTGAGCCATCTGCCAGTGATCGTGGATCCGTCGCATTGCTCGGGGATCTGGGACTACGTGGCGCCGCTTTCGAAGGCCGCGGTCGCGGTGGGCGCCGATGGGCTTCTCGTCGAAGTGCATGATGAGCCTGAGAAGGCTGTGTGCGACGGCCCACAAGCGCTGAAACTGAACAAGTTTGACGTGCTGATGACCGAACTTAAACTGATCGCGAAGGCGGTTGGGCGGACGATATGAGCTTACTCGCTATCTTGACATGAATTGGAATACAATGTATACTCATTGTAGATACATATTAGGAGAGAAACTATGAATGCTAAAGTGCAAAAGTGGGGCAATAGCTTGGCCTTACGGATCCCGATGTCTTTCGCCAAAAACATCCATATTCACCAAGGATCGGCGGTGGATCTTGTTATGGGTAAAGGCAAAATTGAGATTCGTCCAAAAAGTGCAGGTAAAAAATACGTTTTGTCTGAAATGCTTAAAAAGGTTACCAAGGAAAATATCCATCCCGAAGTGGATTGGGGCCCGCCGGTCGGCCGAGAAATAATTTGATGCAGGGTTCTCATTGTCCTGATCGAGGTGATATCGTTTGGATTGATTTCTCGCCGCAGGCTGGACATGAACAAGCAGGCGCCAGGCCAGCATTAACACTTTCTCCGGAGGGTTATAACCGTAAGCTGGGACTAATGATTTGCTGCCCAATCACAAGCCAGGCAAAGGGATATCCTTTTGAAGTCACGCTCCCCGAAGGGCTGAAGGTTCGTGGTGTGGTTTTGTCTGATCAAGCCAGAAGTATGGACTGGCATGCGCGTCGCGCTCAATTTTGCTGCAAGGCGCCTCTTCAGGTGGTTTCGGAAGTACTGGCTAAATTAAATACGCTTTTAAATTGAAAATTTCAAATCAATCATGGCAAAAAAACCTCTATTCAACAAGGTTGTGATTGTGGGTGCGGGTCTTATTGGCGGGTCGATCGGCCTCGCGGTTAAGAAACGGAAGCTCGCCAAGTTTGTGGCAGGTGTGGTGCGTCGCAGAGAAACCGCGATAAGGGTGATCGAGAAAAAAGCCGTGGATATGGCGACGCTGGATCTAGCCGAGGGTGTTCAAGGCGCGGACCTTGTGATCCTATGCGCACCGGTGTCCACGATCATCAGGCAAATACCGCTCATCAAACCTTACCTTAAGAAGAACGCGATTGTGATCGATGTTGGAAGCTCTAAGCGGCGAATAGAGTCAGCCGCCAGAAAACACCTTAAGCGGAATACGTTCGTTGGCTGTCACCCCATGGCAGGGTCTGCATGCCTAGGGGTCGAACACGCGGACGCGGAGCTTTTTGACGGAGCTCAATGTTTTATTACAAGGTCCAATCATCGAGTCCACCGTCTCTGGAAGGCAATGGGTGCCCATCCAATCCTCTTGGATGCCAAATTGCATGATGCCTGGGTAGCGCGGGCGAGCTGCCTGCCGCATCTTTTGGCGTTCTCGCTTTTTCAAAAGGAGAGCTTTGGACGGTTTTCACTGACACGGCTTAAGGCATTGAACCCCAGTATCAAGGAATTGGCAAGGCTGGCCCATTCCGACGCTGCGCTTTGGTCCGATATTTTCATGTCCAATCCCGATACGATCAAAGCATTGTATGCGTTCGAAAAAAGCTTAGGTCGTCTTAAGAAAATCCTTCATTCGAAAAAGAGCGGCGAACTTGAAAACTATATTCGCGTTTCGAACCGTATGGCCGCCGCCGTTTCTGCTCAATGATCAAAGCTTATCGCCCTTCGTCAAAATTAATCATTGCGCTTGACGGCCCCGCGGGGAGCGGCAAATCTACAACCGCAAGGGCGCTTGCTCAGCAATTAGGCGTTCCTTACATTGACACAGGCGCCATGTACCGCGCCGCGACGCTCAAGGCGATGCGCGCGGGCATTGATTTAAAAGAAACGAAGAAGCTGATAAAGACAGCGCGGTCGGTGTCCATCCGCTTTGAGGAAGGACGCGGGGGAAAACAGCGCGTCATTTTGGACGGTAAGAACGTGACGGACGCTATTCGCCGGCCTGAGCTTACCAAGAACGTGTTTTATGTGGCGCAGGAGCCGCTTATCCGCCGGGAAATGGTGAAAAAGCAAAGGGAGCTCGGGAGGAAGGGCGGTGCCGTCATGGAGGGTCGGGATATTGGGACCGTGGTTTTCCCGGATGCGGACTATAAGTTTTTCCTGGATGCAGATCCGAAGTTAAGAGCCAAACGGCGCTATAAGGAGCTGATAGCGGCAGGTAAGCGCGTGACTTTTGAGAAGGTGTTAAACGACTTAAAAAGGCGAGACGCCACGGATATACACAGGAAGGAAGGACCGTTGCGGCCTGCGAAAGACGCGATTAAGATTGATACGACTTCATTGACAATCCAGGAGACAGTTGATAGAATTCTCCACGTCATAAAGCCTGTTAGAAATTAACATGGCTAAAGCGGATAACCCAAAACCCCAGTTCAAGTTATGGGTTTATCGGCTAGCACAGGTTGTTCTTTATAGTTTCTATAGAATTTGCTTTAGATTTCGAGCGTTTGGCACTGAAAACTACCCCAAAGACTCTCGCGGCGTTATCTTAGCGCCCAATCACGCAAGCTATCTAGATCCGCCGATCTTAGGTATTTCGCTGAAAAAACCGGTAACTTTTTTAGCTAAAGACTACCTGTTTAAACCGTTTGTATTTGGGCGCGTGCTTCGCTGGCTTGGCTGCATTCCCATTAAGAGCGAGAGTGAAGATTTTAGAAGTATGCGCCAGCTTTTTAGGGCCCTGAAAGAGGGAAAGAGCATTTTGATTTTCCCCGAGGGGACGCGCACCGAAACAGGTGAGATGAGAGAACCCGAGCCCGGAGTCGGCTTTTTAGCCGTCAGAAGCCAGGCCTATGTGTGGCCGCTTTATATCAAGGGAAGCTTTAAGGCATTCCCCAAGGGAGTGAAGCGGTTTAAGTACACATCGGTCAGCGCGCATTTCGGTAAACCATTCATTCCGGCATTGGATGCTGAGTTGATGGCGAAGGAAAATCCGTACCAGGCAGTCAGTCAGCGGATTATGGAAGAAATAAAAAAGATTAAGGAGGAAGTAAATTAGTTATGGCGCATGGCATTCAGCGTTTGTTTTTATCGGAAGAGTCGGAAAACGGGGGGCATTCCCAGTCGTCGATTGACTATGATCAGACGTTCAAACGGATCGGCGAGGGAAACGTAGTCAAGGGATTCATCATTTCCATAACCCAGAAGGAAGTGGTGGTGGACATCGGCTTTAAATCCGAGGGCGTTATTCCCGCGCACGAATTTGATTCCATTCAGTCTCTCAAAGTAGGCGATGAAATTGAGGTACTCCTAGAAGAGACCGAGGACCAGCAGGGCCGCATCGTGCTTTCGCGCAGAAAAGCCGAGAGAAGCCAGGGCTGGGACCGTGTCGTCGAACAGTATGGCGAGGGCGACACCGTGGAGGGAAAGGTGACCCGCAAAGTAAAGGGCGGCCTCATGCTTGATATCGGCGTCGAGGCGTTTTTGCCGGCGTCGCTCGCGTTTTTGAAGGGTTTCGGCAGTCTCAATTCACTGGTCGGCCAGACGATTCAGGTCAAGGTCGTGAAGATCAATCCCGCAAGAAAAAATATCATCGTTTCGCGCAAGGATCTTTTGGAAAAGGAAAAGCAGGTTTCCAAAGCCAAGATGATCGAGGAGCTTGAGGCCGGCTCGATTCGCAAAGGCACCGTGAAAAACATCACGGACTTCGGCGCGTTTGTGAACCTCGGCGGCATCGACGGCCTGCTTCATATCACCGATATGAGCTGGGGCCGCATCAGCCATCCTTCAGAACTTGTAAAAGTCGGCGACAGGATCGACGTGAAGATTCTTTCGTTTGATAAGGAGAACATGAAAGTTTCCCTCGGCCTTAAGCAAAAAGAAGCCAATCCGTGGGTGGATTCCGACCAGAAGTATCCGGTGGGCTCCCGGGTGAAGGGCCGCGTGGTGAACGTGGTGCCTTACGGGATCTTCGTCGAGTTGTCCAAGGGCATCGAAGGTCTCGTGCACGTGTCCGAGATCTCATGGTCCAAGCGAATCACAAATCCCGCCGAGATTTTTAAAGTCGGCGATGAGGTGGACGTGATCGTGCTGAATGTCGACAAGGAGCATGAAAAGATATCGCTCGGCATGAAAGAGGCTTCCTCCAATCCCTGGATCGGCGTGGAAGAGCGTCATCCTGTCGGCAAGAAAATAAAGGGAATCGTGCGCAATCTCACCGAGTTCGGCGCGTTTGTCGAGCTGGAGGAGGGCGTCGATGGCCTGATTCATGTTTCCGATATGTCTTGGACCAGAAAAGTCAATCATCCGAAGGACATCCTTAAAAAGGGCCAGGAAGTGGAAGCGGTGGTGCTGATGGTGGACCAGATTAACCGCAAGCTTTCACTGGGCCTGAAGCAGCTCATCACGGACCCCTGGGAAGAAATTGCTTCAAAGCTTTCCGTCGGGTCTCTCGTGATGGGCACGGTGATGAAGGTGGCCAGCTTCGGCGTTTTTGTGGAAATTGAAAAGGACGTCGAAGGTCTTGTCCATATTTCCGAAACAGATCTTCAGTCCGCACAGGCAATTGAAACGACGTACCCTGTCGGGACCAAAGTGCAGGCGCGCGTCGTCAAAATAGATCCGCAAAACCGCAAGATTGCCCTAAGCACCAAAGGGGTTTCACAAGCTTAACGTGGACCCCGAAAAGGCACTCACCGAGCTTTCTCGAAACGCCATTGATGTCATTTCCAGAGGGGAGTTTGAAGGCCTCCTAAAAACTTCCGAAAAGGAAAAAAGGCCGCTCAGAATCAAAGCGGGTTTTGATCCGAGTGCGCCGGATATCCATCTCGGACACACTGTCCTCTTAAGAAAGCTCCGTGAATTTCAGGATCTCGGCCATAAGGTCGTTTTTATTATCGGCGATTACACGGCGATGATAGGCGATCCGACAGGGAAGACCCAGACGCGGCCCGCGCTCTCCCAAGCCGAAGTCGAAAAAAACGCAAACACTTATCAAGAACAGGCTTTTAAGATCCTGGACAAAAATGCCGGGAAAATAGAGATCGTTAAGAACAGCGATTGGTTAGGTAAGCTCAGCTTAAAGGATTTTCTTGAAAATGTGGCCACGCGTTTCACGATCGCGAGGATCCTGGAGAGGGACGATTTTGAAAAAAGAATGGCCGAGAACCAACCCTTAAGCTACCGCGAATTCACTTATCCGCTTTTACAAGCGTATGACTCGGTGATGGTGAAAGCGGATGTTGAGATTGGCGGCAATGACCAGAAATTCAATCTGTTGGCGGGCCGTGACCTCCAAAAAGCTTTTGGCCAAAAGGCACAGGTTGTTCTTACTTTCCCTCTATTAGTGGGCCTTGACGGCACCCAGAAGATGTCCAAATCCCTCGGCAACTCTATCGCTGTAAATGACTCCGCCAAAGACATGTTTGGCAAAGTGATGTCTATTCCCGATACGCTGATGCCGATGTATTACGAACTGCTCACTAACGAGAAGCTTGATAAAAATTCGCATCCTCGTGATGCAAAAGTGAAGCTTGCGTCCTCCATCGTCTCCTTTTACTATGGCGAAGGCGAAGCCAAAAAGCAGGTCGACGAATTTGAGCGCGTTTTCAGCCAGAAGCAAGATCCTCTTGAGCCCGAAACGGTTTTTGTGCCCGTAGAAATTGACTCAGCAGGTTTATTGAAGCACGTAGGTGCGGCAAAATCTTCCAGTGAGGCCTATCGCTTGATTCAACAAGGAGCTGTTACTCTTGGAGATAAAAAAATAACAGATCCCAAACTTAATCTAATAATCGAGAACGGCAGTTTATTAAAAGCTGGAAAAAAATTCTTCAGAAAGCTGATTATTAAAAAATAGAATGCCGTTCAACGCCACAAAGCGGCGCTCCAGCCCGCTCTTCAAAGTCGGCAAGAAAATATTTATTAAACTCGTCTAAAACGTCGAACGCCTACCTTTTGCAAGTATTAAACCCAGCGAAACCGAGAGTAAGAGCAAATACAGTTACCGTGCAGTATTGCTCAAAACTTTTTCTGGAGCAGCGGTCACTGGGAGAGTGGCGTTGTCAGAGTCAACGCTTCTTTTTTCAATTTCCCTGATAAGGCCGTTGAAAATATAATGATGAAATGGTGCCATCAGGTACCAATAGAGAACACCAAACACGGATTTGGTATCGAAATAAGCAGTCAACGTCAGCCGGGTTTTAAGACCTTTCTCGATCAGAAATTCGAGCCATGCCTTTCCGGGCAGTTTCATTTCGGTTCTCAGAAGGATCCGGGCGTTCACATCAAGGTTTTCCACTCTCCAGAAGTCGATCACGTCATTCACCTCCAAGCGAGATGGGTCCCTTCGGCCGCGTCTATCTCCAGCCCCGAGCAGGAGTTTGTCAAGAAGCCCTCTGAGGCGCCACAACCAGTTGCCAAAGAACCATCCCTGCCGGCCTCCGATCTTGGAAATGCAGGCATAAAGCGTTTCGGCGCTTTTGTCGGTTGTCAGGGAGTAGCGCGCCCGATAGCGGGGACCATTCTTTAGTTCCGAAAGCTTCATGGCAAGGTCGTGGGCCGGCGGGTATGAATCTGTCCAATGCGAATGGACCCAGTCCTGCTCATCGGGCGTCATGGCTTCCAACAGCTGTTCCTTGTAGGAAAGCGGTGTAAAAGGGATCATTTGCCTGAGGCCGCTTTCATTGCACACCGCGTCATTCTGCAGGCTCTCAAAAAGACACCGGATGACCGTATACGGAGTGGGGGTCACCAGCGCGGCGATGTAAGAATAGAGTGAAACAGCGTTGAACGGCAAGGGCGCGAAGAATATTTTTCGCTTCAATATTTTTGCATACTCCTTAAGCATCGTCTCGTAGGTGAGGACATCCGTCCCGCCAATATCAAAATACCCGTCAGTCGTCTCGGGAGCTTCTAGAACACCGACAAGGTATTTGATGACGTCTCGTAGCGCGATGGGTTGACATTGGCTTTTGCGGGCCCATGGCGGAGGCAGCATGGCCGGCATTCGCTTCACCAAATGGTGGATGATCTCATAGGAAGACCCGCCTGAGCCGATCACCACGGCGGCCCTTAAAGTCGTGACAGGTACTCTGCCCATCATGAGCCGTATGGAGGTATCGATACGGCTGCTCAAGTGGTGAGAAAGAGCGTCGCCAACTTCTCCCAATCCGCCTAAATAGATGATGCGTTTTGCGTGGTTGATTTCAGCGGCTTGCCTGAAGTTGTCAGCGGCTTCAATATCGGCTGACTCGAAAGCTTTTGGGCCGAGATTCAGCGAATGGATCAGGTAATAGGCGACGTCAATCCCGCGGAGCGCTGTTTCCATTTCGTAATAGTTGTGTACATCCGCCGTGACAAGCTCGGTGTTTGGCCAGCGGCGCTTGTAGGCTTCGACGTTTCCGCGCACCATGAGACGCAGGGGATAGCCCCTTTTTTGGAGCTCAA
Organism: Omnitrophica bacterium RIFCSPHIGHO2_02_FULL_51_18; assembly: GCA_001804125.1. Lineage (GTDB taxonomy): Bacteria > Omnitrophota > Gorgyraeia > 2-02-FULL-51-18 > 2-02-FULL-51-18 > 2-02-FULL-51-18. The sequence continues at coordinate 40,675 of MHFI01000001.1, forward strand.
AGACAAGGCGCCCACCTACGTACCCCGTGGCTCCGGCGATCAGGATTTTTGGGCGGGGCTGCAACGGTCGTGTCGGCAAGTCGCCGCAGTAGAGGTCTTGGGGCTTAAGGATCGTCACGATGGAATGCTGCAGTGTTCCTGGAGGTAGTGATTGACATCGGATCTGGAGTCCAGCACCTCGAGAACGGATGTTAGGCGCATAATCTCAAGAACTTTTTTCACTTGCGGTTGGAGACCAAAAAGAAGAAAAGGACTTTTACGGTTTTTGAGTATCTTCATGCCGTCGATCAAAACCCTTATCCCGATACTGCTGACATAGTCAACGTCACCAAAGTTGAGGCTGACGCTTCGCGCCCCGGCTGCCTCAGCTTTCTTTATCTCGTTGTCAAGATTCCCGTAAGTATCGGAGTCGATCGAGCCCTTGAGCTCAAAAAGATAATTTTGATCGTGGTCTTTTTCAGATCGGATGTGTAGTGGCATGGCAATGACTCCAAAGATGGAATATACATTATAGATTCCAAAAGACAAGTGACGAAAGTCACGTTATCTAAGATTTTTAACGTTTAACATAATTTACAGGCGAGTTTTGGCGCGTTTATTTTCCGAAGTCCGGTGTAACAGTTTAGTCATTTCGAGCGAGCGTCCGCCAAACAGCGCGTCGGATCTGTCCACAAAGCGCTGTTTCGGACGGATCCGCCAGCTCTTTGTGGCGGAAGAAATCTCATCGAGTCGTGTGATGAGATCTCTCGTCGCTCCGCTCCTCGAGATGACAGAGGAAGACTTGCGGCGACTAAACTATTACGACAGCCGTCAGAAGCGGGTGGTAAGGGCTAAACTATTACAGTCCGGTATGGGTATATAATATTGTTTGACATAATGTCTAACATTATGTAGACTTTGTGGACTAGGAGGAGTTTAAGATGACACAGGTGACGATACGACAGCTCACCCATGGGTTTGCCGGCTACCTGCGGGCTGTAAAACAAGGGGAGCGGATAGTCATTCTTGAACGGCGCACGCCGGTGGCGGATCTGATTCCTCATAATGAGAATCTGGCCCAGCCTGGCTGGAAGCGGCCGATTTCCAAGATAAAGTTAAAAGGCATGAGCATGTCTAAATTGGTGTCCAAGATGCGGGCTGAAGAAGCGTGAGGTATTTTATCGACACGTCCTCCCTTTTCAAAAAATATATAGACGAGCATGGAAGTGATGAGTTTGGAGAATTAGTTTCGAAGGCCTCGGAAATAGCAGTGTCCCCTATTGCATGGATTGAAATGAACGCGGCCATTGCGAAGGCCCTGCGCAGGAAGTTGTTGACCTCTGAAAACGCGCAGCGATTGCAAAGCGAAATGCGCAGGGATTTTAGCTTTTTCTCGGTATTGGCTTGGAATGAAAATCTGGAAAATAAAACCGTTGAAATTATTTTTCAGCATGCCTTAAAAACAATGGATGCCATTCAGTTGGCATCCGGATTTCTCTCAGACTCGGGTATCTTTGTGACCTCGGACCGCCAGTTATATCGGGCAGCCAAGAAAACCCTGCGGCATGTCCGGTTTGTTTGAAAAATATAAACAGGCTTTCAATTTGCGCCCCCGCTTCGGCGGAGTTAGACTGCCCCTAACGTGTCCCCAAAACACCTTTTGGGACGGGGTCCGGTATATATAGGGGGATATGGTCGCCAAAGGAAAAGGGAGTAAGCTTGGGAACACCTAGGGTCTGGCGACGGGTGACGCCGGAGGAGCTCTATTTTCCTCAATAGAGTCTTTTTTCACAGATCAATGAATTGACTAATCTCATTGCGTGAGCCCACGCTTTTATTCACTAAGCTTCTCAAGGAATTGAGGAAAATAGAGCTCCGCAGGCGGCAGGACCCGTCGCCCTTAAGCGGTTTTGTACGGTACACAACCGTGCTAAATTCACTCAAAATCGTTGAAATACCATTTGACATTAATTCACCCCCCATGGCATAATCTCACCACTTGAATTGGTCTTCTGACAGGGTGTGTTTTACCCTTTATAGAGGTCTATTTGATCCGATTGACATAATTTATAGATAACATAGATTCGCTGATGGTGTAAAGGCATCCATCGGATGCCTTTTTTATTGCCTACTTCTTATAAAGAATATTGGGCAGCATCTTTGGATAAAAGTACGTCATCCTGAGGCGCGAAGCGCCGAAGGATCTCAAAGTTCGGGATTCTTCGCTTCGCTCAGAATGACACAATTTTTGCAAGACAAGTTTATCGCTCTTTCACAATTGAATAGCTTATATTGAAAGTGCGGAAATTCTCGTTTAACTTTTTGAGCTAAACGAAGTTTCTATATTTGCCAGAAGCTCAAACATTTGCCCTTAAGTCTCCAGACTTAGGGGAGCCAATTTTCAAATAATTGGAGAGTTTGATTCTGGCTCAGAACGAACGCTGGCGGCGTGGTTCAGGCATGCAAGTCGCACGATCCTTCGTAGCCCGTAAGGGCGAAGGAGGATAGTGGCAGAAGGGTTAGTAACACGTGGGTGATCTACCCTCGAGGCGGGGATAACATTTCGAAAGAAGTGCTAATACCCGATGACATTATCGAAACATAAGTTTTGATAATCAAAGGTAGCTCTTGAAGGGCTGTCGCTTGAGGAGGAGCCCGCGGCCTATCAGCTAGTTGGTGAGGTAACGGCCCACCAAGGCTTTTGACGGGTAGCTGGTCTAAGAGGACGGTCAGCAACATTGGG
>MHFI01000002.1 GCA_001804125.1 Omnitrophica bacterium RIFCSPHIGHO2_02_FULL_51_18
GCGCCGCCCGGATGGCCGAGAAGCTTGCGCCGCCCGGATGGCCGAGAAGCTTTGCTCGCTCGAGCGGATGGTGAATGAAATTCAAGACGTGTATGAAGAAGTGATGAATGAGATAGGAGATCTCTCGCCTCGCCGCTTCGCGGCGGGCTCGAGATGACAATTTTACAATGACAAAAACGCAGAAACTTACTGGTTTAAACGTGGCGATCTTCGAGAGCCGTCTTTCGAAAACCATGGCCGACCTTGTGTCCTTACAGGGGGGCATCCCGTTTTTGGCGCCCTCGATGAAAGAAGTGCCTTTGGAAAATAACCCCGCGGCGTTTCGGTTTGCCGAGAAGCTTCTAAAGCAAGAAATTGACGTTTTGATTTTGCTGACCGGCGTGGGCACACGGACGCTCGTGTCCGTTCTCGAGACCCGCACTCCCAAACAGGAGATTGTCGAAGCGTTAAAGAAGATTCAGATCGTGCCCCGTGGCCCCAAGCCCATCAAAGCGCTCAATGAATTGAGTGTGTCTTATGCGCTCGCAGTCCCGGAACCCAATACCTGGCGCGAACTATTGAAAACACTGGACGGGAATCGGGACAAAGTGGCCGTCAAAGATCGCGTCGTGGCCGTCCAGGAATATGGAATTTCCAACCCTGAGTTGGTAGCGGGGCTTGAAGCGCGAGGCGCAAAAGTACTGCGGGTTCCCGTTTACCGATGGGCGCTCCCGGATGACATCGGGCCTTTAAAGGCCGTGATTCAGAAAATAGTGGATGGAAAAATGGATGTCGCGCTTTTTACGACGGCGGTCCAGATTGACCATGTGTTTCAAGTCGCGCGGCAGATGTGCCTCGAAGTTCCTCTAAAAGAGGCCTTCGGGAGAGTGGTAGTCGCTTCGGTGGGGCCTGATACGTCCGAAGCCATCCGGTCCTGCGGCATCGCGGTGGATATTCAGCCCGTAACGCCCAAAATGGGGCCGCTGGTTGTCGAGACCGCGGAGCGCGCGCGGGCGGTTTTGGAATCGAAGCGTCATCCTGAGCGAAGCGAAGCCTGCCTGCCGGACAGGCAGGGATCTCAACATCGAGATTCTTCGGCGCCGCAAAGTGCGGCGCCTCAGAATGACGGCGATAGTGTTTTCCTCAAAGCCTGCCGCCGCGAGAAAACATCCTTTACTCCGGTTTGGCTCATGCGCCAGGCGGGCCGTTACATGAAGGATTACCGCCTGATCCGCGACCGGGTTTCATTTCTTGAGATATGCAGGAATAAGGACTTGGCGGCGGAGATCACCGTGAAGGCCCAGGAGAAAATCGGGGCGGACGCGGCGATTATCTTTTCCGACATTCTTTTGATCGTCGAGGCGTTTGGATTGGGGCTTGAGTTTACGAAAGGCGACGGACCGTCGATCCAGCGCACGATAAGGAACGCGAAAGATGTGGAGGCCATTCCGGAGATAAATCCCGCTGAAAGTTTAGGTTATGTTTTTCAGGCGATCCGTCAGGCGCGGAAGACGCTTAGGCCTGATATTCCTCTCATCGGTTTTGCCGGCGCTCCGTTTACGCTCGCTTCCTATATGATTGAGGGGGGTGCTTCCAAGGATTTTGCCCGTACAAAAAACTTGATGGCCTCCGATGAAAATTTATGGAAGCTTTTAATGCAGAAGATTGTCAGGGCCAGCATCAAATATTTGAACGGTCAGGCGGAGGCGGGTGCGCAGGCCGTCCAGATTTTTGACAGCTGGGTCGGCTGTTTGACAGCGGCTCAGTATGAAAAATACGCACTGCCTTATTCGAAGGAACTGATCCGGGAGATCCGTGCCGGGACCCCCGTGATTTATTTCGGTACCGGGACGGGACCGTTTCTCGAAAAATTTTCCGAGGCGGGTGCAAGCGTGATCGGTGTCGATCACAAAGTTGAACTCGGCGCGGCGTGGCGGCGAATCGGTTACGACAAAGCGATTCAGGGGAATCTTGACCCGTCCGTGCTTTTGAAGCCCGTTGATGAAATCACAGAGGCAGTCAAAAAAATTTTAGGGTACGCAGCCGGACGTGCGGGACACATCTTTAACCTCGGCCACGGCGTACTGCCCGAGACGCCTCTCGAAAACGTGATCGCGCTTGTCGACAGGGTGCACGAGCTGAGTAGAAAGAATAGTGGTAAACAGGTTAAGTAACAGTTGGTGGTAGTCCGGTTATCACAGACAATTTCTATGAATGCCTTCATTCATTCCAACACAGCAGTGCTCCTCATCGGTTTCGGCGGGCCGACGTCGATGGCTGAGGTGCGGCCGTTTCTGGCGAGCGTTTTGCAGGGGGTGAAAGTCCCCGAGGAACGCGTCGAGGAGGTGTACCGTCACTACGAGGCATTTAACGGCGTGTCGCCTTACAATGAGGTCACGTTCCGTCAACAGAAGGCGCTCGCGGCCGAGCTGGAATCCCGCGGCGCGAAGCTTCCGGTGCTCGTCGGATTCCGCCACACTGCCCCAAGATTTCAAGACGTGTTTTCGGAGTTAAAGAAAAAGAATGTGCGGAAAGTGATAGGCTTTGTGCTGTCGCCGTTTCGTACTTACGCCAGTTTCGAAAAATACCGGGAAAATCTGCTGGAAGCTCGGAGAGAATCTGGGGGGAAGGGGATCGAAATAGTGTACACAAGCCCGTTTCATTCACACGCTTTGTTCATTGATGCCCAGGCCCGCCGGGTGGAGCGGGCGATAAGCACAATCCCCCGATCCGAATGGCCCCGGAGCTATTTTATTTTTTCCACGCACTCGGTGCCCGTGCCGATGTCCGACAAAAGCGGCTATTCCAGCCAATTTTTTGCAAGTGCGTCCCTCGTGGCCGGGCGGTTTGGTTTTTCCGCATGGATGGCGGCTTATCAGAGCCGGAGCGGAGGTCCCCGGGAGCCGTGGCTTGCGCCGGACGTGAAGGACGTGATCCGGGCGATTGACAAGAGCCAGTTTAAGAACGCGGTGCTGATACCCGTCGGTTTTCTGTGCGACCATGTGGAGGTCCTCTATGATCTCGACAAAGAGGCAAGAGAAACCGCGGAATTGAAGGGATTGCGGTATTGCCGCGCTTCGACCGTAAACGACGAACCCGAATTTATACGAATGATGGCGGACCAGGTGTTGGAGGCGGTGGAATAAAATGGAAAAACCGAAAGTAGCCGTGATCGGCGGCGGCATCTCGGGTTTGGTCTGCGTTTTCAAACTTTTAGAACTCAAGGAACAAAATAAGAAAGATTTCGAGGTTCTTTTATTTGAAAAGGAAATGCGCCTGGGGGGAACGATTGAAACGCTTGAAAAAGACGGCTTTACGCTCGAGAGGGGCCCCGACTCCTTTATCTCCGAGAAACCCTGGGGCGTCGAGCTCTGCAATAAACTCGGGATACAAAATGAAATCATCGGTACTCGGAACGAAAACCGGAAAAGTTTTATTGTCCGCCGCAAGAAACTGATTCCTCTTCCGGAAGGCTTTTATCTCGTGGCCCCCACGCAAATGAAGGCCTTTTTAAGAACGCCTCTTTTTTCTTTTCCCGGCAAGCTCAGAATGATGATGGAGCCGATGGTGCCGCGGAATTCTTCGGATGCCGATGAAAGCGTGGCTTGCTTCCTGCGTCGGCGCTTCGGAAACGAAGCGCTTGAGAGGGTGGGCCAGCCGATGCTTGCCGGCATTTACACGGGCGACCCGGAGACATTAAGCATGACGGCCACGATGCCGCGGTTCAGAGAGCTGGAGAAAAAATACGGCAGTGTGCTGAAAGGCCTTCTTCAGGCCGCGGAAAATAAAAGCGAAAAGTTGAAAGAAGCCGGCGGACCCCGCTACAGCCTTTTTCTTTCTTTTAAGAGGGGAATGGAGACGCTGACCCGGGCACTGGCCGCAAGATTGCCTCAAGGCACTGCGAGGCTCGGAGCGGGGATCAAGGAAATTTCCCGGGATAAATTTTCCGGCCCGTGGAGGATAGTTTTGGCGACAGGCCAGATAAGCGTCGCGGATGCCGTTTGCCTGACGACTTCGGCAAGAAGCGCCGCCGGTTTTTTGAACAATACTTCCCAATCGCTTTCCAAAAAACTTGGGTTCATCACTTATGAGTCCGTGGCAACCGTCAATCTGGCCTACCGGAGGGACCCAATAACCCATACGCTCGACGGTTTCGGTTTCGTGGTGCCGCGTACCGAGGAGAGCGTGCTTGTGGCCTGCAGTTTCTCAAGCCAGAAATATGATTTTAGGGCGCCGGAAGGCGCTGTGCTTTTGCGCGCGTTTGTCGGCGGCGCCTTTGGAAGGGAATTTTTTAATAGGGATGACGGGGAGCTGTTGGACAAGGTGAAAAAAGAGTTGGCCGAACTTTTGGGGATTAAGGCCGAGCCTCTGTTTACGGTGCTTCGGCGCTATCCCGACTCTATGGTACAATATCGCGTCGGGCATCTGGAGCTTGTGAAGGAAATAGAAAACGAAGTTGTTAAGTGCCCGGGTCTTTTTTTGACGGGGTCGTCTTATCGCGGCGTCGGCATCCCCGACTGTATTGCGGACGCTGAGAGAACAGCCGCGCGAATTTTGGACTACTTAAACAGACTATAAAATTGGTTTGCAATTATTAATTTCAAAAGAGGAGAATATGCTTAAACTTTATTGCTTCCCCAGGTCCGGCAATTCGCGCGAAGTGAAGATCGTGCTGGCCGAGAAGAACATTCCGTTTGAACCCATAGACGTGCACGCGAATAAGGAAGTCAAGGAGTCCCCCGAGTTTAAAAAGGCCAGCCCCAAGGGCACGGTTCCGGCGATTGTGGATGAGGACACCTACCTGTCAGAAGCTTTTTTAATTAACCAGTATCTCGACGAAAAATACCCGTCTCCGCGCCTCATGCCGAAAGATGCTTCCGAAAGAGAAGTCATCAAGCAATTTGTCGCCAAGATCGATAAGTCGATGGTTTTAAATATAGGGCTTCTCGTGATTGAATGCATTTTAAAATCTAAAGAACAACAAAAAGAAAATTTTAAAGCCAAGAAACGCCGGGAAGTCGCGGACGCGATGAAGGAACTGGATAAACAACTTGAAGGGAAAGAGTACTTATTCGGTGACTTCTCTCTGGCGGATGTGGCCGTGACGCCCCATATCGCCGCGCTTCCGATTTTGGGAAGCGGTATTCCCCGGGAACTTAAGAATATGACCGCCTGGTTTGGGCGTATCCAGGCGCGCCCAAGCTTTGGGCAGTCCATCCTTTAAACATTGCAATAACCCGGTCATTTCGAGGTCGCCATGGCGACCTCGAAATCTCCTTAAATTTTTATGTTATAATTTAATCAATGTTAAGCAGTATATAACAATATTATACAAAGGGGCCTGGCCCCTCTGGCACCGGGAGGAGAGTCATGGATTTACTCAAAGGCAAGGATAACGCCGAGAAGGCCAAATCGCTCGAGGTAGCCGAAGAAGCGCGTGAAGAGTCGGGCAAACTCCCCAGTTTTGTCGGCGATCTTTTTATGGGGCGGGTGCGTTGGGAACTGGCGTTTCCTTTCCCTGAGCAGAGCGAAGCCGACAAGAAAATAGGCGATGAATTTCTCCTAAGGCTTGAATCTTTCCTTAAGAAAAATGTGGATGCGGATGCGGTTGACCGCACCGGCGAAATACCTGAATCCGTGATGAAAGGTTTGGCGGAACTTGGGTGCTTCGCGCTCAAGATCCCCAAAGAATACGGCGGGCGGGGGCTCTCACAGGTCAATTACAATCGCGCCATCGCGATGGTGGCCAGCCACTGCGGATCGACCGCCGTCATGTTGTCGGCTCATCAAAGCATCGGCGTGCCGCAGCCCCTCAAAATATTCGGGACCCCCGGACAAAAGAATAAATATTTTCCGTTATTCGTAAAAGGCGCGGTTTCCGCATTCGCGCTCACGGAACCCGGAGTAGGCTCGGATCCGGCAAAAATGAACACGATCGCCACGCCCTTGAACAACGGGGATTTTTATCTTATTAACGGCGAAAAATTGTGGTGCACGAACGGAACAATCGCGGACGTGATCGTGGTGATGGCCAAGACGCCTTCCCTCGTGGTTCATGGCAAGGAGAAGCCGCAGATCACGGCTTTTATCGTTGAAAAATCAATGCCCGGATTTGAGGTTGTTCACCGCTGTCAATTCATGGGTTTAAAGGGCATGCAGAACGGCCTCCTTCGATTCAATGACGTAAAAGTACCGAAAGAAAATATCATATGGGGCCTGGGCAAGGGGTTAAAGCTTGCGCTCGTGACGCTGAACACCGGCCGGCTCACGGTCCCCGCGGCCTGCGCCGCGATGGCGAAGAAATCACTTGTGATCGTGCGTGATTGGGCCAACACACGGGTCCAGTGGGGCGCGACGATCGGCCATCATGAAGCGGTGACCTCGAAAATCTCTCTTATGACCGCCACGACATTCGCGATGGACAGCGTCACGTGGTTTACCTCGGCCTTGGTGGACCGCGGCAACGCGGATATCCGGCTCGAGGCGGCGATGGCGAAGCTTTTCTGTACGGAGGCCGCTTGGAAAATAGCCGATGACACGGTCCAGGTGCGCGGCGGCAGAGGTTATGAGACGGCGGATTCATTGAAAGCGCGGGGCGAAGAGCCCATTCCGGTTGAGCGGTTCATGCGTGATTCGAGGATCAACCTCATCATTGAAGGCACCAGCGAAATCATGCGTTTATTTATCGCGCGCGAGGCGATGGATCCTCATCTTAAGAGGATCCTGCCGCTCATAAGCGGAAGATCCGGTTTTGCGCTCAAAGTCTCTAAATTTTTAGAGGCGTTTGCGCATTATGGCATTTGGGTGCCGTCCCAGTGGCTTTATGTGAAACACGGTGTCGGCGTGAAGCTCGGGCCCAGGCTTCAAAAACACATTCGTACTGTGGAAAAGACAAGTCATCGCCTGGCGCGTGACCTCTTTTTCGCGATGGCAATCCACCAGCAGGGTCTTGAAAAACGCCAGCAGCTATTGGCGCGTTTCGTGAATATAGGAACGGATCTTTTTGCAATGACCGCGACTTGCTCGCGCGCGGCACAGCTTGTGAATCAGAATCCGGACGATACGACGCCGGAGGAGCTTGCGGATCTATTTTGCAGAGAAGCGGTTCTTAGAATTCAAAAAGAATTTAGATCACAAAAGCAGAATGATGATAAAATGATCTATAAGGTTGGCCGCAATATGTTGGAAGGGAAATACAAGTGGCTCGAAGAAGGAATAGTAAGGTGAAGTGTCATTGCGAGGAGCACATTCGCTTCGCTCAGTGTAAACTCCGCGACGAAACGATCTCTTCATTGTCATTTCGAGCGAAGCGAGAAATCTCATCAAGTCGTGTGATGAGATCTCTCGTCCGCCTGTGGCGGACTCGAGATGACCGTGTGGTTGGATTGTTTTGCCCCGCTCTCAATGACTGTTGATGAGAAAAACGGCTCTGGTGGTGTTGGCGGATGGGTTTGAGGAGATCGAGGCGGTCACGCCCATCGACGTGCTGCGCCGGGCGGGTATGGAAGTGATTGTAGCGGGCGTCGGCCAGCGCGAGGTGACCGGCGCGCATGGGATCACCGTCGAAACCGATCTCATGCTGGAGCAATACCAGGGGCATCCCGATGCCGTGATCCTGCCGGGGGGCATGCCCGGAGCGTTGAATCTTAAAAAGTCCCAGTCCCTGGAAGTGCTGCTTGAAAAAATGCAGAAAGAAAAAAAACTGATAGCTGCCATTTGCGCGTCCCCGGCCGTGGTGCTCGCGCCCATCGGGATCCTCGACGGAAAAAGGGCGACTTGCTATCCGGGATTTGAGGGCCAATTGGGCCCGAGAGTGAAATTTGTTTCCGAACGCGTCGTCGTGGACGGATGCGTGGTCACAAGCCGCGGCCCCGGCACGGCAATGGAATTTGCGCTGGAACTGGTGTCTCAGTTGGCCGGGCCTGAAGCGGTGGAAAAACTTTCGCAATCCATGGTCGTTAATAATTAATAACGTCATCATGACGGAGGAAGGAGAGGTATGAAAAAAATAGCTACATGGTTGTTTATTTTTACATTATTCGCATCTGAATGGGGCGCTGTGTGGGCCGCTGAGCGCGGCACTGAAGAATACAAGAGACTTGTAGAATTAAAGAAAGCTCAGCGTGAGAAAAAAGCCACCGCGAAGCCTCAAGGGACTCCGCAGGAGAAAAATTTCTGGCAAAGGGAAGCCGAGCGCTCCGGGTTTGCCGGCACGGCCGCGATGTTCGGCAACGCGATCGGCGGCGTAATCCCCCTCGATAAACCCAATTCCCGGAAATCTAACTCATAGCTAAAGTGAACGTAAGCATGGCGATATTCGCGGGTGACGCGAGGGCACTATTTTCCTTAAAAGTACACCTTCATTCACAAACCATCGTGGTGCGTAATCTCATGGCATGTCCACACGCTTTTATCCACTAAGGATGTCTCAGTTTTTTAAGGAAAATAGTGTCCCGAAGCGGCAGGACCCGCGAATATCGCCATGGCTTTAGAGAACGTCTTCTCTTGGTCTAAGTCCAGAGACGAACAGTTCCGGGAATGCCAGCGCCGGTATTTCTACGACAAGTATGCCTCCTGGGGCGGCTGGGACCGCAAAGCGCCTCCGGAAATCCGTCTCGCCTACGTCTTAAAAAACCTCAAAAATCGTTGGGCCTGGAAGGGCGAAACCGTCCACCATGTGATCGAGTATGCCCTGAAGGCGCTCCGGCGCGGCCGGCCGCTTTCTGCGGAAGCCGTTCAGGAGCTTCTCACCGGGCTCATGCGCAATGATTACCGTTCTTCCAAAACCAAAAAGTATTATGAGGACCCGAAGAATTCCGCCGGCCTTTTTGAACATGAGTACGCAAAAGGGGTGCCGGAGGGGGCTTGGAAAAAACTCCATGACAGCGCGCTTGATTGTCTTAAGAATTTTCTGAATTCAAAGCTGTACGTGGAACTTTCAGCGGACGAGGGGGCATCATGGCTTGCGATAGAAGAGCTTGAAGAATTTGGTTTCGAAGGCACCAAGGTTTACGTGAAGCTTGATTTCGCCAGAAGAAAAAACGGCGTGGTCGAGATTTATGACTGGAAAACCGGCAAGGCGGCGGATGAAACCTGGCTCCAGATGGGCGTTTATACGATCTATGCGATGCAGAAGTGGAAAGTTACGCTGGATCAAGTCAAAACCTATCTCCTCTATCTGAGTGAGCCGTCACCGCAGCCCGTCTCGGAAGCCGTCACGGAAGACGTCATCAACCGCACCCAAGGGTTTATGGCACAGAGCATCGAAGGGATGAGGGCGCTCCTTTCGGACCCGGCCAAAAACATTCCGAAACCCCGCGAGAATTTCAAGTTCACCGACGATACCCGCCTCTGCCAGAACTGCAATTTCTACCGCATCTGCGAGAAGTTCCGTTAAAGGGGACAGCCATTTTAAAGGGGACAGCCATTTAAATTAAATGGCTGTCCCCTTTAACTTTTTTATTGACAGCTCTGCAAAATATGCTACAATTAAGCTTCATTTAGTACTTAAGGTAGTTACTGTAAGTACAGAAGTTATGTCAGGTACGGTAGTTAAAGGAAGCACATGCATGACGGCTAAAAACGACACTTACCTTACCGCGCAAGAGATATCCAAAAAGTACAAGGTGGCTTATCCCACGATAAACCACTACACGGACCTTGGATTTCTTTCCATCATCAAGCGGGAAGGCAACAAACGGCTCTACGACGGCCGGCAGGTTAAAAAACGCCTCGGTCTCATCGCAAAGCTTGTCAATGAAGGCTATCCGCTCAGGCTTATCCGCAAAAAAATCCTGTCCAACGGGAAAGGAAGGGCTGTCTAGATGAGTTACTACAAGGTGTTGGGTTTTGAACAAGAGCCTTTCTCCACGAGTCCTGACCCTGAGTTTTTCTATTCCTCGCCCGATCATGAGAGAGCGCTTACGAACGTGCTGATTGAGCTGCGCTTGAAGCGGGGTTTAAGCGTCGTGTTGGGGGACGTCGGCACTGGCAAGACCACCCTTTCGAGAAAGCTCATCCAGGAGCTCAAAGGCCGCGAGGACTGCCTGTTTCACATAGTGCTCGACCCCTCGTTCGAAGACAAACAGCTTTTTATCCACTCCCTGGTAAGAAACTTCGGGATCTTGCCCGATTCGACCGCGCCGGTGCCGTCACTTACGTTCCTAAGGGAGTCGCTGGAGCGGTTTTTGTTCCAGAAGGGGGTCGTGGAGAATAAAACCGTGATCCTGATCATCGATGAAGCCCAGAAGCTCGATCCGGTGTCGCTCGAAGTCCTAAGGCTTCTTTTGAACTACGAGACCAATCAATTCAAACTGCTGCAGTTGGTTTTACTGGGCCAAATCGAGCTTTTGTCAACCATCAAAGGGATCGCCAATTTCTTTGACCGTATCAGTTTCAAGACGACCCTAAACCCTCTGGGGTTTGAAGAGATGAAGGAGCTTATTCATTTTCGTATACGCCAGGCGGGGTACCATTCCAAGATGGACCTGATCCTCGAGGAAGCATTCAAGGAAATTTATCATTATACTCAAGGGTATCCGCGGCAGGTCACGATGATGTGCCATAAGGCCTTGAAGGAAATGCTGATGCGCCATCGGTTTGTCGTGGATAAGGAAATTATCGAAGACATTATTGCCAGCGAGGTGAAAGACGGATGGGAGAGGACGGGAGCGTTACTCCAGAAAAGCAGCTTCTCAAGCTGATTGAAGGGTCCGACGACGGGTTCTTAAAAAAGGCGCAAATCCAGCGCTCGAAGAAGGGTTTCATGTCCTTCGGGTCTTTGCGCGGCGCCTTGTCCGGACGCTTTTCATTTTTCAAGAGGTCCGCGAAGGAAAATATCCAATCGACTTATAAACTGAAGATCAGTTTCGGCTTTGTCAATAAGGCGCTTTTTGTGGTCGTGATCTCGCTTTTCGTGTATCTAGTGGCAACAACGGTGGCTTCCGCAATCAGCCTGAGGCGCATTCCCAATCTTACCCCCGAGACTGCCAAAGATCTTCCGCTCAATCCAAAGAATGTCTCCCTCGTAAAGGACGAGAATTATTACGTGGAAAAGGTAAGTGCCCGGGATATTTTCAAAGAGGTGGATTTGGCCAGGCAGGAGGAAGAGAATAAAAACCGGATTGCCTCAGCCGGAGAAAATGAAGCCACCAAGAGCTTGTCGCTCGTGGGCATTTCTTGGTCTCTGAATCCGGACGCGATCATTGAGGACAAGGCGAGGCAAAAGACTTACTTTGTGAAGAAGGGCCAATCGTTGGGCGACGGCTACCTCGTGGAAGCGATTTACAAGGACAAAGTGATCTTAAGCCACAGCGGCGAGCGGTTTGAACTCCGATGACGGACCTTAAAAAGACAATCGCTTTGTGGCTGGCGGGGGCGTTGTTGTGGGCGCCGTTGCCGCTTTATGCCGAAGGCGAGGCGGTCGGCACCGAACCCGCCGTCGCAGATCAGAAAGCACCTCCGACCGGAGAGAGTGTGGAAGCCGTTTTGGAAGAGACTCAGGAAGGGACCCAGGAGGAGGCGTCGGACGAGCAACCCGAAGGCAGTTTCAGCCCGTTCGGCGGCCAAGTGCCGGCGGACCAACAGATACAGCCCGGCCCGGGCGGCATCAACGAAAAAGTGTCCTTGGATCTGAGAAATATTGAAGTGACCGATGCGCTGCGCTATTTGGCCCAAAAAGGCGGGCTCAATATGGCGATTTCCAAGGACGTCAAAGGACGCGTTCAGCTTTTGCTGAACGACGTGTCCATCAAGGACATCCTGGACCTTATTTTGATCACGAACGGCCTGGCCTCTGAAAAAATAGGTGATGTGATCTATGTCATGTCCGAAGCCGAATATAAGGAAAGGTTCGGGCGTAAATTTTCCGATACGAGGCAGGTGAAGATGTTCCGCTTAAAGTATGCGGTGCCGGAGCAGGCGTTTGCGCTTCTGGAAGTGCTGAAAAGTGAAATCGGACGGCTCCTCGTGGATCCCGAATCGGGCACCGTGCTCGTGATGGATTCGCCCACAAACATTGAGCGCATGGAAAAAGCGCTGGAGAGCCTTGAGCAAAGAAAAAACGTGAAGGTTTACAGCCTGAGGTACGCGAAAGCCGCCGATGTCGAAACGAAGCTTAAAACGCAGTTGGATAACAAGAAGGTGGGCTTAATCAGCGCGGATGAGCGCACGAATCAGTTGATTGTCGAAACACTGCCCCAGCGCATGGAGGACATCGATCGGCTCGTGGAAGCGCTGGACCAAAAAACCCGCGAAGTTCTGATCGACGCGAAGATCATCAAAGTGACCATCAGCGACGATTATCATGGCGAAATTAAATGGGAGGGGCTTCTGAATCGGGCAATGAAATCAGGCACGGCTTTTGTCGCTAACCATCCTTTTTCTCCGGTGTTCAGAGCGGGTGAAAGCTTTGTTGATGATTTCGCAAAGATAGCGGCCGAGGAGCGTCCGACGGCCGGCTCCAAAAGTACTTTAACGGAGAACCTTTTCTTGGGCAATATAGACAAAGACGATGCGTTTGAAGTGCTGATTAATTTCCTGAAGACGATCGGCGAAACGAAGATTCTTGCCAACCCGAAGCTTGCGATCGTGAATAATCAAGAAGCCAAGATCCACGTCGGTGAGAAGCAGGCCTATGTTACGACCACCACGACGACCGGCTCCGGAGGCACGTCGACGCAGGCCGAGCAGGTAACGTTCGTGGACGTCGGCATTCAGCTTGCGGTCACGCCGACGATCAACGAAGACGGATTTGTCACGATGAAAATCAAGCCCGAGATTTCAAGCGTCACGGACTTCTTGATAACCCCGACGGAAAACAAGATCCCGATCATTGACTCGTCGCTGGCCGAGACGACTGTCATGGTGAAGGACGGCTCGTCGATCGTGATCGGCGGGCTTCGTCGCGATGAAAAAGTATCCACACATAAGAAAATCCCGGGGCTGGGGGACCTGCCGCTTATCGGCAAGCCTTTCAACTCCAAGACGGATAAGGTGACCCATACAGAGCTTTTGATTCTCCTGACGCCTCATATCATGTATGGGGACAAGCTGGTGACGGGCTACCGCGAGGCGGCCGATGCGCCGTTCATGTCTTACATGGATTACACTTCGTTGAATGAGGCGGACAAAAAGGAGCCGCCGGCCATCGCGATTCCGGCGGGGGGTGTCAAGACATGAAGGGATTGTCGATGGCCTGGCTCACCCGAAATGCCCTTACAGCTGTTTTGGCGATCGTGGCCTTGAGCTGTGCGGCCGGCCTCGTGGCCGTGTCGGCGCAGAAAGGCCGGAGCGAAAGCACGAAGGTCAAGGCGCTTTCGGAGGAAAAATCAAAAATAGAGGCCGAATGGGGGATCTTGAAGAAGAAGTACTCCGATCTGGAATCGGACCGGAATAACGTGTTGGCCCAGACGAAGATCCTGCTCCAAGACAAGACAAACTATATGGAGCTTCAGGAATCCTACGCACAGCTTCAGCAGGCCAACAAAGTTTTCAGTGAACAAAAAGACAAATTGCATAAGTTAAACGTGGAACTGGAAGACAAGCTTGCGTTCCTGAAAGCCGAGCATGGAAAATTAAAAGATGAGGCCCGGGATCTCAAGGATAAGAATACCGTCTTATCAAGAAAAAACAACGGGCTCGAATCGTCGTTGCGGGAAAAAGTGGAGTCCTCGCCCCAGTATAAACAAACGGTGCTGGGCCTCAAAACCGCGCAGTCGGAAAACGCGCGGCTTAAAACCCTGAACGATCAATTGGAGAAAGCGCTGAAAACTTCCCAGGCAAGAATCGGCAAGGTGGAAAATCGCGAGGACAACTACACGAAACAAATCGACGACTTGAAGAAAAAGATGGATGCCTTGAAGGCTGAGAACGAGCAGTTTAAAAAGACAAATAGCAAGCTGAACGAAGAAGTCAAGCTGGCTCCCCAAAAATTCAAGGACATGGCCAGCCAAAACAAGGTGATGGTCAAGGAAACGGCCGGGATGCACTACAATCTCGGCGTTTTTTACGCGGGCAACAAGAACTATGAACTGGCCCGCCGGGAGTTTGAGCGCTCACTGGTATTTGATCCGAATAACCCGAAAACTCATTACAACCTGGGTTATCTGTACTCCGAATACCTGGATCAGCATGATAAAGCGATGGCCTATTTTGAGAAGTACCTGGAAGTGGATCCGCATTCCAAGGAGTCCGTGCAAGTGCGGGCCTATATTTTGGAACGCCGGGCTTACGGAGACAAGTTAACCCCCCTGGAATTGCCGAACCCAAGCCCCCGTCTTAAGAAATAAAACGGTGCTGGACCGGATATGATAGAAGCGAAAAATCTGACGATGTTTTACGGCAGTACCTGCGCCGTGGACGATGTCTCGTTTAAAGTAAGTCCCAGTGAGATTGTGGGGTTTCTCGGGCCGAACGGCGCGGGTAAGACCACCCTCATGCGAGTTCTGACGACCTTTATTTATCCGACTAAGGGAGCGGCCCTCATTGGCGGGTGTGATGTGACTCGGGACCCCATCGGTGTCCGTAAGGCGATTGGTTATCTTCCTGAAATACCCCCTCTTTATCCCGATATGCGGGTGGATGATTTTCTGGATTTTGTCGGAAGGGCGCGCGAACTGCGGGGCAGGCAATTAAAGGAAAGAAAGGACTGGGTCGTGAGCGCTTGCGGCATCGGCTCGGTATGGAAACACAGGGTTTACGAATTGTCGCTCGGGTTTCGACAGAGGGTGGGGTTGGCGCAGGCGCTGATTCATGATCCAAAGGTCCTCATTTTAGACGAGCCGACCTCGGGTCTTGACCCGATCCAGATCATCGGAATCCGAGGCCTGATCCAGGATCTGGCCAAACGCAAAACCATTCTTTTCTCGACGCATATCCTGCAGGAAGCCTCCGCCATATCCCACCGGCTCTTTATCATCAATCAGGGAAAACTGGTGGCTCAAGGCACACTTGCGGAACTGAGGAGCCAAGGGGGCAATCCCGACGCTTCGCTTGAGGAAGTCTTTTTGGCGATCTTCCGCAGGAGCCAGAAAACTAAGAAGGAGCACGCCGGCGTATGAACTCCTTTCTGACGATATTTCGCCGGGAACTTTCGGCCTATTTTGGTTCCGCGATCGCTTATATCTTTCTGGTCGTGTTCATTCTTTTCACGAACGGTCTTTATATGGTGAGTTTTTTCCAAATCGGCAAGGCCGATATGAGGCCGTTTTTTAATTCACTGCCGTTCGTGCTAAACCTATTTATTCCGGCGATCTCGATGCGTCTGTGGGCCGAGGAAAAGAGGGGGAACACGTTCGAGCTTCTCATGACGTTTCCGATGAGGCCCTGGCAGCTTGTGCTGGGCAAATACGTCGCGAGTCTCATTTTTTATTTATTCGCGCTTCTACTCACGCTCACTGTTCCGGTGATGTTGTTTCAGGTCAGCCGGCCGGATCTAGGCTCAATCGCGAGCGGCTATCTCGGCGCTTTTCTGATTGGCGCGCTTTTTTTGGCGATCGGCATCTTTTTATCGGGTTTGAGCAAGGATCAGATCGTCGCGTTTATCCTCACCGTGATCTCGACGTTTGCGATCTTTTTTGTCGGAACGGAAGTTTTCGCGTCTTTCCTGGACGGATGGTGGACGGGAGCGGGCACGTTCATTCGGCAAAACCTGAGCATCACCTCACACCTAACGGGATTCGGCAAAGGGGTGATCGACATAAAAGACATCTTGTATTTCACCGTAATGATCGTTCTGTTCCTCGCCCTCAACGGGCTGTCCCTCGAAGGCCGTTACCGGCCGAAAGGAAAAATCGTTTTCTCAGGCGCGGTCGTCGTGTGCTTTGTGATCGCGGTGCTGCTCAACTGGCTTTTCCGGGACCTGGGCTTCAGCCGCTTTGACCTCACGGAGGGTCAAGCCTACACCGTTTCCGAGGTCTCGGCGCGTGTGCTTAGGAATCTCAAGGTGCCTGTGCAGGTTAAGCTCTATATGTCTCCGTCCGAATCGATGCCGACGCTTCTTAAAAACCTCGAACGCGATGTCGTGGATAAATTGGAAGAGCTTCGCTCAGTTTCCGATAATAAATTTACATACCGTGTTGTTCATTTAGAACCGGGCGGGGACGCCGAGGACCCCGTGAGGAAGACACTCCAGCCGCAGGGCGTGATTCCGTTCCAGGTTGAGTCGATTCAGCGGGATGAGGTTGGGGTCAAGCTCATTTACTCGACCCTAATCATTGAATATAAGGAAAAGACAAACGAGATCATTCCGCGCATCGTGCCTCAAACCGTGCAGGACCTCGAGTACCAGATCCTCTCAAGAATTTACAAAATGACGCTTGAAAGCAGGCCCAATATCGCCGTTTACGCTCCTGTCAAAGGGCAGGCGCTTTCCTCGGACCTTGATAAGATACTGAAAGGCGCCGGAGAAGACGCGGGCAAGGACTATGAGGATGATTTTAAAACCGCCGTCACATTGATGCGCAATAACGGCTATGGGGTGAACCGGATCGGATTTACGGAAAACGATCCCGTCCCCGATAAAACGCGGATGTTGATCCTAATGAATCCGGGTGTTTTGACCGAGCGTCAGCGTTATGAAATAAACCGATATCTTTATGAGGGCGGCACCGTATTTTTAGCGGCGCAGGGTTTCAAGTACACGTTTGCGCGCGAAGAAAAAGGTGTGGAGGCCCTTCCGGAAAGGCAGGACCTTTTCATCAATCAATTGACCGAAAAGTGGGGCGTCAAGGTCAATGACTCCGTGCTTTTTGATGAAAGCTCTCAAATCATCTCTCTCGTTACCGGCCAGACGGTCGGGCCGTTTGCGCTTCAGATGCCGGTGAAATTCCCCAACCAGATCATTGTTCAGGAAAGCTTCATTAACAGGTCCGTGTCTGTCATGAACCGCTTGCCTTCAATCGGATTTTTATGGGGGTCAGCACTGGATCTGTCCGCCGACGCGGCCAAGCAAGCGGGCCTAAAATCGACGGTTCTTTTCACTTCCACGCCGCAAAGCTGGAAAGCGCCCAATGACGGGCACACGCGGCTGACGCAGGAGAATACGCAGCCTCCGAAAGAAAAGCAGGACGGCAAGTTTCCGCTGGCGGTTTTGCTGGAAGGGCAGTTTTCCGACACCTTTGGCGGAAAGCGGCCGGCCTGGTCCGCCACACAACCGGAGGGAGAGAACCCTGAACAAAAACCGATGGAAAACCCGAAGCCTGGAAAGCTCATTATGGTCGGTTGCTCCTCGGCCTTCGGGGATGATGTGATACAAAACCCCGGCAATCTCAATCTGTTCGCCAATATCATCGACGGGTTCGCGTTGGGAGAGGATCTTGTGCAGATCCGTTCCAAAGCCGGCGTGATTCGTGACATCCGGAAGGTTTCCAATGCCCAGAAGCTCTGGTTTAAATTCTTCACTGTTTTTTTACTGCCGCTCCTGTTGACGGCCTGGGCGCTCATAAGCGCTTTCTTAAGGCGGAGAGAAAAAGAGCTTTATCAGTCGGCTTACGCCGCCCGCGGGGAATGATTGTAAAACTTTTTCCCTGAAAACAAACCCTAAAGTGGTAAAATACCCCATAAAAGGAGAAACCAAATGTTAAAAGATCGCTCTTATGCAGCCCTGTTTTTGACGGCAGTTCTTCTACTCTCGCCTTTGGTTTTGAAAGCGGCGGAAAACACCGGGGATGAAACGCCGGCCGCTCCCGCGCCCGCAATTGTTCAGCGCTCTCCCGAAGAGGAGAAAAAAATAGCCGAGCGAAGGAAGAAAGTGGAGGAAAGGCTGAAAGAGCTCAACGGCTCCGAATGGGAAATGACCGTCAAACCGCACGCCGGCAAAGAAAAAGAATACAAGGATGTATTCACATTTCAGGACAAGCAGGTAAGCTCCAAAAAGCTTTCGGCACGGGGTTTTCTCTCCACCAATTATACGATCACGATCCCCGACGACGGGGAGACTGCGGTCTGGGAGACCATGAAAACCGGCAAGGAAGGGGTTGTGTTTATTCGCGGGGAGTGGGTTAAGGACAAGATGACCGGCGCCATATCCGAACAGCTCGATGAGGGCAAAAAAATCAAGGAATACTCATTTTCCAGCGAAAAGGCAGTCGCTGCCTCTGATAAACCGGCCGAGGCTCCTGCTTCCGAGGCGGTGACACAAACCTCCGCCTCGACTGACGCCGATTCCAGGAAGCTTGTGTCCTTAGAGGGTGATTTGAAGGTCTAAGGGGGACCTTTAAATAACCGCCGGGTTGACAATTTATGTACATTAATGTACACTTATGTACATATAGGGGGTGACTTATGACACGGACGACATTCACCGAGCTTAGAAAACACGCCAAGACCTACTTCGACTCGGTCGAAAGAGGAGCGACTATCCAGGTTTTAAGGCATGGGAAGGTGATAGCCGAGATTGCCCCTCCGCAAGAAGGCGCGGATAGCAGGGCATGGAAAAGGCCCGGTCTTAAACTCCTGGTTCCGGGGGTCTCGTTGACTAAAGCTGTGTTGGCGGAGCGCAGGGAATCGAGGGCTTGAAGCTTTATTTTGATTCTTCAGCGCTGACCAAAAGATACATCCGGGAGAAAGGGAGCGACCTGGTTGACGATCTTTTTCTCGAGGCGGATTCCGTGGCGGTGAGCAGTATTTGCTTACCGGAGATCATATCCGCTCTCTCGCGGCTTCGCAGAGAAAAGAAGCTGAACACTCACCAATACAACCAATGTAAGAGGGCCGCACTAGAGGACGTTGCGTCATTTGAAGTGTGTCAATTGACGCCTGAGGTCTTGAGAACAACCCTAACGATTTTGGAACACAGCGAATTGAGAGCGGCAGACGCCCTCCACGTAGCCTCTGCGATAGAGGCCAAAGCGTCTCGGTTTGTCTCAAGCGATACCAAGCAGATTGCCACAGCTAAAAAATTCAATCTGACGGTTGAACCAGTCTAAAAGGGGACAGCCATTTAAGTTAAATGGCTGTCCCTTTTATAACTAAATATTTAAATTACTAACATACAAAGTATTCCATTGTCAAATATTGATAGTCTATTGACATTTTTGTCCACTTAATGTAACCTTTAGATAAGAGAATTTAGTCTTTGATAATTTGGTTTTTTGTGAAAGGCAAACTAGGGGTAACCTTAGGGCGCAAAACCGTGCATCCTTCGAAGCTCTGCCGTTAAGGACAGAGCGAAGTAGGATCGGCAGGTTGCTCCTCCTACGACCTCCTTCGTCCTCCTTCGCTAAAGCTTC
>MHFI01000003.1 GCA_001804125.1 Omnitrophica bacterium RIFCSPHIGHO2_02_FULL_51_18
CGCTTGTGAGCGGCATGGCGTTTGAGGCGCTGAATCACGCCGGTCACCTGAAAGACGACCTGATCGTCATTCTAAACGACAACCAAATGAGCATTTCACCCACCGTCGGCGCTTTAAGCAGGCACCTCAATAAGATTATTTCCAATCCTTTCTACAATCGCGTGCGTGATGACATCGAGCTCTTGATCCGGAAGATGCCGAAAGTGGGCGAGCGGATGATCCGCTGTGTTAAAAGAGTGGATGAGGGGCTTAAAAATCTTCTGGTGCCGGGGCTTTTATTCGAAGAAATGGGGTTCCGTTACTTCGGCCCGCTCGATGGGCATAATATCCGGGGGCTTATCCAGATCATCCGAAACATTTCAAGGATGAAAGGGCCGGTTTTTCTGCATGTCGTGACCCAAAAAGGAAAGGATTATAAAATCGCGGAGTCTGACCCGGCCAAGTGGCATGCCTCGACGCCGTTTTGCATAGAGACCGGAGAAGTCAAGAAGCCTTCCACCTCAAAAAGCTACACTCAAGTTTTCGGGAAAAAGGCGGTGGCACTGGCCGAGAAAAACCGCGAAGTGGCTGCCATCACGGCGGCGATGTGCGACGGCACGGGACTTGTGGAATTTTCTGAGAAATTCCCGGACCGCTTTTTTGATGTGGGGATTGCCGAGGAACACGGAGTGTCTTTCGCGGCGGGCCTCGCTAAAAAAGGCATGACGCCTCTTGTCGCCATTTACTCAACCTTTCTGCAACGAGCGCATGACCAGATAATCCACGATGTGGCCTTGCAGGCGCTTCCGGTTGTTTTTTGCCTTGACCGCGCGGGGTTGGTAGGGGAAGATGGCCCGACGCATCACGGCGTTTTTGACATCTCCTATTTGAGAAAAATTCCCGGAATGACATTGATGGCGCCGCGCGACGGAAGGGAACTTGAAGAGATGCTGGACTATGCGGTCTCCCGTAAAAAGGGGCCGATCGCCGTGCGTTATCCGCGCGGGGCTGTTGCGGAAGAAACGGATTGCCGCTTGAAGGAAGTGACGCCGCCGCCCATCCGGCACGGCCGGGCGGAAATTTTAAGGCATGGCAAAGATGTTTTGTTCGTGGCCTACGGAAGCATGGTGTACACGGCTTTCGAGGCCGCCGAGCTTCTTGAAAAAGAAGGAGTTGAGGCCGCCGTTTTGAACGCGCGTTTTGCCAAGCCTTTGGATGAAGAAACGATACTGGCTATGGCCAGAGACACGAAATTTGTATTTACACTGGAAGAAGGCACGCTGTTGGGAGGGTTCGGGAGCGCTGTCTTGGAGCTTTTCCAAAAAGAAAGCGCGGGGATTTTGCCTTCCATAAGAACGAAGACACTGGGGATCCCCGACCAATTCATCGAACACGGAAAACGCGAAATGCTTCTGGATTCGTTGGGCTTGAGCGTTGATAAAATAAAGTCGGAAGTGTTCCAAATTCTGGAAAAAGATTATGCCTAAGGCCGTCAACAACGGGAACCTCGCGCTTGTGAATGGCGCCGTCGTATGGGCGATAGAATCGGCCGGCGCTGTATCAGGCACCGGCGAAAAACTCCTTTTTGCCGCCGGTTACCCCATTACGCCCGTCAATGAAGTCACCGAATATTTGAGCCGTGTTTCAAAGGAAGTGAATGCCGTGTTTGTTCAGGCCGAGAGCGAAATTGCTGCCGCCAACATGGTGCTGGGTGCGGCCTCCGCGGGGATTCCGGCACTTACGGTCACTTCGAGTCCGGGGATCAGCTTGATGCAGGAAGCGATTTCCTATGCGGCGGGCATGGAACTGGGGGGACGGGGCCTCGTGTATGTGGATGTGGCACGCGGAGGACCGGGCCTCGGGAATATCCAGGGCGCCCAATCGGATTTTAATCAGGCGGTGCTGGGCGGCGGTCACGGGGATTACCAGAATATTGTTTTGGCGCCTGCCTCCGCGCAGGAGATGTTTGATTTTGTGCGGTTGGCATTCAGGCTTTCCTATGAATATAAGATCCCCGGGTTTATTTTGACGGACGGTTATGTCGGACAACTTAAGGAACAGTATGAAATTCCGGACACCGTTAAGCCTTTTCAAGCGATCATCTCCAGGGACGTAAGGACTTCGATATTTGTCCGCGAGGGCGTTCTGGAGGAACATAACTGGAAGCTGTTTCACCGCTTTGAAAGCCTTAAGAAAGACGCCGCCCTTAAGCAAATCGCCTCATCCCGTTACCGCTTGGATGATCCTGAAGGCAAAGCCGGGATCGTGCTTGTGAATTACGGCTTTTTCTCCAGGATCGGGAGCGGTGTCGTAGACCGGGCCAGGGACATGGGGCTTCCGGTGGGCCAGATTTCGCTGAAGTCCTTAAACCCTTTTCCGGAAGAAGAGCTCCGCCAAATCGTAAAAAATTACGGACCCCTTTATGTGATGGAAGGCTGCATCGGCCAGCTTTGTGAGAGAGTCCGCACGGTCGTTGGTGATTTGGGGATTGTCGGAACCTGCCAAAGACCCGGCGGCACGCTTCCTTCGGAGAAGGAAATCGTGACGGATCTCGAATATATCTCAAAGGAAATCCAGAAAGCCGATTACGAAAAGAAGCTGATTGACTATCGGAAATTCCTGGGATCCGAGCGTTTATTTGTGATAAATCGGGGCGATCGTTTTAACCGGCTGACACTTTCGGATTCGTCTCATGAGGAAGAATACAAGCAAGGCATGGAAGGAAAGCGGCCTGAACCCAGGAAACAAGAGTCGATGACGGATAAGAATGTCTATTATTGCGCCGGCTGTGACCATAAGCACAGCACGGAAGCGCTCGGCACGGTGTTCGACCATTTCAAGGATTTTGAAGTGACACTTTTCTCGCCGGTCGGCTGTTCAATATTCCTTTACGATTTTTTCAGGAAGGACAGGGTGAATAACGTGCAGGTGCCTCATGGCCGGGGTCCGGCGGCGGCTTCCGCCTCGAAGCGCTCAAAGCCCGGATCGCTTGTGGTTTGCTATCAAGGGGACGGGGACGCGCTGGACATCGGTTTAGGCGAGCTCATGCACGCGGCCGCGCGCGGCGAGAAAATCACTGTGGTGCTCATGAATAACGGCACTTACGGCATGACCGGCGGCCAGCTTTCGGCGACGACGCCGCTTTCCCAGTTTTCAAAAACAACCCCAAAGGGCCGCGACGCTTCTTCGAGCGGTTTCCCGATAGATGTCTCGGAGCTTCTGCATAAACAGGGCGTGACTTATTTTCGCCGCACACTCGTCGGGACGCCGGAGCTTAATCAGCAGTTCACGGGCTTCCTGACGCAGGCTTTGCTTCACCAGATAAAAGGTGACGGCATGAGCGTGATTGAAGTGATTGCCACGTGCACCGAGCATCAACGGGCGCCCCAGGAGATTATTCAGGCGTTTCAGGCGGCCGGCAAGAAACTTCACCCAATCGCGCTTTCAAGGGAATACACTTCCAAGATCATGACGGCGACTTTCCCCACGGCCGTAGGCTGGGGAGAAGATTTTGAAAATGCAGAAGCCATTGTTCGGCAAGCGCTTGAAGCGAGGAAAGAGGGCGGGTCTGTGACCGTGACCGCGCAGAAACGTTTCGGCCACTTTGTAAAGACACTGGAGTCTATGGGCCTTGTCCTGAAAGGCGGCTCTTCGAACGGCACGCATTTAAAGAACATGCGGTTTTATCTCGGGGGCGAAGGGGGCCAGGGGGTCCAGTCGCTTGCCGATATGCTGATGAAACTAGGCGTCACAAAGTTTGCGTACAATTCTCCATGGTATGAGCCGGAAGTTACGAAAGCACGGACGGTGGCGGCCGTCACACTTTCCGACAATCCTTATATAAACCCTAATCCTGAAATGGGAGAGGTGGACTGCTTAGTTTGTATGACGCCTCAGATGTATTTTGAGAAAAAGGGTTTTGTAAAAAAAGGCGGGCTCATCCTCGTCGACGGCCAGGGTCTCGATATCAAAAACGGCGAGTATGACTTTCAGATCATCAACGTGCCGGCTTCATTGATTGCGACCTCTGAAGTGAAAGAAAAACGAAGCGCCAATATCGTGATGCTCGGGGTGTTGAATCAGGTTTTGGAAATTGCGAAGGACGAAGTGATTGAGAAAATTATCCGCGCGAATATTCCCAAGGCGGCGGAGATCAATATTCAGGCTTATCGTTTAGGAAAAACTTATCTTACTTCCGGATTGAAACAGGATCGTTGATCGCGATCTTCCTGCCGGGTTTGATGTCACGGATATTGCAGGCCGTCATCACGTCGCGAATCTCAAGAGGAACGAGGGTTGCGATGGCTTCGCCGTTTTGATTCAGTGTCAGGCTCGAGTCCGCACCCATGCCGTTTGCTTTACCCAAGTCGACCACCACAAATCCGTGCTGCTCATTGATCGCCAGCACGTGTCCTTCTTTCTTGGGTAGTCTATTGGGTTCTGATTTGGCCGCTGTTTGACTCGCCTGAATGGATCCTAGATTCACGGTGCTCCATTCGTTGTCGATATTTTTTCTCGCTTCCGTGATGGTTTCTTCAAGCGTGATCTTCGCGACATTAATCGCCGCAATCTTGTCATTCGTTATTTTGTAGAGGCTTTCAATGCGGTTTGAGAGGATCCGGTTTTGTTCAGAGAGCCTCTGGATCTCCGCATCTTTGGACGCCACGGCCGGGGGCGTTGCCGTGATTGGCGTCCCGGCAGGCGCATTTTTCTTAAGCCGCTCGATTTCTTTCGTTTTGTTGATGAGTATTTCCTCCAAGTACGTTTTCTCTTCGTCGGCATCGGTAACCAGGGTCTGGTTATTCCTTAATTCCTGCTCGAGAGTTTCTTTTTGCCGGCTCAGCGTGTCTATCTTGCCTTTAAGATCCTCGCGCTCTTTTTCGGCTAGGACGATTTTTGACCGGATCTCTTTATTCTCGCTCTCAAGCGATTGGATCGCGGCCCTGAGGCCGGCGGCTTCATTGCTCAGGTTTTGATTTTGGCCCTGGAGGCTGCCCACTTTGGCCAGCAGAAACACCGAGGCGGCTGCCAAGAGGCACGTGAGGACGGCCGTCAGAATAAGCGAATTCTTGAGTGTGTTTCTTTTCGCTTCTTTCTTCTTTAATTGGCTGGAAAGGCGGTTTTGAAGCTCCTCCACTGAGCCGGACTCATAGAGTTTTTTCGTTTCTTCGACGGAGGCTCCGTTATCGCTTTGGGCGGGGCTGACTCGCTTGAAAGAACTCTCGCTGGAAAACCATTTACCCATAATGATTCCTCATGCTAACAGATGCTTACTCCTAAGTCAATCAACAGCCGGATCATCAAAGCCGGATCACAATGGCGGCCTTGACTTGGTGTGGGGCGTGAATTATCCTGGTTTCTATGAAGCTGCAACCGGTTGCGTACATATTTTTAGGGTTTTTGTCGGCGGTCGCCGCTTATTTTATTCATGCGGCTTTTAAATACACGCGGATGATCAGCGGTATTTTCTTAAGCCTTGTTTATAAACCGGCATTCGAAAATTTTTCCTCTGGCTTGAGCGAAAAAATCACGATATTGGATTCCAGTGACAGGGAGGTCGAAGCGCTATTTGTGGAAAATAAAGGTTCGAGGAAGGTTTTGATTTTTTGCCACGAATCGGGCGCCCCGAAGGAATCCTGGGAAAAATACGCGCATTTTATCCCGGGATCCGGGTTTCATATTTTGAGCGTGGATTTGCAGAAGCCGTCAACGGCGCTCGCTGAAAATTCATTGTCGCAGTGGCCAACGCGGGAAGATGTCGAGAGACTTCTCACGGTGATCCGGTGGGCCAAGGGGAGTCTCGGCGCCGATGTGAAGGTGGTGCTTTTCGGCGTTTCCAACGGTGCCGATATCGCCTTGGGCGCCTCATTCGCCGATCCGGCCGTCGTGGCCGTCGTGGCCGATGGGCTTTTTTCGATGAAGGAAATATTCCGGGACTACATCCGGAAATGGGCGCCGATCCTCGTGAAGCCCAGTCTTTTCGGCGACAAGCATCCGGACTGGATCGTGAACCTGTTTACGGATCTGGGTTTTTGGTATTCGCAAAAGAAATCAGGCGCTGAATTTGTGGATGTCGAGAAACTCTTAAGGAAAAAGCACGTTCCGATTCTCATGATTCACGGAGGGGTGGATGATTATGCGCCTGGCACGCATCAGGCGTTCCTTGAAAAGATCAATTCGGACAGAAAGTCCTTGGAGCGTTTTGTGGTGCCGAATGCCAGGCATAACCAGGCCGTCGTCGTTGCCAAAGGGGCTTATGAGGAAAAAATAATAAATTTTCTGGAAAAGTCATGAAGTTTCCGGGCATAAGCACTTGATATATCATCGCATATATGATATACTTTTGGCCGGAGGTCAGAGATGGTCCGAACCATTGTGACGCTTGGAGAGTCCGATAAGAGGTGGCTGGATAGATACAGCGATAGGCACGACCGGTCGACCGCTGAAACGATTCGAATGGCGATTAAGGAGTTTCAGAAGAAAACCCAAGAAGGGGATTATCGCAGAGTTCTGAAAGATACCGCCGGTCTTCTGAAGGGAGTGGACGATAGCGTGCGCTCCGTTCAGAAGCTTCGCCAGGAGTGGGACTGATTTGCCGGCGAAATTTCTTCTTGATTCCACGGTTTTGATTGATCACTTAAACGGTATTGCCGGGGCAACCGAGTGGTTGTCCAAACTGCGGCCTGACGAAGCGCTGATATCGGTGATCACCCGCGCGGAGGTTCTCGTCAAGGCCTCCGAAAAATGGGAGGAAGTGTCGGCGCTTCTTGATGAATATGAGTGCTTGCCCATTGGCCCCGACGAAGCGGATATGGCCGCGGCTTTGCGGAACCGTTACCCTATCAAACTTCCCGACGCATTCCAAGCGGCGCTTGCCAAGAGTCAGGAATTGGTCTTTGTGACGCGCGATACGCATGATTTTAAAAAAATAGAGGATTTGAAAGTGCAAATACCTTACCGCGTATGAAGCCCGGCCGGCGTCCGGCCGGAGAATTTGGCTAAGCGTGATGTTGTCCTCTCCATTCAGAAGGTTTTTTCATAATGACCCGGCCTATGGCGCAAAGCAGGATCCACACCATTAGGAGTGACCCCAAAGGATGCAGAAGCCCGTACCAAGGATTTGACTTGACCATTTTGTTCCCGATAAATCGGACGACGCTGATCAAGATACATAACGACAGACTTAAATAAAATACGGCCGGCGAGAAATGAACGGAACCGGAGATTTTGAGCGCCGTTTCCACGATAAGCGCCGCATACGGCAGAAGCGAAAAAAATAAAAACAGGAATATTTTGTGAAGCATCGCCGGGATGCTTTTGTTGAAAAGATACACTAGGATCCTCTTCCAGCCTGTTTTGATTTCCTTGAGCGAACGGTACATGCGCGTTGAGTAAAGGTGGATGCCGTTTAAGAACGCGACTTTGTAATCCGCCGCTTTTACTCTCTTCGCCAGCGCTACGTCTTCCACGACTTCGTTTTTTACGGATTCATTCCCGCCGACTTTTTCATAGCAGGCTTTGCGAACCAGGATAAACTGGCCGTTCGCGAGGACTAAACCGCTTTTGGGGTCGTTTATTTTTTCCGGGCTAAACCAAATCGCGAGACTTCCCGAGGCCAGCGGTTGAATTGTTTTTTCCCAGAAACTCTTGGATTCTGTCTCGGGCGCGAGCGTCAGAAAATCGACTTTTCTCCCGAGTGCCGCGTGCATGGCCGTCAAAAGGCTTTCCGGCCTGTGAGTCGTGTCCGCGTCCGTAAAGAGGATCCAATTACCGGCCGCCAGCCTTGAGCCTGCAAACATCGCGTAGTTTTTTCCGGTCCAACCCGGCGGGAGTTTTTCGATGCGTACAATCCGTAGAGGTGTTTCACCCGCGGCCTTATGGGTTTCAAACTTGTGTAAGATCTCCGGCGTTCTGTCCGTGGATCGGTCATCTACGACAATCACTTCATAATCGGGGTAAGATTGTTTTAAAATATGCGCAAGGCAGTTGCCGATATTTTTTTCCTCATTACGCGCCGGGATGATCACGGAAATTTTTGGAGCGGACGCCGGAATGGATGTGACAGGAAGGAGTGGAGGATTGGTTTTCGCGTAACGAATGACCCAGAGGATTCTCCTCGTCCATTCCAGCCCGATGATGGTGAGCAAAATCGTTAGAATCGGGTTAAAAAAGGGAATAGCCACCGTCGGCAATGATGGTTTGGCCGTAGATCCAGTCGGCTTCGGGGCTTAAAAGAAAAGAGACGACTTTTGCGATGTCTTCGGGGTTCCCGAGTCGTCCTCCGGGAGTGCGTTTTAGGAATTCTTTTTTCATTTCGTCAGACTGGGGAAACATTTTGAGGGAGTCCGTATCGATTAAGCCGCCTGAGACGGCGTTGACGTGGATCTTGTGCGAAGCCAGCTCTACTGCGAGGTATTTGACGAGTATTTCAAGCGCGGCTTTGGAAATACCGATCGCGCCGTAGTTGGGGGTAAAGCGGCCCGAACCGAGACTTGAAATCGCAACAATCTTCCCGCCATGCGGTTTCATGAGAGGAAGCGCGCCTTGAGTCAACGTCAGAAGCGCTTTGGCATTTACGTCGAGTGAGATGTCCCAGTCCTTGACGCGTAACTGTGACACGGGTTTAAAAACACCGAGAGCGGCGCTGTGGATCAACACATCGAGGCGTTTTGTTTTCTCGCCCATTTCTTTAAAGATATTTTGAACGGACTCAGGGTCCCCGACATTGCCGGGTAAAAGGTGGACGGTGGCTCCCTTGCTTTCAGCCTCTTTTTTGACTTTCAGCGCCGATTCGTCATCCCGGAGATAGTTCAGAAAAATGGTAACGCCCTCTCGGGACTGAAAAAGTGTAATTGCGCGGCCAATCCCCCGCGTCCCGCCGCTAATGAATATAAACTGATCGCTGAGTTTCATGATAAGTTAATCTAACACTTCATCGCATAGAAATCCATCTCTTCTCCGCTTAATGGACTTTTTCTCGCATGAGCTTTCAGTAAATCCTGGGGATGCCTGCCTGCCGGCAGGCAGGCCCCTCGCCAAAAATCGATGCGCCACGAATGAAAAGAAACTTATATCAAAAATCAGGGCGTGGCTTAAGCGATTTTTGGCGGCTCCCCTTAGGATTTACCTCAAGCTCATAAACGCTCGAAAAAGATCCAATGCGCTTCGAAGAGATGGATTTCTTGTATCATGTGAATATGTTACAATCGCCAACGTGGAAAATAAGAATAAGAAGCTGAAACGGCAGAAGCGGGAAGAGACGCGGTTTAATTTGTGGATCATTTTCCTGCATGTCCTCTCCGTCGGCGTGCTTGGCCTTGCGCTTTTTCCGATGATCTCGTTTTTCTATTGGGTCTGGAAGGTGATGGGCGTCCATGTGGTGTGGCTTAAACTGCTTGTATTTTCATTCTCCATCGCGTTCGGTTATTTTATTTTCGGCACCGCGCTTATTTTCGTTTGCGTGCTCGCCAAAAACATTTTTGGCTTCAGGATCAAACCCGGCCTCTTTCACATCCATTCGGAAGATTGCCTTCGCTGGATGGGTTACAATTCATTGGTCCTTACCGCCAACAGTGCGTTTCTGGACGTGTTAAGGCTTTCACCGTTCCAGACGATATTTTACCGCGCGATGGGTGCAAAAGTCGGCCGCGGCGTGAACATCAACACCGCAGGTCTTGCGGACCTGTCGATGCTTGAGATAGGGGATAACGTTCTGATAGGAGGCGGGGTGGCGCTCATTTGCCATGCCTCTGAAAGAGGTTTTTTACGCTTGGCGCCGACAAAGATAGGAAATAACGTCTCCGTCGGCCTGGGCTCCGTCATCATGCCGGACTGTGAGATCGGCGACGGCGCTTCCATAGCCCCCTGCAGTTTCCTCCCGAAAGGCACCAAAATACCCGCCAAAGGCATCTGGGGAGGCAACCCGGTCAAGGATTTGAGATTGGAAAGATGCCAAAGTTGAATAGAAAGTGGTAACTAAAGGGGACAGCCATTTAATTTAAATGGCTGTCCCCTTTAATTTCGGTCTTAATCGTGCTATAGTAACGTCCCGTGGCTGCTTTTTGTTTTATTGACGGCGTTTTGGAACTGAAAAAGAACGAGAGTGTTACGGCATTTTACGCTCTCAAAGGGACCGAAGAATTCCTGGAAGACCATTTTAAGGGGTTTCCGATCATGCCCGGGGTCTTGGTGTTTGAGGCCTTGAAGCAGGCCGCAGTTCTTTTACTGGCGGATTTAGAGGCAAAAGGGCGGGCGTTTAGGCTGGTAGAGGCCGATGACTTGAAGTTTGGCCGCTTCGTGAAGCCGGAAAATCGGCTGAATATCTTTGCCCGTCTTTTAAAGAAGGAAGGCAGCCGGTACTTTTTTGAGGGCCGTGTCGATTTGGCGGCCGAGACCGTAAGAAAAGCGCTGACCGCTCATTTTACGCTGGAAGGAGTTTAATTTCATTTATGCAAAATGGAAAAGATGAAATCCTAAAAAATGTCAAAGTGATTATTTCACAGGCGCTGAAGGCCGAGGAGTCCAAAGTCCATCTGCATTCTTCGCTGATCAGGGACCTCGGGGCCGAATCGATAGATTTTCTAGACATTGTCTTCCGCCTTGAGAAAACGTTCAAGATTAAAATCCCCAAGGGCGAGCTTTTTCCCGAGAAACTTCTGACCGATGCGCGCTTTGTTCAGGACGGCAAGGTGACTCCGGCCGGGCTTGAGGAGCTTAAAAAACGCATCTCGAACAGTAATTTAGACCACTTTGCCAAGAATCCACTCGTTGCCAACCTCGGGGAAGTTTTCACGGTAGGCATGATTGTGGGATACCTGTCCGAAAAGCTTGCGGCCGTCAGCAAATAAACTGATAGGCGTTGACCTCGTCGAAATCAGAAAAGCCAAATCTTTTTATAAAGCTCATAGGGATTGTCTGAGTTCTTTTTTTACAAAACAGGAAATTGCTTATGTCCGGAGGAATAAAAGGCCTTATGTGAGTCTCGCGGTGCTTTTGGCCGCGAAGGAAGCCGTGTTTAAGGCAATGGGTGGTGCTGAGGGCAGGCTGGCATGTTTTTCGGATGTTTGTGTCATGCCCGGGCGGAATGCCGGTCAAAAGAATGATTTAAAAATTTCATTTGTAGTGCGTAAGAAGTATGTGGTGGTTCAATGCGCTGGGATTTGATCGATAGATTTGAAGTGCTGAAAAAAGGCGAATATTCAAGGGCCAAGAAGCATTTTACCGGAAAAGAAGATTTTTTTTCAGAGCATTTTTCCGGCCAACCCCTCGTGCCGGAACCCCTGTTTATCGAAATGATCGCGCAGACCGGCGGCGTGCTGTTGGGTCTCGGAATTGATTTTAAAAAAGAGGTGATCCTGGCTAAAGTAGCCAAAGCGCGGTTTTTCAGGCCCGTGGCGCCTCCGTGCCATTTTACGGTGGAAGCACTCATCGACGAGCAACGCGAAGAGGGCGCCTGGATATCCGGCACGATCAAGCTCGAAGACACGCCGGTTGCCGAAGCCACCCTGCTCTTGGTGACGATGGATTCGCTCACCGGGGGGAAAAACGGCAGGATAGTTTTTAATGACACTTTTCTTAGGCATTTTGATGTTTATCAGGTCGCCAGGATGAGCGAGGTGTTGAAGTGAAAAGACGAGTCGTTATCACGGGCCTCGGGGCCGTCACGGCTCCCGGCGAGGGCGCCGAGCTTCTCTGGAAGGCGGCGCTGGACCAGCGCTCGGGCATTGATTTTCTCTCCTATGACGACGACTGGACATCGGTGGGCGCGCTCGTCAGGGACTTTGAGCCCGAGAAATTCATTGAGCAAAAAAAAGCGCTCAAAGTCATGGCACGCGACATACAGCTCGCCGTCGCCGGAGCGAAGCTTGCCATCGACGATTCCGGGCTCAACCTTTCTAAAACCAACCGCGAACGCTTTGGGACCCTCGTCGGGTCGGGCGTCTTGAATCATGAGCTGGATGAGCTTGCGTACAGCCTTCAAAACGCGGTCGGCGATGACGGAAAAATCGATTTAAGAAAGTTCGGCGAAGAAGGCCTGCCCGCGCTTTTTCCGCTTTGGCTTTTGAAATATCTTCCGAACATGTCCGCCTGCCATATCTCGATTTTTTTCAATCTGGAGGGGCCCAATAACACAATCACCACAGGCGCTTCGGCGAGCCTCCAGGCCGTCGGCGAAGCTTACCACATTATTGAGCGCGGTTCGGCGGATCTGATGCTGGCCGGCGGCGCCGAGTCCAAAGTCAATCCGGTGGGCATGACGCACTATGAGATTTTGGGGGTTTTGTCCAAGGCCACCGGGAACGACCCGAAGACTCTTTACAGGCCGTTTGATTCGGACGCCGCCGGCGTCGTGGTCGGAGAGGGGTCCGGGTTTGTTCTGCTCGAAGAGCTCGAGCACGCCAAAAAAAGAAAAGCCAAGATTTATGCGGAGATTGGGGGGTTTGGCTCTTCTTACAGTTTGGGGCACAAGATCGCGATGAGAGCCGCGCTCGACGCCTCCAGAATCCCGCCGTCGGGCCTGGGCTACGTGCAGGCGGCCGGTGTCGGAATCCGGACTGAAGACGCGCTTGAGGCGGAAGCGATCTATGAAGTGTTTAACGGCTGCGCGCGTGATCTTCTTGTGAGCGCTTCCAAACCCGTCACGGGCTTTACGGGTTTCTCGGCGGGTGTTCTGGATCTGGTTGTTTCCACACTGTCGCTCCAAAACGGGCTCATACCGCCGACGATGAATTTCAAGAATGCCGACCCGTCGCTTGGGTTTCAAATCGTGAAGGGCGAACCTGTCCAGAAAAAAATAAAATCGGCGATGACGAACTGTTTCGGATTCAACGGCCAGTGCGTCTCGATGGTTACGAAAAAACTGGAAAGCTGATCGATGGACAGAAGAAGAGTCGTGATCACCGGCATGGGTGCCGTGACGCCGATCGGCAATAACGTCAGGGAAACCTGGCGCGGCCTTCTCGAGGGCCGGTCTGGCATCGGGAAAATCTCCATTTTTGACGCTTCCGGTTTTCCGACTCAAATTGCCGGAGAAATTAAGGGGTTTGATTTCTCGAAATGGCCGGAAAAGGATGAGAGCCTGTGCCTGCTGGGCCGCAACAGTCACTTTGCGCTGGAGGCGGCTTCCGAAGCCATGAAGGATTCCGGCGTAGAAAATGCCCGTATACCCAAAAACCGAATCGGGGTCTATTTCGGAGCGGGCGACGGCGGGTTTGATTTTTCTGAGTATGCATCGATCATTTCGGAGTCTTTAAACGGCGGAAGTTCCGTCAAAATGAAGGATTACCGCGATAAGAGCTTGAAGCGCCTGACGCCCAAGTCGGTGCTTGAGCAGGAGCCCTACCAGACCGTGAATCATCTGGCGCGTGTATTTCAGGCCCAGGGCACCGTTTCCAATTGCCTGACGGCCTGCGCGGCTTCCAGCCAGGCGATCGGGGAGGCGGCTGAAATCATCCGGCGCGGCGACGCGGACGTCATGATCACCGGGGGCACCCATTCGATGATCCATCCGCTGGGAGTGGCCGGTTTCAATCTTTTGACGGCGCTTTCCGTGAGAAATGACGATCCTGCGCGCGCCTCGAGGCCTTTTGACAAGGGGCGGGACGGTTTTGTTCTTTCAGAAGGTTCAGGGGTCATCATTTTGGAAGAACTCGAGCGCGCAAAAAAAAGAGGCGCCAAAATTTACGCCGAGTTTGCCGGTTACGGCGCGACCGCCGACGCATTTCGTCTCACCGATCCGCACCCCGATGGAAAGGGCGCAGTCCAGGCGATGCGCCTTTCCCTGGAGGATGCGCTGGTCAGTATTGACGGGATTGACTACATCAATGCGCACGGCACTTCGACGGAACTCAACGATTTTATTGAAACATCCTCCGTGAAGCAGGTGTTTAAGGACCACGCGTACAGGATTCCGATGAGCTCAATCAAATCGATGCTGGGTCACATGATCGCCGCGGCGGGGGTTGTCGAGCTTATTGCGAGTATTCTCACGATCCGGGAGGGCATTATACCGCCGACCATCAATTATGAAACCCCCGACGACGCCTGTGATCTGGACTATGTGCCGAACAATGCGCGCGAAACGAGAGTAAAAAATGTTTTGAGCAACTCGTTCGGATTTGGCGGGCAGAACATCGCTTTGGTTGTGAAAAAGTTTGAAGGCTAACGCGTCATCCTGAGGCCTGCCAAGATTCATGGCAGGCCGAAGGATCTCGATGAGGAGAAATCTCCTTCGCGTAGGAGATCTCTCGGCCCTGCGGGCCTCGAGATGACAAGGATAAATGAGACATGAAATTCTTTATAGACTTTGACGGCACGATCACGAAAAACGATGTCGTCGACATGATGTTGGAGCGATTTGCGTCCGATGAGTGGCGGGCGGTTGAAAAGGAATGGGTCGAGGGCAAGATCGGTTCCCGCGAGTGCCTTTCAAAACAAACCGCGCTGGTCAAAGTCTCCCAGGAAGATTTAAGAAGATTTTTGAAAACCATTGAGATCGACCCGTATTTTACGGGGTTCCTGAAAACCGCCCAGTCTTTCTCGGTCCCCGTATCCATCGTCAGCGACGGTTTCCGTTTTGTGATTGATTCGGTGCTTCAGAACAGCTTCCAGATATTCCCCGATCTCTTGCACCACGTGCCCGTTTTTTCGAATGAAATCCGCTGGAGAAACGGCAAAGCGGAGGCTTCTTTTCCGGATGGGGTGCTGTGCGAGCACGCGTGCGCGAATTGCAAGGCGCGCATCCTCAGGGAAAATAATCCGGACGGGGATTTCGTGATTTTTGCGGGTGACGGTCTTTCGGACCGCTTCGCGGCAAAGACCGCCGCGCTGACCTTCGCCAA
Organism: Omnitrophica bacterium RIFCSPHIGHO2_02_FULL_51_18; assembly: GCA_001804125.1. Classification (GTDB taxonomy): domain Bacteria; phylum Omnitrophota; class Gorgyraeia; order 2-02-FULL-51-18; family 2-02-FULL-51-18; genus 2-02-FULL-51-18. Next base: position 14,820 of record MHFI01000003.1, read on the forward strand.
GGGCAAACTTTTGAAATTTTGTCAGGAAAATCAAATTGAACACATCCCTTATTCGAGTTTTAAAGATATCGAAAATTGGATACTTACAATAAAGGGGACAGCCATAAAGGGGACAGCCATTTAAATTAAATGGCTGTCCCCTTTATGTGGCCTTTAATCGAGGAACTGGAATGACAGTCTCAGAAAAAGAGCTCTTAAAAAAAGAGAAAAAATACTGTTCATGGGGCGACACGGTCCATTACCTGGAGCCTCCGAAGTTTTTCGAGCGCTGTGAAGGAATTTACCTTTATGATAAAAAAGGCACGCCGTATCTGGACCTTCAGATGTGGTACTCGGCCGCGAGCTTTGGTTATAAAAATGAGCGGCTGGGGAACGCGCTTAAAGAACAGCTTGAAAAACTTCCGCAGCTGGCCTGCCAGTATTTGCATAGCGAAAAGGTGGAGCTTGCCGAGCGAATCGCAAAATCAATGGAGAAACTATTTGGGCTTAAGGGCCGCGTGCATTTCAACGTGGGTGGTTCTCAGGCGGTCGAAGATTCTCTGAAACTGGTCCGTAATCATACGGGGAAGAGCCTTGTTTTCGCTTTTATGGGCGGTTATCACGGAAGAACCCTCGGTGCCTCGGCGATCACTTCGAGCTACCGCTACCGCCGCCGCTTCGGCCATTTTTCCGACAAGGCGCATTTTGTTCCGTATCCTTATTGCTTCCGCTGTCCGTACGGAAAAAAATATCCCGATTGCGGGATGTACTGTGTGAAACAATTTGAGAAACTTTTTGAAACCGAGTACAACGGCGTTTTGGATACCAAGGTCAATGAGTCGGAATACGGCGCTTTTTATATCGAGGCGATTCAGGGCACCGGCGGCTATGTGATTCCGCCAAAGGAATATTTTCCTTATCTTAAGAAAATCTTGGAGCGTCATCACATTCTCCTGGTCGACGATGAAATCCAGATGGGCTTTCACCGCGCGGGGAAGCTCTGGGCGCTGGCCGAGTTTCATGTGAAACCGGATGTGGTGGTTTTCGGCAAGGCGCTTACGAACGGGCTCAATCCGCTTTCCGGAATCTGGGCGCGGGAAGAGCTGATAAACCCGAAGGTATTTCCGGCGGGTTCCACGCATTCGACATTTTCCTCAAATACGCTCGGTACGGCGCTCGGGCTTGAGGTCATGAAAATGTGTGAGGAGGAAAATGTAGAAAAAAAAGTGAAGGAAAAAGGCAAGGCGTTTCTCTCGCGTCTCAAAGCGCTGCAGAAAAAACATAAAAAGATTATCGGAGACGTGGACGGCATGGGCCTGGCGCTTCGCATGGAAATGACGAAGTCTGACGGTTACACGCCGGACAGGCATCTGGCCGACCGTATTTTCGCGGAGGGCATGAAGGGGAATATCCGCACTTCCAAGGGCACGTTTGGTCTCGTGCTCGATGTCGGCGGCTATTATAAGAATGTTTTCACGATCGCGCCCGCGTTTGACGTCACTGAAAGTGAAATGGATCTCGCGGTGGGGCTTCTAGATCAGTTGATCAAGCGATGCATAAGGAAATAAACAGTGGCCTCGCCGGGTGATGACGCCTCATCGGCTCCATTTTCCTTATTGCTGAGAGATCCTCTGGTGGAGAAAAGCGTGAGCCATTTCCTTCAGAATGCGCACCACTACGAGAATAGGAATTATCTACTCTGTTTTAGGAAAATAGAGCCTTTTCGGCGTCATAACCCGGCGTGAAGACAATATGAGCTTAGTTTCACTGATTAACCGTCTGCCGTTTGGAACTCCTGCCCAGAAAGGTTATTTTCTCTATAGCCGAGTCCCGGACGGCATTTTAAACGCCATTGCCGTGGATAATTTCAGAAAGACCATCCGGTTTGTCGGTGAGCATTCTCCATTTTATAAAAGAAAATTCAAAGAGAGGGGCATAAACCCTAATAAAATAAAAACCGCGTCGGATCTCGGGGATTTTTTTACGACGGCCGAGGACATACGAGAGAATCCCGAGGAATTCGTCTGTTTAACACCCGACACCGCTTTTGAAACCACAGGCACCACCTCCAAGAAACCGAAAAGAGTGTATTTTTCGAGGAACGAAGTGAGGGAGGCCGGGTGGTCGGGGGCCGTGGGTTTGTGGGCGCTCGGGGTGAGGCCGCAAGACAGAGTCGCAAGCGCGTTTGATTATTCTTTCTGGGTTTCGGGCCCCGTGCTTCAGGCTTCCTGTGAAGCACTCGGATGTTTTCATGTCGAAGCGGGGCGGATCCCGCCGCCTGAGTTTTACGATCGCGTGAAAGACTATGGAACCAACGTAATTGTCGGCGATCCTTCCTGGCTTTTGGGACTCACGGAAGTCGCGAAGGAAAAAGGCGCCTGGCCCGTCAAACTCATGATCGGCGGGGGAGAAAACATGATGGAATCCACGCGGGCGTACATCGAAAATATCTGGAAATGTGATTTTATTTTAAGTTACGGACAGACTGAGGCGTTTGGAGCAATCGGCATGGAGTCTCCGGCGAAAGACGGCTATCACCTGAATGAATTTCATAATTATTTCGAAATCATCCAACCGGACGCCCAAGGTTATGGAGAGCTTGTTTACACCACTTTAAACCGCCGCGTGATGCCGCTGGTGCGTTATCGCTCAGGGGACATCACGCGTTTTATAGAGGGACCCTCGCCGAAGAGCGGCCTGCGGGGTCAGCGCATAGAAAAGTTAAAAGGCCGCGTCGATGAGTGGACAGTGACCGCGATGGGAAATATAGCGCCGTGGATGTTTGAGCCGATATTTAAGGACATCGATGAGATCGGCGAGGATTGGCAGGTGACCGTCGACAAGGACGGCAATAAGGACCTGATCGAGCTTCACGTGGAAATGAAGAACGGCCATACGCAGACAGAAACCATAAGAAATAAAGTTTTGGAAAATATGAAGCGTGAACTGTATGAGGCTTACAAGATAGCGGAAATCGGCGGCACTTTCATGAAGATGGAGCTCAAATTTCACCCACCCGGCACGCTTCGCATCGGCCGCAAGCTCAAACGAATTGTCGATAAGAGAAAGTGGTGATTAAAGGGGACAGCCATTTAAATTAAATGGCTGTCCCCTTTAATTTCGGTCTGTCCTCGATGAGGGACCAGAGGACGAGGCCGATACCTAGCCACAGGATCTCCCGCAGGCGCCGGATGATCGCGAAAGTCGCGCCGATGCTCTTGTCGTAGCCGAATTGCATGAGGATCAGCACGATCCCGCCTTCCTGCGCGCCGATACTCGAGGGAATAAAGAACGTCGCGATCCTTAAGACTTGGATCAGCGCCTCCAAAAGCCACGCCTCCGCAAGACTCACGTTCATGCCTAAAATTTTTGCGATCCAATAAACTTCGAGAGTTCCGGTAAGCCAGCCTAGGAAATTGTAGAACGTCGAGAAGAAAAACCGCTTCCGGTCAGAGGTATAAAATATTTTGATCTGCGCGTCCAGGTGGAGAAACCTATTTTTTTTCTCTAAGGATTCTTGCCCCCACCACTTATAATTTTCTCCAAGACTATAAATTTGTTTAAATATCCCCAAATGCAATCCGATCACCAGGAGTAAAGCCGCCAGTCCCAGGACGATTAAAAAAATAATCACGCTCTGCCAGAGAACCGGAGTCAATTTGATGGTGTTGAGCGTGACAAGAAGCCCACCGATGACGAAGAGATTAAGGGAAACCCAAAACGTGGTGTGAACGATAAGAAGTGACGCCAACCCTTCGGAGAGAGGGATGCCGTGTTTTCTTTTTAGGAGTTCTGCCTTGATCGGTTCGCCGCCGAGTGATGCCGCCCAAGGGATCACGGCGTTCAGCGTCTCGCCGATGATACGGATCGCGTAGAGGTCACGAAAAGGAATAGCGTTCGGAGGCCCTTTGGGGAAGGCGTAGCTCCAGCCCAATGTGTCAAACGCGAATATGAAAGGGTATATGAATAACAACGGAGCAAGCTTCCATTTGAGCTCAACTATTTGCGAACTGATGGTTCCGATCCCGACCGACCGGACCGTGACGTAAAGGATATAAAGCCCTAAGGCGAGCAGAGCAAATTTTGCTATTTTAGCCATTTAAAATTCATAAGGACCGCGCTGAGCCACAGGATTTGAATATAGACTGCACCTGCCGCAAGAAGAAAATCCATTTTTCCGAAGAGGGCGAATAGCAGCACAAACCAGGAGGAATCACCTTCGCGTATGGCATCGATAATTTTAAAAAAAATATTTTTTCGGTTTGTGCCTCTCGGATGGGGAGTGTTAAAGACCGCGGGCCCGAAACCGCGCACTTTTTCAGCCGAGACGACGACACAATTAATGATGCTTCCCGCGATGCACAGGCTTCCGAGTAAAATGGCCGGGACGGAGGGATTTATTTTTTGAACACCCAGCGTGAGTCCGGCGAAGAACAGGATGTCAATAAGCAAGTCCACAAAGATATCGAGCCATGCGCCGAACTCGCTTTTCATGTTCTTCGCGCGCGCAATATTGCCGTCGCAGTTATCCAGGATCATCGCGATCTGGAAACACAGCGCGCCTAAAATAAAGCAGGCATAAGTGCCTTGCGCCAGAAAGACGCCCGAGAGGATCCCAAAACACAGACTGATCAATGTCACTTGGTTGGGTGTTAGAGGCGTCTTAAGAAGCAAAGCGGTTAAAGGAATAGATAACGCCCGATTCATTCGGGAATTATAGCATGATAAAGGGGACAGCCATTTAATTTAAATGGCTGTCCCCTTTATCTTAGGGTAGAATCAGGCCTTATGTGTGGAATCTTCGGTTACACGGGCCACAAAGAAGCCCAAAATCTCATTATCCAGGGGTTGAAACAGCTTGAGTACAGGGGCTATGACTCCTCGGGCCTCGCCATCCAAAACGGCACCCACGCGATCTGCGTCGAGAAAACCCATGGCAAGATCAAAAACCTCGAAGAAATCTTGAAAAAAACCCCCTTAAAAGGCCGCACCGCGATCGGCCACACACGCTGGGCCACGCACGGCATCCCGAGCCGTGAAAACGCGCATCCGCACCTGGATAACCATGAGCAGATCGCGGTTGTCCACAATGGCATTATCGAGAACCACTTTGACTTAAAAGAGACGCTCGAATCGGAAGGGGTGAGATTTCGCTCGGAGACGGACACCGAAGTGATCGTGCATTTGGTCGCCAAATACTATAAAGGCAATCTGGAAAACGCGGTCCGGCGTGCTTTGAAGGATCTGAAGGGCACGTACGCGGTCGCCGTGATTTGCTCGAGCGAACCCGGCAAGATCGTCGCGGCGCGCATGGACAGTCCACTCGTGGTGGGAATCGGCAAGACAGAAAATTTTCTCGCTAGTGACGTTTCCGCGTTTTTAGAGCACACCAACCGCGTGATTTTTTTGGAAAATCAGGAGATTGTTTCACTGACGGACAACGCTGTCAAAATCACGGACATCGCGGGCCGCGCGGTTTCACGCGAACCCGTCAAGATAAACTGGGACCCTGCGCAGGCCAAAAAAGGCGGTTTTGAGCATTTTATGCTGAAGGAAATATTCGAACAGCCTTCCATCTTGAGCGCGATTTACAAGGAAAGGGTGAACGGCCTGAAGGTCCATTTTGATGAGCTGAAGATCACCGCCTCGAAGCTCAAGTCGATAAAGCGCATCGTGATCATCGCCTGCGGCACGGCCTATCACGCGGGGTTAGTCGGCAAATATATTTTCGAAGAATTTACGAAATTTCCCGTGTGGGTGGATACCTCCTCGGAATTTCGCTACCGCGACCCCAAGGTCGGCAAGGATACCCTCGTCATCGCAATTTCTCAGAGCGGTGAGACAGCCGATACGCTGGCCGGACTCCGCGAGGCGAAGAAAAAAGGGGCGCTCACGATCTCCATCTGCAATGTGCTTGGCAGCACGATCGCGCGGGAATCTCAAGGGGTCATTTACACGCATGCGGGGCCGGAGATCGCGGTCGCCTCCACCAAGGCCTACACGGCGCAGCTTATGATTCTCTATCTCATGGCGATCTATTTTGACCAGATTTTTAAAACCCTTTCTTTGGGGCAAAGTCGGGTGCTGCTCAAAGCATTGTCGCACGTGCCGGCACTGATGCAGGAAGTGCTGGATATGTATAAAAAAGAGGAAAAGGAATGGGCCGCGAACGCGCATGATTTCAATGTCCGTTATCATGAGGGTTTGGAACGATATTTTTCTGCGGATCCGGCCGGGCGAAAACGCTCACCGAACGGCTTTTTTCTGTACCTTGGGCGTAACATCAACTATCCCAATGCGCTGGAAGGCGCTTTGAAGCTCAAGGAAATCTCCTATATTCCGGCGGAAGGTTATCCGGCGGGCGAGATGAAGCACGGGCCGATCGCGCTGATCGACGAAAACCCGTGGGTGATCTGCATCGCGCCAAAGTCCAAGACCTACGACAAGATGTTCTCCAATATCCAGGAGATCAAGGCGCGAAACGGCATCATCGTGCCGATCGTGACGCGGGGGGACACGCAGATCCATAAGGTGAAGCCGCTTTATGTAGTCGAGATCCCGGAGGTCGAGGAGATATTCTCGCCGCTCGTGACCATCCTGCCGCTTCAGCTTATCGCTTACTGCATCGCGAAGGAATTTGGCGAAGACATCGACCAGCCGCGCAACCTGGCGAAGTCGGTCACGGTAGAATAATAAGTATTTACGTCATTTCGAGCGAAGCGAGAAATCTCATCAAGTCGTGTGATGAGATCTCTCATCCGCCTGCGGCGGATTCGAGATGACACTTTCTTTGTCATTTCGAGCGTAGCGAGAAATCTCATCACACGTGACCGGTAGGAAAACTTTCTATATTTATATCTTATCCAATAAGCACAACACGGTTCTATATACAGGGGTGACTGATGATTTAATTCGCAGGGTTTATGAGCATAAGAATAAGTTGATAGAAGGTTTCACAAAACGTTACAACATCACGAAGCTATTGTATTATGAGTCAACAGAAAGTGCCGAGTCGGCTATTCTGAGAGAAAAACAAGTCAAAGACTACAGACGCGATAAAAAGTTTGGATTAGTTAGACAGCTTAATCCTGAAATGCGTGATTTGTATCCCAAATTAGTCGTGTGATGAGATCTCTCATCCGCCTGCGGCGGATTCGAGATGACACTTTCTTTGTCATTTCGAGCGAAGCGAGAAATCTCATCGAGTGATATGATGAGATCTCTTACCCACGCTGCTTTCTTGAGAAAGCAAGAAGCGGGGGCTCGAGATGACAAAAAAGGGAGGGCGGGGTGAGCGTTGGAATGTTGTACATAGTCGCGACGCCGATAGGGAATCTTTCCGACATCACGTTTCGCGCGGTTGAAACGCTAAAAAAGGTCAATTTTATCGCCTGCGAAGACACGCGGCACTCGAAGTTTTTGCTGGATCACTACGGGATCAAAAAGCCGCTTGTCAGTTATCATGATTTCTCGGAAAAAAAACGCGCACCTGAGATCCTGGAGAAGTTAAAAGCGGGACAATCCGTCGCGCTTGTTTCCGATGCCGGGACGCCGGGAATCGCGGACCCAGGGTATCGCCTTATCCGCGCGGCGATCGATGAGGGGATAAGGGTTGAGGCGCTTCCCGGTCCTTCCGCGTTTCTGACAGCGCTTATTTTGTCTGGTCTTCCGATGCACAGCTTCGTATTTGAGGGGTTTTTACCGGTAAAGTCAGGGCAAAAGAGAGCAAAACTCCTGTCGTTTAGAGACGAGAAAAGGACAGTTATTTTTTATGAGTCGCCTCATCGTTTCTTAAAGACGCTTGAGCTCATGAAAGACACACTGGACGATATAGACATAGTGGTCGCCCGCGAGCTTACGAAAAAATTT
>MHFI01000004.1 GCA_001804125.1 Omnitrophica bacterium RIFCSPHIGHO2_02_FULL_51_18
TTTATGCGTACGGAAATGGATTATTTGGTCCTCGGAAATTTCATGTTGAACAAAAAAGAACAAAAGACATTGACCCAGGATGCGGACTGGAAAAAAGAATTTCAACTGGACTAACATGTCGATCCTAAATGATATAAACAATATTCCAAGCTCCCGGAAAGAGCTCAAAAGTTTTGGGCTGACAATCGGGATCGTGTTGATCTTTATAGGAGGCCTCAATCTTTGGCGTCATCACATGCAAGGCGTTTATTTTTTGGGCGCCGGGGCGTTATTGATGCTGCTTGGTTTTGTGGCGCCGACTATGTTGAAGCCCTTTCAGAAATCTTGGATGGCATTGGCGCTTTTGATGGGGTGGGTCATGACACGTGTCATTTTATGCCTGTTATTTTATGTCGTGGTGACGCCGATCGCGTTATTTGCGCAGGGAGTCCGCCGTCGATTTTTTGGAAAAGACAAGCAGGCGCTTCAAAGCCACTGGATCGCGCGTGAAGGTGACCCAGCTGATAAAAGCCGTTACGAAAAACAGTTTTAGGGGGGGTATGAGTAAAATTTCACTTTTAAAAGAATTCTGGGATTTTCTTAAGGCCAGGAAAAAGTGGTGGATTACGCCGATTGTTGTCATGCTTGTGCTTCTAGGGGCGCTCATCGTGTTTACGCAAGGTTCGGCGCTGGCGCCTTTCATCTACACGCTGTTCTAAGCTAAAGCACGAAGCAAGCTTTTCTATGAAAACAATCGCGTTTGATGCCCGCATGTTCAATCACCCCGGCATCGGACGCTATATCCGTGAGTTTTTAAACGCGCTTTTATCGGTCGAGCGCGGTTATCGTTTCGTCCTTCTTGGTCCCGACGCGCTCAAAACATCGCTTAAATCTAATCTCAAGCAGGTCGATTTTCAAAAGTTGGATGCGCCTATTTACAGTCCTGCTGAGCAATGGGCAGTGGTTCGGGCGGCCGGCCGTTGCGACGCTTTGCATGTGCCGCATTTCAATGTCCCGGTTTGCTGGAAGAAAAAGTTGATCGTGACGCTTCACGACCTCATTTATTTTCACGATCCGCGCGCCTCGCGTTTCGGTCTCGGGCGGACCTATTCCCGATTTTTACTCGATCAGATAAGCAAGAAAGCGTCCGCCGTGATCGCGGTGTCGGATTATTCAAAGGAAGATTTCCTGAAGAGTTTTCCCGCGGCCCGGCGGGAGCGGGTCTGGTCGGTGCCGGAAGCGGCTTCGCCGGCGTTTCGGAAAATAAATGACGGAGAAATCCTGGAGGAATACAAAAAGAAGGCGGCCCTTTCAAGTCCCTTCATTCTTTTTGTCGGCAGTTTAAAGAAGCACAAGAACGTGGCGGCGCTTATCCGCGCGTTTTTAAAGCTGCGATCGGAGCGGTTGATCCCTCATGAGCTTGTATTGGCGGGCCGGCGGGATTTGCGCAACCAGGAAGTGGAAGCTCTTCTAAAAAGCGCCGCCGGGGTGCGGTATCTGGGGGAGGTGCCCGACGAGGAGCTGGTTTTGCTTTATAATCTGGCCGAGCTTTTCGTGCTCCCGTCTTTTTCGGAAGGGTTCGGACTGCCTCTTCTGGAAGCCATGTCTTGCGGGACGCCGGTGATCGCGTCCAACCGCGCGAGTCTCCCCGAGATCCTGGGAGACGCTGATTTCCTGTTTGACCCTGAGCGGGTTGACGCTCTTTCAGGGCTTATATATAATGTCCTGGAAAATAGGGAATTACGCCAGAAAATGTCGCAAAAAGGTCTTGAACGTTCGCAAACTTTTTCATGGGACAAGGCAGCTCAGCAAACACTTGAGATTTACCGCCAGGTTCTAACTTGAGCAAGCAGCTCAAGGTCGCGCTTTCTCATGACTGGTTGAACGGCATGAGAGGGGGCGAGAAATGCCTGGAGGTCTTGTGCGAATTGTACCCCGAAAGCCCCATCTTCGCCTTATTTTATGAAGAGGGCCGGGTCTCAGACACTATCGCCAGGCATCCGATCCATACCTCTTGGCTGCAAAAATTTCCCGGCATCTTTTCCGGTTATCGAAATTATCTGCCGTTTTTTTCTTCCGCCGTCGAATCGTTGGATTTGAAAGGTTTTGATCTTGTCGTGTCGACTAGTCATTGCGTGGCAAAGGGAGTGAGAAAGTCTCCCGGAGCGGTGCATATTTGCTATTGTTTTACGCCGGTTCGCTACGTCTGGGGGCTCTTTGAGGAGTATTTCGGAAGCAGGAATTGTTTTTTAAAAAATCTTATCCGTTTCTTCATCGAAAGACTGAAAACCTGGGACCTTCGTTCGAATGAGCGGGTTGACCACTTCATCGCGATCTCGCATCATGTACGCCGCCGCATCGAGCGGTTTTACAAAAGGACCGCCGAAGTGGTGTATCCGCCCGTCGACACGGATTTTTATACTCCGGGTTCAACGCCCCAGCGCGAGGACTGGTATCTCGTGGTTTCGGCGCTTGTCCCTTACAAACGCGTCGATTTGGCTATCCGGGTTTTTAACCGGTTTGGCCGTAAACTTGTTATCATAGGCGACGGGCCCGAAGAGGGGCGGCTGAGGAAGCTCGCCGGTGGAAATATCGTGTTTAAGGGCTGGCAGTCCGACGAGGTATTAAGGGATCATTATCGCAGGGCTCGTGCTCTCGTGTTTCCGGGCGAAGAGGATTTTGGAATCGTCCCTGTAGAAATGCAAGCCTGTGGGGGATTCGTGATTGCGCTTGCCCGAGGCGGCGCTCTTGAAACGGTTTCCGCCGGAAGGTCGGGCCTGTTTTTTGAGGAGGCGACGGAGGACTCCTTGGAAGCGGCATTGAGAAAATTTGAGAGCCTGTCGTTTGACGCTGAGGCCTCGAGAAAGAATGCGCTTAGGTTTAGCCGTCAAAGATTTAAAAATGAGATCAAAGAAACGATGGATAGGTTAAGTTCATGATCACCCCCAGAAGACGCCAACGTGACACTTTTTTGCCCTGGATATACATTTTGGTGGATTTTCTTTCCACTTTCTTCATGTTGAAGGCCGTGTTCTGGTTCCGGTTTTCAAGCGGGTTTTTTGAGAGTCCCTTGGGGGAGACGGACTACCCCGTTTATTTTAAAGTTTTTTCAATCGTGCCATTTATTGTGATTTTTTTCATGCGTTTTTACGGGCTGTATCGTCCCTCAAGACTTTATTCTTTTGGAACTGAGATCGGAAGCGTGTGCAAGGCAGTGACGGCAAGCACTGTGATTGTGATGGCGCTGACATTTTTCGTGAGGAGTTTCACGTTCTCCAGGACATTCGTGGTGTTGGCGGGCATCGCTGTCGCCGCCTCGGTCTCGCTGGGACGGTATTTGTTCGGGCTCATCGTGATGGAGATCGATAAAAAAAGAGGCAGCCAGCGCAATATTCTGATCATCGGGTGCGACGAAAACGCGAGAAAACTAGCCCGCTTTTACCGCAGGAATCCCCGCTTCAGCACGCGGGTGGAAGGGTATTTGGATGACTCCTTAAGATCGGGTGAGCGGGTGGAAGGCGTGCCCGTGCTTGGACCCACGGCGCTTTTTCCGGAAATCATTCGAGAGCGCCGCGAGATTCATGAGGTCGTTCTGGCGCTCCAGGGCCAGCCGGAAGAGAAAGTTCTCAAGATGGTCTACGAGTGTGAGAAGGGGCTGGTGTCCTTCCGGTGGATCGCTGATATTTTTGGGTTAATCGCCTCCAGGATGAGCGTTTCCTATTTTGGCGGAGTGCCGGTGCTTTCATTTGCGGATTCCCCTTTGGCGGATTGGGAAAACCGCGTGCTGAAAAGAACGGTGGATATCCTGGTATCGTCCGCGGCGCTTGTCTTGTTCTTGCCGCTGTTTTTGGTTCTTGCGATCGCGGTGAAATGCGATTCCAGGGGCCCTGTGTTTTACAGGCAGCAGAGAATAGGCGAGGATGGGAAGCGTTTTTATCTGATCAAGTTTCGGACGATGCAGGCGGGGGCTGAAACAGCCACGGGGCCGGTGTGGGCCAAGGAAAATGACGAGCGCCGCACAAAACTTGGGATCATCTTGAGGCGGAACAATCTGGATGAGTTGCCGCAGTTTTGGAATGTGTTCGTGGGCGACATGAGCCTCGTGGGACCGCGCCCGGAGCGTCCGTTTTTCGTGAGCCAATTTAAGGAAGATGTTCCCCGTTACATGGCGCGCCACGCGATTCGATCCGGGATTACCGGTTGGGCCCAGGTGAACGGCCTGCGCGGCAACACCTCCATCGAAGAAAGGACGAAATACGATCTTTACTATATTGAGAATTGGTCCCTATGGCTCGATTTCAAGATCCTGTGCCGCACGGTTTTTCAAACGTTTTCCAAAACCCAGCCCAACGCTTACTGACCCATGAAGACCGAGAAAAAAATTTATATTTTGTACGTGTTTTTTTTGGTGGTGGCGGCTGCAGCCGTGTTGGAGCTCGGGGCCCGGTGGAGATACACAAAGTCTTATTTGGCGGTCAATATCCACAAAGACCCCGTCTACCATCATAGGATCCCGCCCTATTTCAAAGGAACGATGCAAAGCGACGGGGATTTCAACGACACCTTTGTCGTGAACAATAAAGGCATGAGAGGGCCTGGGGATTATGAGGTTTCAAAGCTGGAAGGAGTGTTCAGGATCGCGGTCCTGGGGGATTCTTTTACGTTCGGGGTGGGAGTGAAGGCGGAGGAGACCTACGCCTATTTACTGCAAAAAATGCTCAACGCCCCGCAACCCGGAAAGTACCAGGTGCTCAATTTTGGCGTTTCCAGCTTTTCCCCGGTCCTCGAGCTTATTTGTTTGAAACGGGAAGTGGTGCATTATCAGCCGGATCTCTTGATCGTGGCGCTTGATCTGTGCGATATCCAAGACGATTATTTTTACGAACCCCACGTGCTTTACGACCGGTACCGGGAAGTCGACGCCTGTAACCCGTTTCGCACTCACGAAGGGCTGGACCTGTGGGCTTGGATCAAACAGAAGTCCGTTTGTCTCACGATGCTCGATGAAAAACTTTTTCAATCCTTTAGAAAAATAAAAACGATAGGCCCCGCCGCCTATCTCCGAAATAAAATAAAGGGGGTCAGGAACAAGACGGAAATTCTTACCAATCCTAACATCGACAACATCGAATTTGACAGGTTTATTTTCTCCAGGGAAAATAAGAATCGTTCCATCGTGACGGCGCATTGGAAGCGCACGGCGGGGTACCTGGCCATGATCAAAGGTTTCTGCGACAGACACTCCATCAAACTCCTGCTCACCACGTATCCTTATGGTCATCAAGTGGGCCCTCATGAGTGGGATAAGGGGCGCCGTTACTGGGCTTTTGAACCCGGCAGAGTGTACGACGCGAGTGCGGCCTTTAAAACCGTAGAGATTTTTAGCCGCGAAAACAGCATCCCTTTTATCAGCCTGTTGGAACCGCTAAAAAGACATCCGGACGAAAAACTCTACTACCATAACGACGGTCATTGGACAGCCAGAGGCCACGAGGTGGTCGCCGAATCACTATTCCAGTCCGAAGTATTCAAGAAGCTGGCCCGCTCATGACCTCGACGATAGAAAAGTGGTTGCAAAATCTTAAGCTCTTTGGTTTTTGTCTGTCTCTTGTCGGATCGGGAATCTCGATCAGTATGTGTTCGATAGGTTGCGGGCTTTATATCGGCAGTTTCATCACGAGCCTCCTCTTGATAAAAAACGAGATCCGCCGGGTCCCGGCTTTCCCTAAATTTATTTATTTAACGGTTTTGCTCTGCTCGCTTTTAGCATCCTTGTTCGTGAGCCCCTATTTTTTTGTATCCTTGAGAGGACTGGGGAAATACCTGGGAGGTTTTATTCTGTTTTATGCCGGGTTTGAGTTGGGCCGGAATGACAGGCAGCTATGCTGGATCATCCGGGTTCTCCTGCTTGTTTATTTTATCGCGGCGCTTGCCGGGGTGGTGCAGGACGTATTTGGTTTTGACCTTATTTATTTTAGACCCGCCATTCATTCGGAAAATTACACCCGTGTGACGGGACCTTTCAAGAATTTTAACGACTACGCAAGCTTTCTGGCCCCCATTTTTCCCATTGCCATCGTTTTATGGATCCAGCGGGATAAGAAGCGTTTGGGCGCTTTTACTTTTTTGACCCTTCTTATTTTCCTGTCAAGCTACGCGCTGTACCGGACTTTATCTCGCGGCGCCATGGTCGCGGTGCTGATCTCGCTTTTCGTTCTCATTTCTTTTTTTAAATTCAGAAAGGCCGCTTATGGCGGGCTGGCGGTGCTGACGGGTCTCCTGTGGTTCGCGCCGCTGCAAATGAGCTTGAGGTTCAGAGAACTTTTGCACGCGTCCCTGAGCAGTACCCATGAGCGGTTTCTTTTGATCGATACGGCAATTTCCATGATCAAGGCAAGCCCCGTGTTCGGGCTGGGCCTCAACACCTACTCCATCAATTTTCCCATGTACAAACCGAGGGATTACACCGGACTCATGTACGCGCACAACAGCTATCTTCAGATGGGCAGTGAAATAGGGTTGCTCGGGATCTCGCTGTATTTGCTTTTTTTATTTGCGCTCCTTGCGCATTTGGTGAATACCTTGAGGGGGGCCCGCAAGGATTCGGGGGACGCGTTGCTCTGCGCCGGTTTTGTGGCAGGGGTCGGCGGTCTTCTGGTAAACGGGTTGTTCGAGTCGCTTCTCCAGTCGACACAGCTTAGGACGCTGTTCTGGAGTTTGCTGGGGGTGGCCTTCGCTTTGGCATACCGGGCCAAATTTTCGAAGCGTGAACAACTTTCATAGAATTTTATTTTTAAGAACCGACCGGATGGGCGATACGCTCATGAATTTGTCCGCTATCCGCGTTCTTAGGCAAAGTTATCCCAAGTCATGGATTTGTCTTTTGGCGGATCAGTCCGTCGCACCGCTCTTCAGAGATCATCCGGACTTGGATGAGGTGATGAGTCTTGATTTTAAGCTTTTTTGCCGGAAACCCGCCTATTTTTTCCAAATCCTTAAAAAAGTAAAATTTGCGAAGTTTGATCTGGCGGTTGTGTCCAATGCTCATAAATTTTTGCATGCGCTTGTTTTTCTGGCCGGCATTCGCCGCCGCGCGGGGTACGCGCGCAAATGGTCGTTTTTGTTAAATAAGAAAATAGCGGATGATAAAGAAAGGGCTTCCCGTCATGAAATGGAATCCAATGTTGCTTTGGTCAAGCAGGTTTGCGTACGCGATTGGGATGGACACTGGGAATTTCCGGCTGATTCAAGTGCGGTTCTCCGTATTCAGGAACGCCTGAATATTTTGCCTATTTCCGAAAAGGGCATCGTAGTAATTCATGCCGGATCGAGCAACCCCGCCAAGCGCTGGCCCGCGGAGCGCTTCGCGGCTGTCGCTGATTGGGGTCTTGAGAAGGGGTTTTCTGTTCTCCTTATCGGCGGCGTTGAAGAAAAAGAAGTCTCTTTGGCCGTCATTCAGAAAATAAAAGACCGGGTTCACGATTGGACGGGACAGCTTTCCCTGGAGGAGCTTACAGCGCTTTTTCATGATCCAAGGGCTCGGGCGCTCGTCTCTGTGGATAGCGGGCCTGTGCATGTGGCGTGGCTTTCCGGAACGCCCGTCGCAGCACTTTACGCAGAAAATGTTCCGGGTTCCCATCCGTCTCGATGGGGCCCGCGTGACGGAAAAAGTGAAGTTATTTATAAACCAATGAGTGATATTAGCGTCGAAGAAGCGTGTAAATCACTCCGCGTCATTCTGAACGAGCCTGCCTGACGGCAGGCAGGCGAAGCGAGTGAAGAATCTCAAAAAAATGAAAAGAGTTTTAGTTGTCAATCCGTTCGGGATCGGTGACGCGCTTTTCACGATGGTACTCGTTGAGGCGATCAGGTCCCGTTATCCTGAGTGCTTTATTGGATTTTTATGCAATGAGAGAACCGTTGAGCTTGTGCGTATGGACGCATCCATTGACCGGACATTTGTTTTTAACCGGGACCGTTTTCGGAAACTCTGGAATAAGCACCCCTTTCTTTTCTATTGGAAACTGAAAGCCCTGCTTCGCGTTATCCGGGAGTCGAATTTCGATACACTTTTTGATTTGTCACTTGGCCGTGAGTACAGTTTTTTCGGGTGGTGGGTGGGTATCCGGAAACGCATCGGACTCGATTACAGGGGCCGCGGCCTTTTTTTGACGCATAAGTTGAAAATCGCAGGTTATGAGAACAAACCGGTCGCGGATTATCAGCTGGAATTGCTGCGCCTTGCGGGGGAAACCCGTCCTGAAGCGGTGCCTCGGCCGGACTTCCGAGTTCCGGAAGAGGTGAAGGCTGCGTTGGAGATCCGGTTGCGAAAAAATGGGATCGGGCCGGAAGAGCGAATCCTGGCGATTGCGCCGGGAGGCGGCAGGAGTTGGGGCGCGAACGCAAAATACAAACAGTGGGATGCCGCCTGTTTCGCGCAAGTTTCGAAAAAGCTCGGCAAAACCCATCCGCACAGAGTGTGTCTCGTCGGCGACCGCAGTGAAGAAGGTTTGCTGCGACAAACCCAGGAGCTTTTGGGCGTAAAATCAGAGGTTTTCGCGGGAGAGCCGTTGTCTAGGGTCAGTGCTTTGCTTAAGCGTTCATGGATTTTGCTTTGCAACGACGGCGGATTGCTCCATTTGGCGAACGCGTTGGGGGTGAAAACGGCGTCTATTTTTGGACCGGTGGATGAAAAAGTCTATGGGCCTTATTACAAAGACAAACCCCACGCTGTTTTGACGACCCGCGTGCCTTGCAGACCCTGCTATAAAAAATTTTATTTTCCTCCTTGTCCTCACCACCGACGCTGTCTTGAGGAAATTTCCGTTGAAACAGTTCTCGCGGCCATCAAAGAAATTGCTTAAGATTTAGCGCTTGATTTCACTGACCAACGTATGAGTAATAGGAATTCCTATTACTCATACGTTGGTCAGTGTATGATAGACGCCATGCCACAAACACTTAAAGAACGCCTGTTTACTGTCACTGAGCACGGGGGGATCAACCCCGAGGAAGAGTCTCCGCGTTTTGTCGCGAAACATTTGAGCGCTTACTATTTCGCCAAACGTTTCGCGGACGGCAGTGTGCTGGAGATCGGTTCCGGGGATGGTTACGGAGCTTCGCTTTTGGCGGAAACGGCTAATGAGGTGACCGGGATTGATTTGTTTCAAAAGAACGTGGATTTGGCGAGATCGAAATACAAGCGGTCTAACTTAAAATTTTTGAAAATGTCCGCGACAGCGCTTGATTTGTCGAATCAATCATTTGATCTTGTGGTGTCGTTCCAGGTTATCGAGCATATTCCGCAAGGTGAGCTTCTTCAATACATTTCTGAAATAAAGCGCACGCTGAAAAAAGATGGGAAAGCGTGTTTATCCACGCTCAACCTTAAGAAAAATCAGAAACCCGGGCAGCCCTACGATAAAAGTCCGCACCACGATAAGGAGTTTATGCCTTCTGAGTTTAAGGATTTTCTCGCGCCCCTTTTCCGCCGGGTGGAGCTTTACGGGTTGTACCCGACGCCGAAGCATCTTTTTTTTGAAAGAGTCAAGAAATCGGGCTTGAACCGTTTATTCCCATCTCACGCAGATCCCATCAAACAGTATTTTGACCGGATGACGGTCAGTGATTTCCGGTGGCTTGCCAAAACCAATCTCGAGGGCTGCATGGATTTGATGGCGGTGTGTCATGCCTGACTCCCCGATAAAGCTTTCCGTGGTCGTGATCGCCAAAAATGAAGAGAGCCGGATCCGTGAATGCTTGCAAAGCGTTGCGGATTGGGCAGACGAGATTATCGTGCTGGATGATTATTCCGCGGATAAAACCTCGGAGATTGCCAAACAGTTCACGCCCAGGGTTTATCAGCGCGCGATGGACGTAGAAGGCAAGCATAGGAATTACGCCTACGGTCTTGCCAAAAACGAGTGGGTGTTGAGCTTGGACGCCGACGAGCGCGCGACACCGGAACTCCGCGGTGAAATCGGCAGTCTCTTAAACAACAATCCTTCGTGTAATGGTTATACGATCCCGCGCAGGAACTTTATGGGAAACGTTTGGGTGCGTTACGGGGGGATGTATCCGTCCGCGCAGCTCAAGCTTTTCAGGAAAGACAAATTCAAGTACGACGAGCTTGCCGAAGTGCATCCGCAGGCCTACATGCCGGACCCGCGCGGCGCCTTGGAGAGTGACATCCTCCATTACACTTACCGGGATTTTACCGACGCCATCTCGAAGCTCGACCGCCAGACGGACCTGGAGGCGAAGAAATGGTTCCGAGAAAACCGGAAAGTCGGCGTGTTTTCCATCTTAAGGAAAATGGTGGACCGTTTCTGGCGCGCCTATTTTTCGAAGCAGGGTCGTAAGGACGGTGTGATCGGGCTTTTCTTGGCCGTAAACTCTGGCATGTACCAGTTTCTCTCGTTCGCCAAATATTGGGAGTTAAAAAAGAATGAAGAGCGACGCTGTCATCCCCGCGAAAGCGGGGATCAACCCAGACCGTCATTCTGAGTCCAGTCGAATGACGGGACGAAGAATCTCAAAAACAAGATCCTTCGCCACTTCGTTCCTCAGGATGACGGATGATTCCCGCGTGCGCGGGAATGACAAACAGAAACGAGAAACAGTCGCTGCCGTGATCATGACCAAAAACTGCGCCCAACTGGTACAAGGCACGCTCGAAAGCGTCAAAGACTGGGTCGACGAGATCGTCGTGATAGACGGTTTTAGCAGTGACAACACCGTCGAAGTTTGCCGCCGGTACACGGACAAAGTGTTCCAGAACCGGTGGGACGGTTACCGGTTTTGCACCGAGCGCAATCTCGGCACCCGGAAGGCGGCTTCGGATTGGTGCCTACACATTGATCCTGACGAGCGCGCAACGCCCGAATTCAGGGACGCGGTGCTTAAGATTTTGAAACAGGGCACTTCGTACGACGCGTTTGAATTCAGGAAGAAAAATTATTTTTTGGGGCGTTTCATGCGGCACGGCGGGTGGTATCACACGAGCCTCCATTTTTTCAGGTGCGGCCAAGCCGTCTATGAGGGTGTGATTCATGAAAACCTGAAAGTGAACGGGCCGATCGGGAGAATAGAGGCGGCGATCGAGCATTTTCCTTTTACGTCGATCCGGCAGTTTGTGGCCAGGCACAACGGTTATTCGAAGCGTGAGGCGCTGGAGCAGCGCGAAACCAAAGGCATTTTGCCTGAAAAAGAAGTCCTCTTTAACCTGAAAAAAAAGCCGCTCAAACGGTTTGTAAAATTCTATATTCGTAAGCGCGGTTTTTTAGACGGCATGCACGGGTTTGTGTTTTCAGTTTTGTTTGCGTGGGTGCATTTTATCAATTGGGCAAAATACTGGGAGCTGACACAGGAGGACCGTCATCTCGAGCCCGACATATTTCTGTCGGGCGAGAGATCTCATCACACGACTTGATGAGATTTCTCGCTTCGCTCGAAATGACAAGAAAGTCACGATGAACATACTTCTCGTAAAGCTTGGCGCGCTGGGAGACGTCTTAAGGACCACGCCGCTTCTTACGTCACTGAAGCATAAATATCCCACCAACCGCATTACTTGGGTCGTTGACGCTTCTTGTGAAGAGGTGCTAAAAGGTAATCCCGCGATCGACGAGCTCCTAACCTATTCCAAAAAAAATCTTCAAGAACTCTCAAAAAAAAGTTTCGACTTGTTGATCAATTTGGACAAGGAGCCCGAAGCGCTGGAAGTGACGGCGCGGGTACCTGCCTTAAAAAAAATGGGTTTCGGTCTGACTCGCGAAGGTGTTTTGGGGGCGCTCGATGATTTGAGCGATTACGCGTATCGTTTAGGGATCGACGATGATCTTAAATTTCGGAAGAATAAAAAGACTTATCAGGAAATCAGCTTCGAACAGGCGGGGCTTAAATTCGAAGGTGAGGAGTATCTATTTTCGCTCGACGCGGTGTCCGTCTCTTATGCCGAAAACGCGCTGGCGCGCCTGGGCGTAGACTTTAAAAAAGCGCGCCGGCCCGTCGTGGGCCTGAACACCGGCAGCGGCACACGTTTTGCCGGAAAGAAGCTTCCGGTTTCAACGTATGTGGATCTGGTTCGTAAGTTCTATGAGGAGCTTGGGGCGACCGTATTTTTGCTGGGTGGAGCGGATGAGGTTGATCAAAACCTCCGGATACAGCGTTTGTCACCGTGTCCTGTCGTGAATACGGGCAGCCACGCGATCCGGCAGTTCGCGGCGATGGTGAAGCGCTGCGACGTGATTGTCTCGGGCGACACGACGGCGATGCATATCGCGATTGCGGTGAAAGTGCCCGTGATCGTTCACTTTGGCTCCACCTGCCCCGCGGAGATAGAGCTTTATGGCCGGGGGGAAAAAATAGTGTCGCCGATCGAATGCGCGCCTTGTTATAAGCGCGTTTGCCCGATTGATGAGCAATGCATGAAAGATATGAGCGTTGAGGAGATTTTAAAGTCGGCTCGGGAATTGTTGGCGGGTGTGCGGGTTTGCGAGTGATCGAATTATGGAAAAAATAATCTTTCTGGATAGGGACGGGGTGATCAACGAATTCCCGGGCCGCGGGGAATATGTGACGCGGTGGGAGGATTTTCATCTTTTGCCGAGCGCCAAGAAAGCGATAGCGCTATTGACGGCGTCTGGTTTTGAGATGAATGTAATATCAAACCAGGGGTGCGTTTCGGGAGGCCTTCTGACGCTCCAAGAACTCGAGACCATCACCTCCAAAATGTTGAAAGGGGTGGAATCCGCCGGCGGCCGCATCCACGGCGTTTTTTACTGTATCCATAAAACGGCGGATCGGTGCAAATGCAAAAAGCCCCAGACCGCCCTGTTTCACCAGGCCGCGCGCGGCCGCGACATTGATTTTTCAAGCGCTTATTTCATAGGTGATTCGGAGGAGGACATGCAGGCGGGAGAGAATATAGGCTGCCGTACGGTCCTTGTTTTATCCGGCAGGGCACAGGAAGAAGACTTAAGCCGCTTTTTAGTCAAGCCTCAGATTGTAAAAAAAGACCTTTTGGATGCCGCTCAATGGATACTAGAAGTCAAAAAAAAATCCTGATCCTTTACGCGTCGGCCGGGCACGGCCATGAGAAGGCCGCCCGCGCTATTTTTGAGGCTTTCCAGGACTCCGGATCCGGGCACGAGGTCAAAATTCTGGACGCGCTGTCGCTGACACTTCCTCTAGTCGGACGATTTTACCGCTGGGTTTATTTCACTCAGATAAAGTATGCTCCATGGCTTTGGGGATTTTCTTATTATTCGACGGATTGTCGATGGGTTTATTTTTTTATCCGGTATGCCCGGCGAGCGGTGAACCAAGTTCTGGGGAGCCCGCTTCACGCGTTCCTTGAAAAAGAAAATCCGGACGTGATTGTCACGACGCATTTTCTCTCGACGGAGATCGCGAGCTTTTTGAAAGGCCGAAAAAAAATCACCTCCAAACTCGTCACCGTTGTCACGGATTATCTGCCTCACTATGTCTGGACGGCGCCCGCTGTGGATTTTTACGCGGTCGCGGTCGAAGACACAAAAAAGGGGCTCGTGGATCGCGGGGTTCCGGAAAACAGGATTCGCGTCACCGGCATTCCGATTGAGAAGAAATTCTTGGAAAGTTCTCCCCGCAAAGAGCTCTTGGCAAAGTTGGGTTTAGAGGACGACCGGTTTACGGTGTTGATCACGGGCGGCGGCGCCGGTATCGGCGGTGTCGAGGAGATGGCCGAGAGACTTTCCAAATTGAGAGTATCCTTACAAATTCTTTTGGTATGTGGCACAAACCGAGCGCTTTATGAACGCATGAGCGTTTTTTCCAAGACGTCGCCTTTCGTTCGGGCGCTTTCTTTCGTAAACAATATGCAGGAACTCATGGAAGTGTCCGATGTGGTGATCGGCAAGGGCGGAGGGCTTACCGTCACGGAGAGTTTCGCGAAGGGCAAGCCGCTTATTCTTTTTCGTTCCGTCCTGGGGCAGGAGCGGCGCAATGACCGTGTCGTGGAGCGTTATGGGGCCGGTTTTGCGACAAACTCCGTGGAAGAAGTGGTCAAGAAAGTGTCCGAGATTGCCCAAAACCCGGAACTTCGAGCCCAAATGGCGGAAAATGTGAAACGTCTTTCGAAGCCAAAAGCCGCGGAAGCTATTTTAAGGATTGTTCGCGATGAGCGCTAGCGGGCAAGAGCTGATTCAGGCGCTTCGGCAGTTTCTTGAAACCGAGCGATCGTTCGGGATCACGGAAATTCCGTGCCCCTCCGTAAAACCGGCCGTTTTTTCCAGCTCGAAAAAAGAAGCGCTTTTGGCTCTCGAGAAAGAATTTAAAAACTGCATGCTTTGCGCGCTTTCTGGAACGCGCACGCGTCTTGTTTTTGGAAGCGGCAGCCCCGATGCGGAGCTTATGTTTGTCGGAGAGGCTCCGGGGTACGAAGAAGACCTCGAAGGGCTTCCGTTTGTGGGGGCCGCCGGACAGCTTCTGACTAAGATCATTCAGGCGATGAAATTAAAGCGCGAGGAGGTGTATATCGCCAATTGTCTGAAGTGCCGTCCACCCAATAACCGCGGCCCTCTTCCCACGGAGATCGTGACCTGTAAGCCGATTCTTCTGAGACAAATCGAGATTATTCAGCCTAAAGTGGTCTGCGCGCTCGGGAAATTCGCCGCGCAGACGCTCTTGCAGACGGAAACGCCTATCAGCCGCTTGCGCGGCCGTTTTCATGAATGGAACGGCCTTAAAGTCATGCCCACGTTTCACCCGGCCTATCTTTTGCGGAATCCCGCCGATAAGAAGCTCGTTTGGGAGGATGCCCAGCAAATCATGAAAGAACTCGGTATTTAAAAATGTCATTTCGAGTGAAGCGAGAAATCTCATCGAGTTGCGTGATGAGATCTCTCGTCCCGTCATTCAACGGGACTCGAGATGACACTTTTTTGAAATAGATATGTCCCTCCTGTTTGTGGATGTGGCCCTAGCGCTTCCCACACTCAATTTATTTCAATATTCGGTTCCCGAAGCCTTGCGGGAAAAAATTGAAACAGGCAGGCGTGTCTACGTTTCGGTCCGCACGCGGCGCATGGTGGGGACTATCGTCGGCGTTTCTTCCGAGAAGGCATTCGAGGAAATAAGAGATATCGATTCGGTGATTGATGAGACTCCGGTTCTGGACCGTGAGATTCTCGAGCTTACGCGGTGGATGTCGGACACCTATCTCTGCTCCTGGGGACAGGCGATAGAAGCGGCGCTGCCGGCGCCCTTTAAGCGGGGCAAATTTTTAATGAAAAGCCGCGGCAAAAAACTCGGCGACGGGGTGGAGATCGTGAATCCCGAGGAGTTGAGACTAACCGCTCATCAGGAGGAGGCTTTTGGGAAAATTCTCCACAAGGTGAACTCCGGAGAAGCGGGTACTTTTCTGATCCATGGCATCACCGGGAGCGGAAAAACGGAAGTTTATATGCATCTTATCCGAGAGATGCTGGCGCGCGGGAAAGGAAGCATTGTGCTGGTTCCGGAAATCTCGCTGACTCCCCAGACCGTGGAACGCTTCTACTCCAGGTTTGGGGACTGCCTGGCCGTGATTCACAGCCGCTTGACGCAGGCGCGGCGCGTCGAAGAATGGCACCGGATCCGCAAGGGCCAGGCGAAAGTTATTGTCGGCGCGCGCTCGGCTGTCTTTAGCCCCGTCAGAAATCTCGGTCTCATCGTGATGGATGAAGAACATGACACGTCCTATAAACAAGAGGAGACGCCGCGGTACCAGACGCGGGAAGTTGCGGCAAAGCGTGCTCACTTCGAGCGGGCGGTGCTTGTTTTGGGAAGCGCCACGCCGTCGCTTGAATCTTTTTTTCTGTCGGAGAGAGGGCAAATGGAGCGGTTGAGTTTGCCCGAGCGTATCGAACGAAGGCCGCTTCCGGATGTTGAGATCGTGGACATGCGCCGCCGAGAGCCGGGGAAGGGAGAGAAAATATTCTCAAATGTGCTCGAACAAAATATCAAAGTGAGCCTCTCCAAAAAAGAACAGGTAATGCTGTTACTCAACCGGCGTGGGTTTGCGACTTATCTTCACTGCTCGTCCTGCGGATATGTGATGAGCTGCGAGAACTGCCGGATCAGTCTCGCGTATCATTTTGACAAAGGATCGCTCTTTTGCCACGTTTGCCACACCCGTCTGCCGCCCGAGAGACTCTGCCCGGGGTGCCGGAAGAATTACCTGCACTACTTCGGAATAGGTACGCAAAAGGTGGAGAGTGAGCTTAAGCGTTTGTTTCCGGAGGCGCGCGTCGGACGCATGGATTCGGACAGCACTTCACGAAAAGACGCGCACGAAATAATCTTGCGCGCGTTTAAAAGAAAAGAGATTGATATTTTAGTCGGCACGCAGATGATTGCGAAGGGCCACGATTTTCCGAATGTGTCCCTGATCGGCGTGATCTCGGCGGATACCGCGCTCCACATCCCTGACTTCAGGGCTGCGGAGAGAACATTCGATCTCCTGACTCAAGTCGCCGGCCGCGCCGGCCGCGGTGACATTCCCGGCAAGGTGATTGTCCAGACGTACGTGCCGCATCACTACGCGATACAAAGCGCCAAGGACCATGATTACCTTGAGTTTTATGAGAAGGAAATTGCGCTCCGAAAAGAAGTCGGGATGCCTCCTTTCACGCATCTTGTGAAAATCGTGGTGAGCGGCCTGAGTGAAAAGGAAGTCCTGCGGCAGATCCTCGCTTTTTCTAAGTTTCTGGAGCCGAAACTGGCCGGCACCCCGATCAAGACCCTGGGTCCGGCGCCCTGCCTGGTTTCAAAGGAAAAGGGGCAGTTCAGGTGGAACCTGTATCTCAAGGGGCCGTCGGTGGAAATCATTAATCCGGTGCTGCGCGCGGCCATTCAGGAGTTTAAGAAAATAAAGGTCAGTTTTACGGTGGATGTAGACCCTCAATAAAGGAGATGTTAGAATAACGCAATTTGAAGTGTCATTGCGAGCCCCGACGTATTCGGAGGAGCGTGGCAATCTCTGCATTGTCATTTCGAGCGAAGCGAGAAATCTCAACAAATCGTGTTATGAGATCTCTCGCCCGACAGAAATATGTCGGGCTCGAGATGACGTTAGAAATGAGATTGCTTCGTCGCTTTGCTCCTCGCAATGACAGAGGAGATTTGAATGGCTATTTTGCCTGTCGTAAAATTTCCCCATAAGGTTTTAAAGACAAAAACGGCTGAGGTTGTTTCGATCACGGCCGAGGAGAAAAAACTCGTGCGCGATATGATTGATACGATGTACGCCGAAAAAGGGGTGGGGTTGGCCGCAAACCAGGTGGGCGTCTCGAAGCGGATTTTTGTCGCCAGCGCCGACCATGTCCGAGGCGGGGAGCTTGTGTTTTTTAATCCAAGGATCACGAAGAAGCAGGGCCGGATCAAGGAATTCGAGGGCTGCCTCAGCGTTCCGGAATTTTATGAACCGGTCAGGCGTTTTAAGCGCGTGTGGCTCCGCGCGATGACGCTGGAAGGCAGGGTCGTGGAAGTGAAGGCCGAAGGGCTCCTGGCGCGCATTTTTCAGCATGAGGTGGACCACCTGAACGGGTTTCTTTTTATCGACCGGTTGGGCTTCGTGAAAAGCCGCCTCACCCGCAAGAAACTTTCCAAGAGGTTATCCCGCAAAAAAACATGAGTCCCGCCCTTTCAGGCAGTTATTTGGCACCTATGACGGAAGAAATGCAGACCGAAAGGGCGGGATGAGATTAATTTTTTTTGGAACGAGCGCTTTTGGAATTGCATCGCTCGAGGCGCTTAAGGGATCCGCGCATTCGACCGAGCTTCTGGTCACCACTTCCGACAAATCCCAGGGAAGAAATCTTAAACCCCGGCCCTCGCCGGTGAAACACTGGGCCCATAACAACCAGTTCCCGTGCCTCGAGGCTTCGGAAATAAGGTCGAAGGAATTCTTGGAAAAGGTCCGCAGGGTTCAGGCTGACCTTTTTGTGGTGGTTTCTTTCGGGCTTATTTTGCCTAGAGCGTTATTGGAGCTTCCAAAACGGATGACGTTAAATGTTCACCCCTCGCTTTTGCCGCGTTATCGGGGTGCCGCGCCGATGCACTGGGCGATCATAAACGGCGACACCCAGACCGGTGTGACCGTGATGCGCATGGTGGAGCGATTGGACGCAGGCGATGTGGTGCTTCAGAAAAAGGCCGATATTTTGCCGGGCGACGATATCTTTTCTCTTGAAGAGCGGCTCGGCCGGCTCGGCAGCCAGACGCTGCTGGAAGCCGTCGGGCAAGTTGAGCGTGACGGCGCAACGTT
This sequence comes from Omnitrophica bacterium RIFCSPHIGHO2_02_FULL_51_18, assembly GCA_001804125.1. GTDB lineage: Bacteria > Omnitrophota > Gorgyraeia > 2-02-FULL-51-18 > 2-02-FULL-51-18 > 2-02-FULL-51-18. The sequence continues at coordinate 18,269 of MHFI01000004.1, forward strand.
CGTCCCTCAGGAGGAGTCCTGCGCCAGTTATGCCAGAAAACTGACCAAGGAAGACGGCCGTATCGACTGGAAAAGGAAGGCACGGGAGATCCGGGACCGCGTACGCGCTATGAAGGAATGGCCAACCTCTTACACCTTTTACGGAGGCAAGCGGTTGATCATAGACGGCGTGGGAATCAGCGGCTCCGAGGTGCCCAGAGGCCGCGCTCCGGGCGTCATTTTGGACGCTTCCCAGGAGAAGGGAATTTGGGTGGCCACCGCGGATTTTCCCGTGGAAATTAAAACTCTCAAGCTTGAGGGGCGAAACCTGCTCTCAGCCGGGGATTTTTTGAACGGTTTTCCGCTCCAGACGGGACAATTGTTTGAATAAACCATTCCGGATGATATAATCGAGCGATAAATGTACTTACATTCTGTTGCGCCTAAAGAGCTTATTCAGGCGGATTACGAAGTTTTAAAGTCCTACGAACATCTCGATACCACTCCCGAAATCGAAGATCTTCTCTTTATTCAATCCCTTGAAGGCCGCGCGCATAACGGCGCCGGCGCGTTCAACAAAAGAAACTACGTCAATACGACGGTCGACGACGTTGTGAAGGCGCTGGAACGAGATCCGGAAGACATCAAGGCAGGCCGCCAGGCGATTATCGACGACGTTCTTGATTTTACAGCGGTCGCGATGGATGGAGAAAAAAGGGAAAAACTTTTAAATAAACACGGGGAACCCATCCTTGGGATTTCAATATTCAAGGATCGCCGCGTAAACCCGCGCGATGTGCTGCGAGGCCTTTACCTGGGCGGCCTGAGGGACAATCCGGATATCCGTCAGGAGGCGGAAAATCTTTACCGGATGAAAATAGGGGGAGGCCGCTGCTACATCATCGACACCCAGACGATGCTGGACATGAATCTCGACGGCGAGATCCTCGCGCACGAAGCGCATGAGCATGAGATTGAGGAGTATAAAAAGCGCGGGCTGATTGTGGCCGTCGAAGGCACGCTGGATCCCAGGCACCAGCGCTATTTTTACATCCGCCACCGGATCGGGCCGGGCCAATCGGACGATGCCGCATTCATCATGGCCGGCATTCTCTACAACGCCGATGTGGCGTTGGGCGTTTTTTTGGCGGATGCGATCGATACGCTTGAAAAATATGCGCCCCTTTACAGGGATCAGGACGGGGGTCTTTCGTTCCAGATTGCCCGGGGATTCAAGGAGCTCAATATTTCGATGGAGGATGTGTATGAGCTTGTGTCCCTGGCTTCGATCCCCGAGGCGGAGGAATTCATGGTGCCCGACAGCTCATTACGCTATCTCTTGTCGCTGGACCAGCGTTCACAATCCTCCGCGTTCAGGACGCATCTTGATTTTATTGAGGGGCGTCCGGTGGTTCCGTTGCCGGTCAGTTTCAAGCGTATCCTTTCGACGCAGTTTTATGAATTTATCAACCGCCGGCTCATCAATGTCCGGAAGCTTGAAAAGCTTGCGGTGCCTAATCTGACCGTGAAAGAACGGGATCTTTCGATCGCGGAGATTGCGAAGAAGGATTTTGCGGTGATTTCGAAGGAAGCGACGGTGGCCGAGGTCGTGAAAAAATTCAAGGAGACAAAATGCGAGGTCCTTATTTTGCAGGACAAGAACCATAAGGTGGTGGGGACTCTCACGCCTTCGGATCTATTGCATTTTTTAGACGGTCATGGAGAGTCGAATGCCAGAACTTAGGCGCGACCCTGTCGTGGGATACTGGACGATCATTTCGACTGAACGCTCGAGGCGTCCGGTCGAGTTCAGTGCCGCCGACATCAAAGAGGAACGGCCTTGCCCGTTTTGCGAAGGCAAGGAGGATGAAACCGGGGGCGAAGTGACCGCGATTCGTGAGCCCGGTACTTTGCCGAACAGCCCCGGTTGGTTGGTGCGGGCGATTTTAAGCAAACTCCCTATCCTGTCGCTCGATCAGGGGTCGAATCGCACGGGCCGGGGCATTTATGATTTGATGGAAGGCGTGGGCACGCATGAGCTTATCATTGAAAGCCCCAAACACAAGCATGATCTGGATGAGCTGGGCGTTTCCGAAATCGAGAAGGTGATACAGGTTTATACGCACCGGCTCAATGCGCTTGAGAAGGACCCGAGATTCAAGTACGCGCTTTTGTTTAAGAATCACGGCCTGATCTCGGGCTCCGCCAGTGACGTGATCCGTCATACGCGTTCGCAGCTCATCGCGACGCCGATTACGCCGAAACGCGTCAAGGAAGAACTTCAAGCCGCGCAAAGTTATTTTGAAAGGAGGGAGCGCTGCGTTTTTTGTGATGTCCTAAGACGAGAGCGGGAGGAGGGCTCCCGGATTGTGGCCGAGAACGACGCTTTTTTGGCGTTCTGTCCGTTTGCCTCGCGCTCGCCGTTTGAGGTCTGGATCCTGCCCAAGAAGCATTGTGCGGACTTCGGCAAGCTGGCCCCCGAGTATTTTCCGGCGTTTGCGTTTGTCCTCAAGGAATGCCTATTGCGCATCAAAACGCTGCTGAATGATCCGCCGTTCAACTTTATTTTCCACACCGCCCCCTTTCGCCATAAGAAAAAGGCCGTTTACTGGAAGACGATTGAGGAAGACTATCATTGGTACCTTCAGATTTCACCGCGCCTGACGCACGACGCCGGTTTTGAATGGGGCACCGGCATCCACATCAATCCGACGCCGCCGGAGGACGCCGCGCATCTTTTAAAAGAAACGGAAATCCCGAAGGAGAGTTTCTGATGGCTCAATTAAGGAAAGATCCGATCACGAGCCGCTGGATTATTGTCAATACCGAGAATCCCAAGAGACCGGACGAGTTTCAGGTTGAGCCTCATACCCAATCCACAAAAGTGTGTCCTTTTTGCCCCGGGAATGAAGCGATGACGCCTCCTGAAATCCTGGTGCATGGACGCCGGAGCGGCGCCAAGAATACTTCGAGCTGGCTTGTGCGTGTGGTGCCGAACAAGTTTCCGGCGCTTCGGATCGAAGAGTCCACGGAAAAGGCAGGCATCGGGATTTACGAAAAGGTGGGAGGTTTTGGTGCCCACGAAGTGATTATTGAAAATCCCGATCACAACAAACAGCTTGCGGATTTGCCGTTGGACCACGTGGAACTTGTCTTCAAGGCTTTTCGGGACCGCTGCCTGGACTTAAGGAAGGACCCTCGCTTCAAGTATATCCTCATTTTTAAGAACTACGGTTCTTCGGCCGGGGCGAGCCTCGAACACCCTCACTCGCAGCTCATCGGCCTTCCGATTGTGCCTTCGCGCGTACTGGGAGAGATACGGGGTTCAACCTCCTATCATGAAGCCTCGGACCGCTGTATCTATTGCGATATTATAAGCCAGGAACGTTCCGAGAAAAAACTCACGGTTTTCGAAAACGACGAGTTCGTGTCGCTTTGCCCGTTTGCCTCGCGGTTTCCTTTTGAAAACTGTATTTTACCCAAAAACCACCAGTCCAGTTTTGATGCGGTGGAGGACCGAAGCTTGCACGCGCTTGCCCAAGCCCTGAAAGCGACGCTCGTTAAGATCAAAAAGGTTTTGAAAGACCCTGCGTTCAATTTCATGATTCATACGATCCCGATGTATTCGAAGGAATTTGAGACCTATCACTGGCACGTTGAGATTATTCCACAGCTGACCCGCGTCGCGGGCTTTGAACTCGGTACCGGCTTTTACGTAAATCCTACGCCGCCCGAGATGGCCGCCGAGGCCTTGAGGTGTGTTACAATACCTGGTTTATGAAAAGTTTCGTGGTAAGAACCGTCATCAGTGTCGGGTTTCTTTGCCTGTTGTTTTACCTGATGCGCGGCAATATTCCCGATATTCTCACTGCGCTGAAGGGCATTGATCAAACAAGGCTGCTCCTGGCCGTATTTATTTCGCTGACCGCGGTCCTGATCATTGCCAGGCGCCTTAAGCTTATTTTTGTCGCGGATAACATTCCGATGCGCTTTGTGGAGTCCGTCAACCTGACGTTCATAGGCTGTTTTTTCAATAATTTCCTTCCGACGTCGGTGGGAGGCGACATTGTGAAGGCCATGTGTGCGGCCCGGATTACCGGGCATCCTGTCAAGTCGGTGACTTCAGTCTTGATGGACAGACTATTCGGTCTTTTCACGTTCATTGCGATCCCGAGCGTGAGCTTTGTTTTTTTTCTAAAAGGCAGCGAGAATCCGGTCGTGCCCGTCCTGATCTATTCGTTCCTGGCCGCCGCGCTTTTTAGTTTTTTTCTTTTGTTCAATCGGAATGTGGCGCGGCGTTTCAGGTTCGTTGAGGGGCTCCTGAATCGGTTTCATCTGGGAGAAAAAATAAGGAAAGTTTACGACGGTCTCCATAATTTCAAAAATCATAAAGCGGTAATAGCGCAAGCCATGCTTTTATCCGTTGTCGGTCAGGTGGTAAGCGTTTGGGCGCTGTATCTGATGGCTCGGGCGCTGGGCGCCACTGCGCCGATGGTTTATTTCTTTCTTTTGGTGCCGGTCGTTCATCTCATCAGCATGCTGCCGTCGCTCAACGGTCTGGGGATTCGGGAGGGGGCGTACGTTTATTTTCTTGCGCCTCATATCGGAGCTCACAATGCAGCGGCGCTCGGGGTCTTGTTTCTTGCGCTTTTATTTTTGCAAAGCATTATCGGGGGCGTCATTTATGCGCTTAGCCCGAGATATCATGTGAGTTTTAAAAGGAGTCGCTATGAAAAAAATACTCGTCATCCATGGACCGAACCTGAATCTGCTCGGAAAGCGTGAGCCGGAGATTTACGGCACCGTGACCCTGAAGAAAATCAACGAATCCTTAAAGAAAATGGCTGCCACTCATCGCGTGGCCGTCGAATTTTTTCAGTCCGATCATGAGGGTGAGATTGTGTCCAAGATCGGAGCCTCCGTCGGCACGGTGGATGCGATCGTAATCAATCCCGCCGCCTACACGCACACGAGCGTGGCGATTCGGGACGCCGTCGCGGCCGTGAAGGTGCCTGTGATCGAGGTGCATCTTTCCAATATCTACAGCCGTGAGCCGTTCCGGCACGAGTCACTGGTGGCCCCGGTGGCAGTGGGCCAGATTTCGGGATTCGGACAAGAGAGTTATGAGCTGGGTTTTTTGGCCGCGCTGGAATTGGCGGGCGCCGGAAAATCCGGAAAAAGAGACGCCAAGTGACCCCACCACCTCTTTTAAAATTTTTAATTTTGGCGCAAAGCGCTGAAGCGACGTTGCCCCACCACCTGTTTCGTCCGCAAAGCGGACTGATTGCTTTGCAATCGGAGAAACAGGTGGTGGGGTTGTCGCTTCAAAAAGAGGTGGTGGGGTGAACTTGAGGCTTCAGAATCTGTTTAAGTTATTTGAGAAATACTCCCTGGATTCGCTTCTCGTGAGTTCCTGGCCGAACGTGACTTACCTGAGCGGTTTTAAGAGCACCGAGTCCTGGATTTTTGTTTCACCCAAAGGGCTGTATTTTATTACCGATTCCCGGTATCTTGAGCAAGCGAAGGAAGAAGCCAGGGGATTTAAGGTGTTATTGCGCGGCAAGCGGGGGGTGACGGAGATTGTCTCAGAACTTGCCGCCAAACATAAACTGAAATCCATAGGTTTTGAATCTTCGGTGGTTACGCATAGTTTTTATGAGGTGCTTTGCAAGAATGTGGGCCGGGACAGGTTGAGGCCGGTCCGAGGACTTGTAGAAAAATTAAGAGAAAAAAAAGATGCTTTTGAGATTGATCAAACCCGCAAGTCAGTTGAGATTGCCGTCAAGGGTTTCCATTACGTAAAAAATATCGCCCGGCCGGGCATGACCGAACGGGAGATACAAGGGAGGCTCGAATTTTATACCAAGACTCTCGGGGCCGAGAAACCCGCCTTCGACACTATCATTGCCGCCGGAGCCCGCTCCTCAATGCCCCATTGCCAAACCAACCAAACGCCGGTGAAAGACAATCATATACTTCTGGTGGACATGGGGGTCGTGTATGGGGGTTATCATTCGGATTTGACCCGCCCTATTTTTTTAGGTAAAATGAGCGTTTTATTGCAAAAAATATATAAGATTGTCTGGCGCGCCCAGCGTCTCGGGATCCAGAAGGCGGGCCCGGGGGTACCGGTTCGTGAAGTGGACCGCGCCTGCCGGCAGGCCATTCAAAAGGCCGGTTATGGCCGGTATTTTGGTCACGGCGCCGGGCATGGGGTGGGCCTTGAGGTCCACGAGGCGCCTGCCGTGTCCTCGAGAAGCGGCACGGTTCTGGAGCCGGGCATGGTGATTACAGTGGAGCCGGGCATTTATTTGCCGGGGAAATTCGGGGTCAGAATCGAAGATATGGTGCTGATCACAAAAAACGGAGCTGAGGTGTTGACGCGTGATCTCGACAAGCGAATTTAAAACGGGGGTTGTCATAAAAGTCGACCAGGCACTCTGTGAAATCATAGAATTTCAGCTCGTTAAAATGCAGCAACGCCAGCCTATTGTTCGCACGAAGCTCCGCAATATCAAAACGGGGAATATGTTAGAGCAGGCGTTCCGGTCCGGCGATAGTTTCGAGGAAATTTATCTCGAGCAGCGCCCCATCCAGTACCTATACAATGAAGGCAGGCATTACCACTTTATGGACAGTGAAACTTACCATGAGGTCGTGGTGGATGCAGCACTTCTGGGAGACAGGGTGCATTTCATGAAAGACGATTCTGAGGCCATCGGTCGTTTTAACGGCGAAGAGCTTCTTTTGGTGGAGCTTCCCTCGTCCGTGGTCCTTCTAATTAAGGAAACCGAGCCCGGCATCCGGGGTGACACCGCCAAAAGCGGTACGAAGCCCGCAAAGGTAGAAACAGGGGCCACGATTAAAGTACCGTTGTTCGTGAATGCCGGCGACAAGATTCGGGTGGATACCCGCACCGGCCAATATCTTGAGAGGGTTCAGGGTGAATATTAAAGAAATCAAGGAGATGATCCAGCTCATGAATGAGAACAATCTCACGGAGCTGGAGATGGAAGAGGACGGCGTCAAGATCCGGCTCAAGAAAAACGCGGCCGGTTTCATCGAGCCATCGGTGGTTACCCAGATGCATCCGGTCCCAGGAGCGTCGTTGTCCGCGCGCGAGAAGGCACAAAACCTGGAAGCCGCAACACCTCCTGCCCCCGCCCCTAAGAGCCTCATCAAGTCGCCGATGGTGGGCACGTTTTATGCATCGCCCGCTCCGGATGCGCCCTCGTTTGTCCAGGCGGGATCGCCGGTGGAAGTGGGGCAGGTAGTCTGCATCATAGAGGCCATGAAACTCATGAATGAAATCAAGTCCGAAATTCGGGGCAGGGTCGTCGAAATTTTAGTGAACAACGGCAGTCCTGTAGAGTTTGGCCAACCTCTATTTTCTCTTGAGTAATCCTTAAAAATGTTTTCAAAAATCCTGGTCGCTAACCGCGGCGAAATTGCCTTGAGAATCATTCGTGCCTGCAAGGAACTCGGCGTGCGGACGGTTGCGATTTATTCGGAGCCGGACGCCAGTTCCCCGCACGTGCATCTGGCGGATGAGGCCGTTTGTATCGGGAGTGCGGCGGTTTCGCAAAGCTATCTGAACATCCCTGCCATTATCAGCGCCGCCGAAATCACGGATGTGGATGCGATTCACCCGGGTTACGGGTTTCTTTCCGAGAACGCGCATTTTGCCGAGATCTGCGAATCCTGCCAGATCAAGTTCATAGGCCCGAGCCCCCAGGCGATCCGTTCCATGGGCGATAAGTTGGCCGCGCGCGAAACGGTCCGAAAAGTGGGCGTGCCGATCATTCCCGGGGCTCAAGAACAGGTGAAGGACAAGGAAGAAGCGTTGAAGATCGCCAAACGCATTAAATACCCGGTGATCCTCAAGGCATCGGCCGGCGGCGGCGGCCGTGGCCTGCGGGTGTGCCACAATGAAGTGCGTTTGGTGGGCTCTTTGATGACCGCCCAGCACGAGGCGGAAACTGCGTTTGGCAGCCCTTCGGTTTACATTGAGAAGTATATTGAGAAACCCAAACACATCGAGATTCAGCTCTTGGCGGATTCCCACGGGCACATCACTTATCTTTACGAGAGAGAGTGCACGATCCAGCGGCGCCATCAGAAGCTTCTGGAGGAAGCGCCTTCTCCTTCAGTCGATTGGAAGCTTCGAAAAAAAATGGGAGACGTCGCGATGAAAGTGGCCAAAGCCGTCAACTACGTGAATGCGGGCACGGTGGAATTCTTATTGGATACGGACGGCAAATTTTATTTTCTTGAGATGAACACGCGCGTGCAGGTGGAGCACGGGATCACGGAGCTTGTGACGGGCATTGATATCGTGAAGGAGCAGATCCGTATCGCCACCGGCGAGAAGCTCACGGTCATCAAACAGGATAAGATTCCGCTGAAGGGCCATTCGATTGAGTGCCGCATCAATGCGGAGGACCCTTCCAATAACTTTGTGCCGTGTCCGGGGAAAATTGAGCGTTACAACGCGCCGGGCGGCCCCGGTATCCGCTTGGATAGCCACGCCTATGCGGGTTACACGGTATTGCCTTATTATGATTCGATGATCGGGAAGCTCATGTCCCATGGCCGCAACCGCGGCGAGGCGATCAGCATCATGCAGCGCGCGCTTGAGGAATTTATTGTGGAGCCCATCAAAACCACGATTTCTCTCCATAAGGAGATACTAAAAAATCCCGTTTTCCGCCGGGGCCAGATGTACACGGATTTTATCCAGCGCGTGCTCGGCGAGTGGGGAGACAAGAACGGGGATGAAAGTCAGGAGGAGAAAAAATGAAAATAGGGGTTTTGACCGGCGGCGGAGACTGTCCGGGTCTGAATCCGGTGATTCGCGCCACGGTACGCACCGCGCATCATTACGGATATCAGGTGATGGGGATTGAAAATGGCTGGAAAGGCCTTGTGGAAAACACCGCGCGGCCTCTGGACCTCGGCGCCGTATCCGGGATTATTCACCGGGGTGGGACGATCTTGGGCACGAGCCGCACCAATCCTTATGGGGATCCCGCGAAGCTTGAGAAGCTGAAGAGTCATTTTAAATCATTGGGGCTTGACGCGCTGATCGTGATCGGCGGCGAAGACACGCTGGGAGTGGCCGCGAAGCTTTATAAGGACGGTTTTAAGGTGGTGGGTGTCCCGAAGACCATTGACAATGACCTTTCAGGAACGGATTTTACGTTTGGTTTTGACACGGCTGTCAATATCGCCATGGAAGCGATTGACCGCCTTCACTCAACAGCCGAGAGCCACCATCGCATCATGGTGGTGGAAGTCATGGGCCGCCATGCGGGTTGGATCGCGCTTCACTCGGGGATCGCGGGCGGCGCGGACCTGATTTTGATTCCGGAAATCCCGATCAGGATAAATGAAGTGCTGGATGTGATCCAAAGGAGGCAGCGCCGCGGGAAGCAGTTCAGCATCGTCGTGGTGGCCGAAGGCGCCAAGTTTGAGGGCAGTGAAGTGCTGGTCGGAAAAAAACTCGATGATTTTGGCCACAGTCGGCTCGGCGGTATCGGGGAGTTGCTGGCACAGAAGATAGAAGAAAGTACGAAGTGTGAAACCCGCGTCACGGTGCTGGGCCACATTCAGCGCGGCGGAAGCGCCACTGCCTACGACCGCGTGCTGGGTACGCGCTTTGGCTCCAAGGCCGTTGAATTGGTGAGGGCGGGCCAGTTTGGCCAGATGGTGGCCCTGAAAGGCACCGAAATCGTGTCGGTCGCCATCGAGGTGGCCGTCGGAAAGCTCAAAACCGTGGACCCCTCCTTCTATGAAATGGCAAAGGTATTTTTTGGTTAGACAATGATTGATAAAATTGAAAAAGACATTCAGGAGAGCATTCGGACCAAAGAGTCTCTGCTCAAGACTCATGTGCCGCTTATTGAAAAAGCGACAAAAACTATTTACGGGGCTCTTAAGAATGGCCATAAGGTGCTTTTCTTCGGCAACGGCGGCTCAGCCAGCGACAGCCAGCATCTGGCGGCGGAGTTTGTGGGCCGGTATGAGAAGGAAAGGCGTGGGGTACCGGCCATCGCGCTCACAACAGACGCCTCGATCTTGACAGCTGTCGGCAATGATTACGGTTTTGACCATATTTTCGAGCGCCAGATTGAGGCGCTGGGACAAAAGGGCGATGTGGCGTTTGGGATTTCCACAAGCGGCAACTCCGAGAATGTCCTGCTCGGTATCCAAAAGGCGAAGTCCAAAGGGCTTTTTACGATTGGCCTGTCCGGTCGGGACGGTGGCAAGCTTCATGGGTTGGTGGATCTGTCGCTGGTCGTTCCTTCACAGAAAACAGCGAGAATCCAGGAATCGCATATCATGATTGGTCATATCATCTGCGAGCGCGTGGATGAGTTACTCTAAACCCATGTGTCATTTCGAGCGAAGTCCCGTTAGAAATCGCATTTCTAACGGGACGAAGCGAGAAATCTCATCAAGTTGTGTGATGAGATCTCTCGTCGCTAAAGCTCCTCGAGATGACATTATTGAACAACCTATCTGCGCTAAAGGTGTAATCATGTCTATACTTCCGAAGCTAAAGACCGTCAAGGAACTCATGCCTTTATTGTCGCGACTTAAGAAACACAAAAAAAAAATAGTTTTTACGAACGGCTGTTTTGATATTTTGCACGTCGGCCATGTGCGATATTTAAGCAGATCGAAATCATTGGGTCACGTGTTGGTGATAGGTTTGAATACGGATTTGTCCGTGAGAGCCGTTAAGGGGCCACAAAGGCCTGTGACTCCGCAAAAGGAGAGGGCAGAAGTCTTAAGTGCGCTTTCGGCGGTCGATTTTTTGGTGTTTTTTTCAGAACCCACGCCGCTTAGGCTGATTCAGGCAATTCGCCCGGATTTTCTCGTGAAGGGCGGGGATTGGAAGAAAAAAGATATTGTCGGCAGCGCCTTTGTAGAATCTTACGGCGGGAAGGTGTTGTCGCTGCCGTATGTGAAAGGTTTTTCCACGACAGCGCTCCTTGAAAAAATTAAAAGCCATTTGTGAAACAAATCTTGAGAATCTTAGACGCCAATTTCAACCGCTCGCGGGAGGGTTTGAGGGTTTGCGAAGAGATCACGCGGTTTGTGCTCGAGGATAAAGTTTTGACGAGGGACTTGAAAAGAGTCCGTCATGCCGTGAGCGGTTGTGTCCAAAAAATGCCGGTGCCGGTTTCGGAGCTCCTGTCCGCGCGGGATGTCAGGTCTGACGTGGGAAAGGAGCCTTCGGTCCTCGAAAAACCGCGCGAGGGCGCGTTTGGTCTTTTTGCCGCCAATATAGGGCGCGTCAAAGAGTCTTTGAGGGTTCTGGAAGAGGTTTCCAAATTAATCGATCGAAATATTTCCGACACATTCAAGAAGGTGAGATTTGATGTCTATTCCATCGAAAAAAGAACTCTGCCAAAACTGGAAGCTCTACGTCATCACGGACCCCTCGGCGGCAAAAGAAAAACCGCTTCCTGAACTTATTCGCGCGGCGATCCAGGGTGGAGCCAGCGTGATTCAGCTTCGAGATAAAGAGGCTTCCGATGAGGAACTGACTCATCTTGCCAAGGAGATCCTCAAGGTTACGCGTTCAAAAAACGTTCCGCTCATTGTGAATGACCGTGTCCGCGTCGCCGGTCTTTCCGGCGCTCAAGGCGTGCATTTGGGACAGAATGACGGGCCGCTTAAGGAAGCGCGTTTAGTTTTAGGAGACGCGGCGATTATCGGCCGCTCAACACACAGCCGAGAGCAGATAATCGAAGCCCAAGAAGAGGGTTTTGATTATATAGGGGTCGGCCCTGTTTTCAGCACGCCCACAAAGCCAGGCGTCGCGTCCGTAGGGTTGGACTTAGTGCGTTTTGCCGCTCAGAATATTAGAATACCTTTTGTGGCGATCGGTGGCATCAATGAATCAAACGCTTCCCAGGTGCGTGAAGCGGGTGCAACAGCGGTGGCGGTCGTGAGGGCCGTGATAGATAGCAAAGATCCAGAAAGCGCGGCAAGAAACATAGCGAGATTTTTTCTATGAAAAAAAATCCTATTCTAGCCGTCGGTTCCGTTGCGCTCGATACCGTTAAAACGCCTTTTGGCAGAGTGAACGAGGCGCTCGGCGGCTCCGCGACTTATTTCAGCGCAAGTGCGCGTTTTTTTTCGCCGGTTTCCGTAATCGCAGTGGTGGGGAGCGATTTTCCAGGCAAACATCTGGAAGCGATGCGCTTACTGGGTGTCGATACAAGCGGCATTGAGGTTCAGAAGGGAAAAACGTTTCGTTGGTCCGGTTTTTACGATTTTGACCTGAATACCGCGCATACGCTAAGAACAGAGCTTAATGTTTTTCAGCATTTCCGGCCCAAAGTTTCTCCGGAGGCCCGCAGCAGTCGTTATGTGTTTTTGGCCAATATCGACCCGGAGCTTCAGTTCACCGTTCTAAACCAGGTCCACGATCCGTGGCTTGTAGCCTGCGACACGATGAATTTCTGGATCGAAAATAAGAGAAAGGCGCTTCAAAAGCTCTTGAAGAAGGTGGATATATTTCTCTGCAACGACGCGGAGGCGCGAGAACTCTCCGGCGAATATAATTTGATCCGGGCCTCCAAGCGTATCTTGAGTTTCGGGCCCAGGCTTCTCTTGATCAAAAAGGGGGAGCATGGCGTGATTTGTTTTTCGAAGGATTTTATATTTCTGGCCCCAGCCTATCTTTTAGAAAAGGTTTTTGATCCCACCGGCGCCGGAGATTCTTTCGCGGGAGGATTTATCGGATACCTGACGAGGTCGCCGCGTTTGAACGAATCCGTGGTGCGGCAGGCAGCAATCTACGGGAGTGTCCTGGCGTCCTACAATGTGGAGAGTTTCAGTCTGAATCGGTTGGTAGACCTTAAGCGGGTGGAGATTGAACGTCGTTACCGGCATTTTAGGCGCTTAACACGATTTTAACTGTGATTTGTCAGAGGCGCTTGACAATCCTATAAAACTATGGTAATATTACCATAGTCATAGATAGGAGGATCCCATGAATATGCCGGCAGGCGTTTTTAAAACAAAGTGTTTACAATTGATGGATGAAGTGCGGGACACCCATGAAGAAATTGTTATCACAAAGTTCGGTAAGCCCGTCGCCAAATTGGTTCCTGTAGAGGCAGAAAAAGAAAAGTCACTTTTTGGATTCCTGAGGAATTCCGTCAGGGTGAAGGGCGACATCGTTTCTCCGACGGGTGAAAAATGGGAAGCCGATGCGTCAACCTAAGCCGGATATTGTTCTTCTGGATACGCACATATGGATTTGGCTCATCAACGGTGATAAAAAACTCAGCTCCCCAAACTTTTTAAGACTTATCGACCGTCTGTCGGCAAACTCAGGCATTCGTGTTTCTATAATTTCCGTGTGGGAAGTCGGGATGCTCGAACATAAAGGGAGGATTGACTTGCCTTATAGCTGTCTCGAATGGGTTCACAGAGCTCTCCATGCCCCCGGGATTTCTTTGGTGCCGTTGACGCCTGAAATTGCGATTGAGAGTTGTCAGCTTGGGAAAGAATTTGGCGGCGATCCTGCGGACAGGATTCTTGTGGCGACGGCTAAAAGTATCGGCGCGACCCTTGTGACCGAGGATGAGCACATCTTAAATCACTCCAAGAAGAATTTACTAGATGCCGCGTCTGCTCATTCATTTCGTTAAAAACATAAAAGTGTCAGTAGTTGACAATTTTACGGCATAAAATTCAATTTTCAGGGACTGACCCCTTAAGGGGGTTATTAATACACAAGAAGAAGGGGGATTAGCCCCCTTCTTCTTGTGGTATAGCTGGATTTGCAAGTTTTCCGCTCCGAAGGGGGTGACAGCGAGCCAGGTATTTTTTCATGCGGAGGCGAGCGCCAAGAGGGGGAAACTGGAAGTTTCCCCTTATGGAAATTTACGAAGTAAATTTGCGGGTGTAGTTCAGTGGCAGAATGAAAGCTTCCCAAGCTTTAGATGAGGGTTCGATTCCCTTCACCCGCTCACTTCTTCGCTCTCCGAAATCTCTGCGTTGCAGAGCTTTCGTCGAGCTTCGAAGTGTCCTGCGAAGCCTTGGCGAAGCAGGACAAAACTGTATCCAATGTCAAGAAAAATCCATTATTTTTATGATTTCTCTGACATTTCTTTTGACGTGCCGCGTGTCTCGGGAGTATCATGAGTCCCGGTGAAATTCTGGCAATACTTTCGATATTTTTTTAAATTATTCTGACTCGAAGGATCAAGGTTTACTGTCATGTTCAGTGACCCTGTTGTCGGCGAAGATTTCTTTGGCCGCCAAGACATTATTGAGTTGATTGTTAAAAGGGCCCGAGCGCTCAAGTCTGGCTATCGCCAGAATGTAGCGATTATCGGGCACCAGCAGTTAGGCAAGACCTCCCTCCTCCGGCAATTCCTGCATAGCTTCAAAGAACCCGGCATTCTGGCGATCTATGTCGAAATAAAGATCCAGGCGCTTGACTATTTCGTCGAGCAGTTTATTCGCTCGCTTCTTTACCAGTGCCTGGCAGGCCGGGGCGCGGTGAGCCCCACTGAGTCGCTTTCGGGTCTTTCAAAAAAAGCCGAGCCGATCATTCCGAAAACGGTGCTCCGAGTAACGGAGATCGTGGCGCTTCTTAAGCGGCGTCACAGCGAAGAGGCCTATTCGAAGCTTTTTGAGCTCACGCCGATCGTGAAACAGGAAACAGAGAAAAACTGTATTGTGATTCTTGATGAATTTCATCGGCTGGGGGATCTTGGCGTCCGAAACGCGTTTTCGGACTTTGGAAAGCGTATCATGGTGCAAAAGGACACGATGTATCTTTTGGCCAGTTCCTCATTTTCTGCGAGCCGTAAGATCCTCGCCGAAAAATTATCGCTTCTTTTCGGCAACTTTGAGCGGGTGTATCTCGAACCGTTTGATTTTGAGACCTCGTTTCAGTTTATTCAGAGGAAGCTTTCGCCCATCGGTATTTCCGAAAACCTTAAGAATTTTCTCGTGGCATTTACCGACGGCCACCCTTTCTTTTTGCAGACGATCACCGGCACCTTGAGAGAGCGCGCCCTGGCAAAATCGGAAAATGAACTATCCCGGGTGACAATCGCGGAAGTTTTTCTGAAAGTTTTGTACGAGTCCCAGGGTATTTTAAACCAGTATTTTTTGAAGCTTATTTCGCCCTGGATGCAGGGCGGTTCGCGCGGCCTGCCGGTCTTGGCACTGACGCTGTTGGCGGGGGGCGTGAATAAATTGAAGGACATCGCCGCAGCCCTCAATCGCAGCCAATCGGAAACTTCGAGGTTGTTACAGGAGCTCATGGAGCGCGAACTCATCATTAAAACGGGCGTGTTCTATCGTTTTCATAATAAGATGTTCAAATTTTGGCTCAAAGAGGTTTACGAACATAAGGAACTTTCGCTCCTGGAAGCCGTCGGCAAGGCGGAGGATTTTATGGGCCGCATCGAGGCGAAGGTGGTCGAACACGAAGAGTTGTTAAAACTGGATATCGCGGACCGCGTGCTCGGGCTTTTTTCCTTGTTTCGTAACGATTTGATTGAGTTTGGCGAGCGAAAAAGAAAACTCCCTTATTTCACCGAGATTGTGAAATCCCAGCCCCCGGGGCGGCTTAAGGACCAAAGTTTTCGCAAGATTGTTGCCAAAGGTCACGGCGCCTGCTGGGTTTGTAAGATCGTGGAACAAAAGGCCACGGAAAAAGAGGTGCTTGAGCTTGTCCAGGGGGTTTCGCCGGGCAAAAAGGAGGCGGCCACGAAAGTGCTTTTGGCGTTTCGCGGCGTCGATGACAATGCGAAACTGCTCGCCAAGGAAAAAAAGGTTTTCACTCTCGGTCTTTCCAAGATCAATGCGCTGATGGACGTGTATGGCGCGGCCCCCATTATTGTTGCCGAAAACGATTCTCCCGCGGCCGCCAAAGCCTGATTTGATGCCGCATCACGCTAAACTTTACCTCGTCACGCGCCAAGAGATGGAAAAGTGGGAGCTGGCGACACTCGCTCCTTACGCGGCCAAAAGCGCGCAGAGCCGCGGAAGAGTCCGTGAAGAAAAAGAGCATCCCTACCGTACGGCTTTCCAAAGAGATCGTGATCGCATCGTGCACAGCACGGCGTTTCGCCGGCTGGAATATAAAACTCAAGTTTTTGTCAATCACGAAGGCGATTATTACCGCACGCGGCTTACGCATTCGCTTGAGACCAGCCAAATCGCGCGCGCGATCGCAAAAGCGCTGGGCCTTAACAGCGATCTTGTGGAGACGATTACGTTGGCGCATGATCTCGGGCACACACCGTTTGGGCATGCCGGTGAGGATGAACTAAAGGAGCTCATGAAGGACCATATGGGTTTTGACCATAATCTACAGAGCCTTCGCATCGTGGACTATTTGGAAGAGCGGTATCCCGATTTTCGGGGCCTCAACCTGACCTACGAGTCCCGCAGTGGTCTTTTTAAGCATCCGGAACTCGTCGAGGAAGCCAACCGCAGGGACATGGGGCCTTTCGAGCTTTTCAACTCCCCGTCGCTGGAGTCTCAAGCGGTGGACCTGGCGGATGAGATTGCCTATGACAATCATGATGTGGATGACGGGCTTACCTCCGGCCTTATTTCGGAGACTGATTTGGCCAAACTTGAGCTCTGGAGGTACGCCAAGCAAAGAGTCTTAAAGCGCGCGATTTCAAATCCCGAAGTCAGGCGTTACCAAATTATCCGGGGACTGATCAACCTGGAAGTCACGGACCTTTTAAACCAGTCCGCGAGGAACATCCGAAAAGCCAATATACGGAAACCCGAACACGCGCTCAAGATCCCCCGCTTTGCGGTTTCGTTCAGCTCTGAACTCACTAAAAAAAGGGAAGCGCTCAGAGCTTTCCTAAGAGAAAAGCTCTACCGGCATTATCGCGTCGTGCGCATGAGCGACAAAGCGCGCCGTTTTATCCGTGCGCTTTTTGAAGTGTACCTTTCCAGGCCTGAGCAGCTGCCGCCCGGGAGCCAACGGAGGCTTAAAACCGAGGGAGCGCATCGCGTGATCTGCGATTATATCGCGGGAATGACGGATCGTTATGCGCAGGATGAATACCGGAAGTTTTTTGAACCCTATGAGAAGGTTTAGTCAACGAGATTAGGAGATCTAACGGAGTGAAAACGACCCTGACAAATGACAAAGAGATCTTCGATTTTTTTAAGTCACATGAGAGTCTGAGGAAACTCCGCGTTTCTTACGATTTCCTGCTGGGTCATCCGATTTGGTGGGTGTCTTTTAAATTAAACGGCCAACCGAAGCTTTTCGAGAAATCTTTGGAGGGCTCCTATGAAATTTGGCATGATCCTCGGGTTCGGAGACTGCGTACCACCCAGGCGATAGCCGACGTTTTGAAACGACGGTCGAAGGAAAAAAGTCCTTATTTATTTACGATCGAAAAGAAGCTCTTGAATTTTTGCGTGCCGCTTGTGATGGACGACCGTCTGATCGGTTATTTCGGGCTGATCGGCTTGAAGAACGGGATCTCGCAGGAAACGCTGGATATGTTTTCCGAACACCTCCATTTGATTCTCGATAATTGCGCAAAAAAAGAAGAAATCAGCCGGCTTTCAGCGACGATACGTCCGCGGGCCATCGCACTTTCCACGGTGCATACGGTTCACCGCATCATTAATTCTACCTTAAATCTGGACGAACTCATTTCGCGGCTTGCGCACTTAACGGCGCAAGTATTGCGATCCAACCGCTGTTCTATTTATCTTTTTGAGAAGCCAAAGAAACACCTGGTGTGCAAGGCGCTCGTCGGCTATCCAAAAACGAAAGCGAAACACGCCAAAATCCTTGTGAGTTCATCCGGTTCCGAGGGCCGTGTGGCCAAAACGGCAAAATCGGTTTTAAGAAAATCAACAATCTGCATCCCGCTGATCGACGAGGACGTGATCGGGGTGCTGACGGTGACGGATAAAAAGGACAAAAAGGGATTCTCTTATTTTGATCTTGAGATCCTGACGACGCTCGCCGAAGAAGCGGTGATTGCGATTAAAAACGCCCAACTTTATGAGGAGCAAAGAAAAGTGACGCTCGGGACCATCCAATCGCTGGCGGTGATCCTGGGCACGCGCATCCCAAACATGGCTTCGCCCGAGGCTTTCTTAAGGATCGCGCTCCGCATGGCGGAGGAACTGCATCTAAGCGAAGAAGACACACAGGCGCTTCATTATGCGACGCTTTTGAAAGATACGGCCAAGATCGGGATTCCTGAAGAGATCTTAAAAAAGCCGACAAAGCTCACCGGAGAAGAATACCAATTGATCCGTGAGCACCCGATCAAGGGCGCTAAGATCGTGCAGTCGTTTGAAAGCCTTAAAACGGTGGTTCCGATTATTCTTTATTCGCGCGAGAAGTTTGACGGCACCGGTTACCCCGAAGGCCTGAAGGGGGACAAGATCCCCATAGGCGCCAGGGCTCTCTCCGTGATCAACGCGTTTGAAGCGATTATTACGGGCCGGCCGTACCGGAATCGTGTGACCTTGAAAGAGGCGCTGGATGAGATCACCCGGAACAGCGGCACGCAGTTTGATCCAAAAATTGTGGAGGTGTTTATCCACATCGTGCAAAAAGAGGGATATTACAAATACATTCAACATGCCCATTAAAGCAGGTTCTCGAACCAGGATTTTAAAGTCCGACATTTACCAGGCGATCCTCGGGTTTTTTCTTGAGAATGAGGGGAGCGTGGACACGCCTCGCGGGATTGCCACCTGGATCGACGCGAGCCTCATCAAAGTCCGCGTGGCTCTGGAAGCATTGGCGGAGATGAATTGTTTAAAGGCCCATCGAACCCCCTCCACCATCGGGTACTCCTGCCTGTTGTCAAAAAAAGAGCTCGCCTCCCTGACTTCCAAGATAAGTAAGTGAGAATCCTTTCCATTCTTATTTTATTGGTTGTTCTTCTATTGGCGCTGAGCTACTGGCTGCCGATCGAAGGGGCTTGGCTCGACCCCTTTTTGTCCGCTTACTTTTCCCGTAAATTCGGTATTAACGTTTCGGTTCACCACGCCAGGATCGAACGCTGGAGGAGGACCCATTTTGATTCTGCGGATATTTCAGCGGCTCCGGATTCCCCAAAGCTTCATTCGGGGCCGGGCCTCATGGAATTAAAGGCGTTTCCTTTTCGGACCCAAGGTCGTGAAGAGACGGTGGTGGTCATGGAAAACCTGACGGTGCCTGCCGATTTTTATAAAAAAGCGGCGCTTTCGCTGTTGACTAAGATGGATCTGTCGGAACAGGCGCTGACCGTGGACCGGTTGCGACTCAGTATTTCAAGGGCCGAGGCGGGTATTGGCTATCATCTCGTGGAATGCGTTTCAAAAGACTTCCGTTTACAAGGAGGAGTCACGGTTAATAAATCAAAAATACACCGTATCCATTTATTGCTTTTGCTTCATAATCCATTGCTTGAAAGGTTTCCCGCCTTATTCAGGTCCCGTCTTATCCGGAGGCCGGATGATTGGCAGGGCTTAAGGGTCTTGTATCACCCGCATACGCTGACGGCCATCGGAGGGAAAGGCCCGTTTTTTAAGGCGGATTGGAGCTGAATTTGGTATACTACCGCCCGGTTAAAACCTGTAAAAATGACGGAGATTAAGCAAGACGAGATACAGCAGGAGTTTTTTGGAGATTTGGGGGCTCCCGCCTCCAAATCAAAACCCCGGTTTCCCTCGCTTCAGAAAGCGCAGAAACCGATTCTGATCAGCACCTCGATTGAGCAGATTCTTCTGGCCGGCATTCTCCTGGTTTTAACCGCTTGTTTAGTGTTCTTTTTAGGGATTTTAAGAGGGAAGTCGTTGACAACCTCCGCTCGGCCGGGCATTGCCTCCGTTAAGCCGGCGGCGGCCACGCCGCAAGGCAGGAACTCGACGGTCCGTCAACCGTCTGTATCCGTCGCTTCCATGGACAGAAAAATAGCGCAGGCGCAACAAGCAACGCTTAAGGCGAAGGAAGCCCTTCCCGGAGCGTTGGTTCCTGGCCTTGGAAAGCCGTACACGATTCAGCTGGTGACGTATAAAAAAGAGGATTTGGCGGAAAAAGAGGTGGCAGGGTTACGCAAGAAAGGGCACACCGCATTTATTATTCCCAGCGGTGATTATTATCAGGTTTGTGCCGGGCAGTATGTTTCAAAAGAGGATGCGCATAGAAACCTGAAGAATTTCTCGGATAAATTTCGGGATTGTTTTATCCGGCGCAGATAATATTTAATAAAGAGGGGATCATAAGGCCATGTCTATTCATTCGAGTCTCAGGGGCGGTGGAAAAGGGAAAAAACACCGTTCCGTTTTGAAAAGGTACGAACGTCTTAAGATTCTAAAGGACAAAAAGCTTTGGAGCGAGGAGCGTTCGGTGCTGGGCATTCCAAAAGTTAAAATGCAGAGATTGAAAGTCAAGAAAGAGAAAGCGGCGGAAGCGGCTGTTCCGGCCTCGGCCGGCGCCGCTGGCCCGGAGAAGCCCGCGGCCCCTCCGACGCCTCAAGCCGTGAAAGCTCAGTAATGCCTACGGTCCGCGTCGCGCTGAAAGAAAGATCTTATCCTGTCTTCATCGGTCGGGGGGGGTTCTCGGATGCCGGGCGGATTTTAAGAAAGCAAAGACTTGCCCAGTACCGCGCGGTGATCGTCTCCCAGAAACCCGTTGCGGATTTATACGCCGACTCTCTCAAGAGTGCGTTGTTGCGCGAAGGAATTGAGCCCTGTTTTTTTATCGCGCCTTATTCCAAGAGTTCTGAGAGCTCGAAGTCCCAGGCCGTTTTTTTAAAACTGATCCGCGCGTTGTCCAGCGCCGACGGCAAAGGCAAATCACTTTTTTTAGTGGCGCTGGGCGGTGGAGTCGTGGGGGACCTGACGGGGTTTGCAGCCTCCGTTTATCGCCGCGGCATCCCGTACGTGCAGATTCCTACGACGCTGACGGCGCAGGTCGATTCGGCCATCGGCGGCAAGACCTCGATTGATTTGCCGCAAGGCAAGAATCTCTTGGGAGCTATCTATCAACCGAGGCTTGTGTTATCGGACACGAGTCTTTTGGACAGCCTTCCGGACAGGCATTGGAGCGACGGGTTTGCGGAAGTTATCAAGTACGGCGTGATTAAAGACCCGCATTTATTTTTAATGTTGGAAAGAGAAGGGCTCGGGGAGTTTCGGAAAAACCATCGGTTACTTGAAAAGGTCATACAACGCTCGGTAAAAATCAAGGCCAAGCTGGTTTCCCGGGATGAATGGGACAAGAGGGACGTTCGCATGGTGCTGAATTTCGGGCACACCGCGGGGCACGCGATTGAGGCGGCCTCCGGCTACTCAGGCCGCTACACGCACGGAGAGGCCGTGGGGGTCGGGATGCTCGTCGCATGCGATATCGCTAAAGCGTTGGGTGTTCTTAAGGATCCGACGCTTATTGAGAGGCTCGAGAAAACCTTGCTTAAGTTCAACCTGCCCCTTTATACCAAAGCACTTTCGACGGAGGCGCTGTTAAGGGCCATGGGTTACGATAAAAAGACAGAACTTGGCGCCAACCGCTTCGTTCTGCCTGTTTACCTTGGAAAGACGACGATCGTAAAAAATATCCCGCTGACGGTTATTTCTAATTGTCTTTTAAAACGGAAAGGCTAGAAGTTAAGGGATTTACTCGGGAACCGACAGCGTAATCTCTTCGCCCTGGTAGAGCAGTTTGACTTCGCCTGGGCTTACCTTCGTAAGTTTTGCACCGCCGCTCTCTTCACCCGTTCTCATCACCTTATCGTTGAGAATGCAGTAAGAACCTTCCTGAGAAAATACAATGCCGGTCAGGTTTAGTTTGGGCGGGACGGCCAGAGGAATCTCTTCAAGACCGAACTGGGTTTTTCTGTTTTGAAGCGAAGTGCTTGCAGGGACGCTTGCGGCTTCTATCGGTACCTCGTAAGACGCCTTGGAAGGCGCCGAAGACCCAAAAAAAACCGGCCGTTTGAAGGAGGTGGAGAAAACCGGGGCAATCAGCGGGCCCGTGATCAAAAAAAGCACCATCAGCACAAAAATGGGGCCCCAGTTAATCTGCCTCTGTTTTTTTTGGACTTCAAATCCAATATTTTGCCGTAATTCACCCTGACCGTGCAACGGCTCAAGATCTTTCAAGTTCCCGGCCTTTTTTAAGGCGTCATTGATGATGCTCATGAATCGCTTCCTCCCTCAATTTCTTGAATGCATTGCCTGATGATGGACGGCTCAATCACTCTTTTTTCCAGCACAAAACCGGTCAGAAGTGCTTTGTCGCACACGATATTGATAAGCCTTGGGATGCCGCCGGAGTAATTGTAGATTTCCCCGATCGCTTTTTCTTCGAACACCGGCGCGGCCCCGTTGGCGCCCGCCAGTTTTAACCGGTGCTCAATGTAGCGCGGAACCTCCTCCTTGTCCAACGCCTTCATATGATAGCGCACCGAAATTCTTTGGCGGAGTTGGCGCAGTTTGGGGGAGTTCAATTTTTCTCTGAGCTCGGGCTGTCCCACGAGCACAATTTGAAGCAACTTTTCGTTTTCAGCCTCGAGATTGGACAACATGCGGATCTGTTCCAAGAGCCGCAGACTCAAGTTTTGCGCCTCGTCGATAATCACCACCACATTGTTATTGAGCGCGAGTTGTTCAATCAAAAAGCGGTTGAGATCCGAAAAAAGCCCGCCCCGTGTTTTCTTGTCCGTTTTGATCCCCAGGTCCTCGATGATCGTTTGCAGAAGCTGGAGTTCGCTCAAACTCGAATTGAAAATAAACGCTGTTTTTGTTTTTTCATCCAGCTGATTCAGGAGCGCGCGGCAGATCGTGGTTTTTCCGGTCCCAACTTCACCGGTAATTTCAATAAAACCCACGCGTTCTTTGATTCCGTAAGTGAGGTACGACAGAGCCTCTTTATGCCTCTGGCTTAAATACAAAAAAAAAGGATTGCTTGTGATTGCGAAAGGCTTCCGCTTGAGGGAGTAGAAGGACTCATACATGCTCTGAACCCATGGATGTCATTCTAACTCGATCCCACGAAATTGTAAAGCTCCAGAATGTGGAAAATGTGGAAAATAAGAGTTGACAACGGTGCCATTTTTGCTAAGATAATTCCAGTAAAAAGAGCATAATGTTTTATTAAATTCTTAGCATTTTTAGAGCTCGGGAAGCGGGGGAATTGATGAAAAGGATCGCGATGAGGAGGCTCGTTCCGGGCGTGATTTGTGTCCTGGTGCTTTCGGCCGCAACCGTTTGTTTCGCGAATGATGCATTCACTAAACTTGGCCGCGGCGTCGCAAATGCGTTGACGGGTTGGGTGGAGCTTCCGAAGAACATTTACAACGTCAGCGTCGAGGAAAATGCGCTTGCGGGAGTGACACTGGGACTGGCGAAAGGCGCCGGAATGACGATTGTTCGTACCGGTGCGGGTATTTATGAAATCGCCACTTTCCCGTTCCCATTGCCACAGGATTACAAGCCTATTCTTGAACCCGAGTACGTTTTTTAATTAAGCGCGCCCCGTCGCTTTTGGATTTAAAAATCCCCTTGTGAAAAACAAGGGGATTTTTGTTTCCTAACCGTCATTCTGAGGTCGCCGTGGCGGCCGAAGAATCTCAAAAACGAGATCCTTCGCCCGCCACGAATCATGGCGGGCTCAGGATGACGTGGGTCAACTGGTGCGCTTTTCGGATAAGTGTATATTTTTATATAATCCTAGTAACTTTTAAGACAGCAATTAACTCGTTTCGTATTTGCTTGACAAAAATCAACCATTTTGTTTAAATGAAATTCCCTTCGGTTCTCATTTTGATGGAGGAAACGCCTAGTGAACAGAAAACTGATAGAGAACGAGACAGACGAAGATAAGGCGCTTACGACAGAAAATGCTTGCCAGTTTTTGAGCATCAGCCGTCAGACGCTTTACAAGCTCGTAAAATCCAAAAAAATCCCCGGCCGCAAAGTGGGGGACAACTACCGTTTCCTAAGAAGCGACCTGATTCGCTATTTTAAGAACGACTGAGCTCATTGACTCATTCCGTGAAGCAAAAAACAACTGAACGCCGCAAATACATGCGTTTCAACACTCCGATGGACGTGGAGTATAAAACGTTGACTCTCAACCCCATTTTTGGGAAGGCGTTGGCCAAGGATTTAAGCCGCGAGGGATTGTGCGTCGAAACAAAGCATAAGCTGCCGATCGGCACGACGCTTGAGCTTTCATTGAACGTGCCGGGTGATAATCTTCCGGTATTCGCCACCGGCAAAGTGGCCTGGGCGGACGGCATAGAGGCCGGACTTAAGCTCACGAAAATCAGCCAGAAGGACCGGGTGAGAGTTTTGGAGCATGTTTACAAAGAATGGTTGAGGAATAACACCCGTAGATCATTTGGGGAACATTCTCCTTAAGAATCTCAGGTCCCGCTATGGTCGAAAAACGCAAGTACATTCGTCTGAAAGCCCCCATCGGCGTCACTTATCACCTGGTGAAAAAACACAAGCGCCCCAGGATTCATAAGAGCCTTGTCCGGAATATAGGCGGGGGAGGAATGAGCCTGCTCGTGAATGATGATTTACGTGCGGGGGATTTACTTCAGTTGGAAATACAGATTCCGCATTTGGAGGACCCCGTGGTTGCAGTAGGCGAAGTGGTTTGGTTTGTGCGTTGCCAAGGCGCGATCCCTGCGGCGCGGGAAGCAGGCCTCAAGTTCAGGGACATAAGGCCCGGGGAGCTCCATCATATTTTAGAATATGTGCACGCCGTCGGGATCGGTTAGACCATGCACGCGCTGAATGATTTCTTTGCCCGGCTTTCGCGGCTTCTGAAAAAGGACGGAAGGTACAAGGAAGAGGCTTATTTATTTGTGATGAATGCGCTGAATCACGCCGTGGAGCGTCTCGGTAAACCCGGGCACGTGACGGGTCAGGAGCTTTTGAGGGCCATTCAGGAAGAGGCCCAGACGCAGTTTGGTCCGATGTCCGCCACGGTTTTTCAGCATTGGGGCATTAAAAATAGTCTTGATTTTGGACTCCTAGTGTTTAAGATGGTCGAGGAAGGCATTCTTTCAAAAACAGAAACGGACCGTTTGGAAGATTTTAGGAACGAGTCGTTTTTCGATAGTCTTTTTAACGGGGAGTCCCATTACCGATTATTGGATGAGGAGTGGAAGGAAACGGAGAAACTGAAATGGCAGAGCAAGCAGTAAAACAAGAGGTTAAACAACCGGCCGCCGGCACCGGGGAACAGGCGCCGCAAAAGGTCAAAAAGAAAAAACTGAGGCCCACGAATTGTGTTCAATCCAATAAGCGCATTCGCCGCAAGGACTGGTACTACCGGGACGGAAAATATTTTGCGAACAAGCAGTGCTTTAAACTTTGGATGAAGCAGGAGGCAGAGAAAGCCAAGAAGGCCGGCGAAGAGGCCGCCGCCAGTGCCGCCGCTCAAGGCCACACCGCCGAGCCAAACGCCGCGTGAGGACGCCCAAGCGGATCCTCGATCGCCGGCGTTCGGTTCGTATCGAAGAAAATCTGCCCTTTCGGATAGGTCATGAAGACTATGAGACGGAAGCAAGGACTCTGAATATCTCGAGCCACGGCGCCCTGTGCGTTGTGGATCGGGATATTCCGCTGATGACACAGCTAAAGATTGGGCTTTCAATTCCTTCGGGGACGCCGCCCCGCCAAAAAGAACACACGATCCGCTTAAAAGGGGTGGTGGTCCGCAAGGAAGAAGACGGGGTTACCGGAAAGTTTTACATCGCCGTTTATTTTTCCAATATCAGTCCGAAAGATCTGAAGACATTGCAGGATTACGTCGAGCATCGCCCCCAACCATAAAGTTGATGGATCCCCCCCTCGGTTCCGCCGCCAATCCCCGTTATCAAAAACTGGATAAGCCCGCGCTATTGTCGCTTTGCCCGTTGTTTTCGGGTTTGAGCCCCTGGGAGCTTAAATCGATCAGCCAGCTGATGCGCTTGGTGGAGTACCGGAAGGACGAGGTCATTTACAAGGAAGGCGGAGAGGCGGACCGTTTCCATGTGGTGGTCTCGGGGCGCTTTGAGGCCTCGACAGCGTCGCAGGGAAAGAAAAAAGTGCTCGCGTATTTGCGCCGCGGGGACTATTTCGGCGAGATGTCGCTTTTGACCAGCGAGCCGCATTCGGCGACCTTGCGCGCGCTTTCTGATTCGCTGGTGTTGGAACTTAAAAAGGAGGATTTTAAAAAGACCATCGAGCACAACGCCACCGTGGCGCTTGAAATCAGCCGGCGTCTAAGCACAAGACTCCGGGGCACGGACGACCGCTCGCGCTCGCTTTTAAAAAGCGACGTGATTTCCATTTTCAGCAATCAGCACCGCATCGGCCGCACCGAATTTTCGATCAATCTGGCCGCAAGCCTTTTCCGGGAAACTCACCAGAAAATCATTCTTCTGGATATGAGCCCCTCCGGCACCGAAATTTCCGCGCGCCTTCATATGGCCGAGAAAGTCCCGATCACGCGGTTTCATAACATAGAAAACGAGCCGGCCGGTGTTTTAAGCACTCTGGTGTTGAAGCACCCGGCGGGTTTTGACGTGCTGAATGTAGCGCACGGCGAAAAAGGCTCGCGCGGCGAGAGTATCCTCAGCCCGCTTCTGAACCATCTGGCGATTGAATACCGGTTTATTTTGATCGACCTTCCTTCGGAGATGGACGAGATGGTCCAGAAGGCCTTAAGCCAGTCAGACTCAATTTATTTTGTGACCGACAGCAACATCAACAATGTCACGGAAATAAAAGAGGTGGCCCAGGAGATTGAAAAGGAGCTGTCGTTCCCGGAGGACAAGATCTGTGTCGTGATCAACGAGGTTTTCTTGGGCATTCGCACGACCCAATCCACGCGGCGTGAGCTTTTCGGGAAGAAGATGAGTTTTTCGCTGCCGGCAACACCGGGGATTAAAGAGCACGAGGAGCTGCATGCGACGCCGTTTGTCGTGGACGAACCCGAGGCGGAGTATTCCCGCGTAGTTCGTCATATCGCGCGGCGCATCAGCAATAACCTCGTGGGCATTGCGCTCGGAAGCGGCGCCGCGCTGGGGTTGGCGCAGATCGGAGTTTTGAAAGTGCTGGAGCGCGAGAAGATCCCGGTGGACATTATCGCCGGCTCCAGCATCGGCGCGCTCATCGGCTCGCTTTATTCGGTCGGAAAAACGGCCGCCGAAGTCGAGCAGATTGCGCTTGAGATCAACTCCAAATTTCGCGTGTCGCGGCTTCTCGATTTTAACCTTTTCCCGGTGCGCGGGCTGCTTCACGGGAATCTTGTTATCAAGCACTTCGGCGTGCATCTGGGCAATAAAACGTTTGAAGACAGTAAAATCCTGTTGAAAATCACTGGCGCCAATCTTTCGACGCGCCAAGTTCATATTTACGAATCCGGCTACATCAGTGACGCCGTGCGCGCGTCGATTGCGATCCCGGCCATCTTTAAACCGGTGATGTTGAACGGCGAGATGATAGTGGACGGGGGGATCTTAAGCCCGTTGCCGATCAAAGCGCTGCAACAGGCCGGCGCCAATAAGATTATCGCGGTCAACGTGTTTCCGTCTTCGAGGGATATTTTGGAACGGCGCATCCTAAAAGGGGAGGCTGATGAAAAAGAGTCCCATTTTATAAAACAAAAAAACGTTTTGTCGCGCCTGTTTTATCGTCTGAAGAAATCGTGCGTGAAGGCATTTTATCCCAACGTGTTCGACATTCTGATGAACACGATCCAGTCGATGGAAGCCGAGATTTCGGAGATCGAGGCGGAGGGCGCGGACGTCGTGATCCGTCCTGTCGTCTCGAATGCGAGCTGGGTCGAGCTTTTTAGGCCGCAGCCATTCATTAAGAGAGGCGAGGAAGAGGCCATTAAAATGCTCCCGAGGATCAAAGAGCTTGTCTCCCAGCAAGACAGCGCATGAACCCAGCCCTTCCAAGACGTGACATAGGCAGTGTTCGGAAGGGCTGGGTGAACTCCGTGCTTTGTAAGAAAAAAATTCAGATTTAGGAAAGGACGGGGTAGAATAGGGAGCGGTTATGGATGAGCATGAGATTGTGATAGTGGATGGCTTACGCACGCCTCAAGGACTCTTGGGCGGAGCGTTCCGTGATTTAACGGCGCAGAAACTGGGCGAGAGGGTTGTTCGCGCGCTTCTTGAGAAAACAAAGCTCGATCCTTCAGGCATCGATGAGCTGATTTTCGGATGCGTGGGGCAAGCCAGCGATGCGCCGAACGTCGCCAGGGTCATTTCTCTCTTGGCGGGTATTCCGAAGACGGTGCCCGGCTGCACGGTGGCGAGAAATTGCGCTTCGGGCATCCAGGCAATCGTGAACGGCTGCCAGAATATTCTATCCGGTGACGCGAATGTGCAAATTGTCGGCGGCGCCGAATCCATGTCCAGCCAACCCTATGTGAACCGGGATCTCCGCTTCGGCAAACGTCTTAAGAATTCTGAAATGATTGATTCGTTATGGGAAGGGCTCACGGATCCGGTTTGCGGTCAGCTGATGGGGCGGACGGCCGAGAACCTGGCACTGGAGTTTAAAATAAGCCGCGCCGAGCAGGACCAATACGCGGTCCTAAGCCATCAACGCGCGTTTCGCGCCACGCGTGAAGGTAAATTTAAAGACGAAGTCACGCCGGTGACCGTGCAAAAGAGAGCGGCTGGCCGCGCGATGCCTCCTGAGATTGTTTCACAGGACGAAGGCCCCAATCCCGCCTTAAATGAGCAGACGCTTTCGCTCTATCCGGCTGCTTTCATGGAAAACGGGACAGTGACGGCAGGCAACGCCTGCACGATTTCCGACGGAGCCGCTGCGCTTCTGGTCATGACGCGTAAAAAAGCATCGACGCTGGGTTTTAAAGAAGTGTTAGGCGTTATCAAAGCCTATGCGTTCGGGGGCGTCGAACCGGAGCGTATGGGCATCGGTCCTACGGTTGCGATTCCTTTGGCGCTCAAGAAGGCGGGGTTGGCTTTGAAGGATATACAGCTTATGGAGCTTAATGAGGCGTTTGCGGCCCAGGTGATCGCCTGTGAAAAGGTCTTAGGCCTTGACCGAAATATCATGAATGTGAACGGCGGCGCGATCGCCATCGGCCATCCGGTCGGCATGACCGGCACCCGGATTGTGCTGACGCTTTTAAATGAGATGAAAAGAAGAAAGCTGCGCTACGGTCTTGCCTCGCTTTGCGTGGGCGGGGGCCAGGGAGCCGCCGTGGTATTGGAGAGAAATTAGCGGATGTTTATTTATAAGGCGGCCGTCGTGGGCGGCGGTGCGATGGGGTCGGGTATCGCGCAGGTGATCAGCTATTCGGGACTTCCGGTCGTTTTAAAAGAAATCAACGAGGATCTGGCGCAAAAAGCGCTTTCGAATATTCGCAAGATTTATCAGGGCCGCGTCGATAAGGGCAAAATGACGCCGCCGGAGATGGAGTCGAAACTGTCTCTTGTAAGCGTCACTACGAAGTTTGAAGATCTGAAAGACGTTGACATCGTGATTGAGGCCGTGCCCGAAAAAATAGAGCTAAAGAAGAAGGTGTTTCAGGAGCTTGACGCCGTTTTACCCGGGCAGGCGATCATCGCGACGAACACGTCGGCGCTCTCGGTCAGCGCGCTTGGCGCGGCCACAAAGCGCCCCGATAAGGTGATCGGCATTCATTTCTTTTTCCCCGCGCACGTGATGAAACTGATTGAAGTGATCCCGGGACTGGCGACCTCAGAGGAGACCGTGCAGGATGCGGTTTCGTTTTCCGAGGGTTTAAGGAAAATTCCCGTCCGCGTTAATGAGTGCGCGGGCTTTCTGGTAAACCGGCTTCTGATGCCGTATCTCAACGAGGCGGCGTTCTGTGCCGAAGAGGGCGGCGCTGACCCCAAGGAGATCGACCAGGCGATGGTGGATTTCGGTTTTCCGATGGGGCCTTTTACGCTCGTAGATACGATAGGCCTGGACATTTGCCATGAGGTGGTCGGGGTGCTTTTGAATGAATACGGCCCCCGCATGAAACCCGCGCTTGTGTGGGACGAGATTTATAAAAGAAACCGGTACGGTGTTAAAAACGGGGCCGGGTTTTACAATTATAGCGCCTCGGCGCCGGCGGGCGATCACGCTGTCGAGGACATCCTGGCGACGCTTAGAAAATCATACGCTTCTTCGAAGAAGCTCCCGTTTTCACCGGAGAGGCTGATGCTTTCAATGATCAATGAGGCGGCATTTTGCATCCAGGAGCGGATTTCATCGCCGGGAGATATTGATGTTGCGGTGCTGGCGGGCATCGGTTTTCCCCAGAACAAAGGCGGCCTTCTGCAGTACGCCGATTCGTTGGGGGTGGATTGGGTGTTGGGGGAGCTTAACAAGCTGACCGCGGCCTATGGGGAGAGATTTTTCCCCGCGCCTTTAATCAAAAGAATGGCAGGCGCTGGATTTTTTGGAAAAAAAACAAACCGTGGATTTTTGGAATACGCATAAGGAGTAACATGGCTGAGTTTCAATGTCTTCAAGTGGTGGTCGAGGAAGGCACGGCACTTTTAAAGATTAACCGGCCGCCGGTCAATGCGCTGGGACGCCAGCTTTTGGATGAATTGGGAAATGCGATGGATCAATTCCAACAGGATCCCAAAGTGAAGGTGGTCATTATCGCCAGCGCCATCCAGAACGTATTCGTGGCCGGCGTGGACTTGAAGGAAATGGCCCAGCTCCAGACCCCGGAGGAGATGATCCAGGTGATCCGGCGCGGACAGGCCGTCTTCAACAAAATCGAACGCTCTGAAAAACCCGTCATCGCCGCGATTCAAGGTGCCTGTGTGGGCGGCGGCCAGGAATTGGTGATGGCCTGCCATATCCGGATCGCTTCCGACAGAACCCGTTTTGCCCAGCCGGAAATCACACTGGGCATTATTCCGGGCTTTGGCGGTTCGCAGCGCCTTCCGAGGATCGTGGGCCCGAGCCGCGCGGCTGAGCTTATCCTGACGGGCGATTTAATCACGCCCCAGGAAGCGTTTCGAATCGGGCTCGTCAATCATGTCGTTTCCGACGGTGCGCTGATAAAAACCGCAAAAGAGATCGCCAAAAAGATAACGCGCCACAGCCTGCCGGCCATCAGGGCTTCCCTACGGGCGATTACGAAGGGGCTGGATGTTTCCTTGGAGGAGGGCCTGAAAATCGAAGAAAATGAATTCATGTCCATCGCTGCGACGAATGATATGAAGGAAGGAATTCGCGCGTTCCTCGAGAAGCGTCAGCCCAGGTTTAGTGACAGCTAAATGGTCCCTCAGAATCTTGCGTTTCTTTTTAAAGAAACCGTCCGTCGTTTTCCCGATAAAAAAGCGCTGGCGTTCAGACAAAACGGCCGTTATTTTTCGCTGACCTGGTCCGAGGTCGCCCAAAAAGTAGACTCGCTTGCCTCTGCGTTTGTTGAAAAAGGGTTGAAGGCGGGTGACCGGATAGCGATCCTTTCGGAAAACAGGCCCGAATGGGCGTGGGTGGACCTGGCGGCCCAGCGCATCGGGCTTATTTCAGTGCCGATTTACGCCTCGCTGACATCCCGTGAGATTCAATATATCCTTACGGATTGCGGTGCTTCGGTGGCCGCTGTTTCCAATAAAGCGCTGTTTGAAAAATTGGCGCCCATTCAGCGCTCGGTGCCGACGCTTCGCTGGGTGGCCGGTTTTGACGCCTCTTTGTCGTTGTCAAAAACCGAGCTTAGCGTTCCGTTTTTTTTGATCAAGGAACTTGAAAATACAAAGAGCAATCTCGCGGACCTGGAGTCCCGCTCAAGCTCTATCCCGCCGGATGCTGTCGCCAGTTTAATTTACACGTCCGGCACGACCGGTTTCCCGAAGGGAGTGATGCTGAGCCACTCCAATTTCATTCACAACGTGTTTTATTGCCAAAAAGCGTTTGGGATGGATGAGACGGACGCGCATATTTCGTTCCTGCCTCTTTCGCACGTGTTTGAGCGCCTGGCCGGTTATTATCTCATGATCTTCATCGGCGCCGCGATTTCCTATGCGGAGAACATGGACACCGTGGCTCGCGACCTTTTAGAAGTCAAACCCACTTTCATTCTCGGCGTGCCGCGCTTTTACGAGAAGATTAAGGATCATGTGCTGGAAACGCTTGAAAAATCGGGAACGCTCAAGCGTACGCTTTTTTTCTGGGCCAAGGATCTGGGAGCACGGCGCCGGCGGATGTTATCGCAAGGCAAAAGACCGGGATTGTTTTTTAACGGCAGTTATCAGCTGGCAAACTTGATTGTTTATCGTAAATTCAATCGACGTTTAGGCGGGCGAATCCGGTTTTGCGTTTCGGGGGGCGCAGCGCTTCCGAAAGAGATCGCCGAATTTTTTTCGGATTTGGGAATTTTGATCCTGGAGGGCTATGGTCTGAGCGAAACCTCGCCCGTGATCAGCGCCAACCGCCAAAAAAACTACAAATTCGGGAGCGTGGGCATTCCGCTCGAGGGGATCCAAGTGCGCATTACGGAAGAAGGGGAGATCGCAACCAAAAGCGCGTGCCTGATGCGGGGTTATTGGAATAAGCCCGAGGAGACGCAGGCCGTTTTAAAAGAAGGATGGTTTTACACAGGCGACCTCGGACAGATGGACAGGGAGGGTTATCTTTCCATCACCGGCCGCAAAAAAGAGCTGATTGTGACTTCCGGCGGGAAAAAAGTGGCCCCGCGGGCCATTGAGGAGATACTGGAAAAGGACCCGTCCATTTTGCGGTGCGTGTTGTTCGGCGAAGGGGAAAAATTTATCTCCGCTTTGATCGTGCCCCGGAAGGAAAAAATTCTGGAGTACGTACATGGGCAGAAAATCGCGTACTGCCAGTATTCGGAACTCTTAAGTAATCCAAAAATTTATGAATGGATGGACCGGCGAGTCCAGGCGCTTTGCCAAGATTTGGCGGGCTACGAGAAAATCAAATATTTTGCCCTGCTTGAGCATGACTTTAGCCAGTCCTCGGGAGAGCTTACGCCCACCTTAAAAGTAAAGCGTGACGTGGTGCTTTCCCGTTACAAGGAGAAGCTGCTTCCTTATTACCAGAAAGGCGGACTCTCTTAAGCGGGACTTCTTATGTGGGTTGAACACCGTTTCCTGTCCTTTGACGCGACCCCCATTTTTTATCGCCGGTTAAAGCCCGCCTTAAGGGCCAAAGCAACGGTGCTTATTGTTCATGGCATGGGGGAGCATGGCGGACGCTACCGCGCCGCGGCCGAGTGTCTGGGCGGCATGGGCTATCAAGTATTTATTCCGGATCTGCGGGGTTTCGGAAAAAGCGGAGGCAAACGGGCGTGCCTGCGGGCATTTTCCGATTACCATAAGGATCTGGGGGCGTTGCATCGCTTCGCCGCGTCCGAAGAAAAAGAGACACCCGTATTCCTATTGGGACACAGCTTGGGCGGGCTCGTCGCCGCTTCTTACGCCGCTCTGACCCAGCACCCCGTGCTTGCGGGACTCGTCCTAAGTTCTCCCTGTTTTGGCATTGCGCTTCCGGTGCCTGTTTGGAGGCATGTCCTGAGCATCGCCGCGTCTTACGTGCTTCCCAACTTTACGCAACCCACCGGATTAAACCCTGATTATTTGACTCATGATAGGGAGATCGTGGAGCGATATAAACAGGACCGGCTTGTTTTCAGGGGCGTGAGCGCCCGGCTCTATCATGAAATGACCCGGACCATGGCCTTTAGGGAACAAATTGCCGGTCAAATTTATTGCCCCACGCTTATGCTTCAATCAGGCGAGGATTTCATCGTTTCTAAAAATGACTCGGTTGCCTTTTATGAGAGCCTTCGATGCCCATCCAAAGCAATCGAGATATACAGCGGTTTTTACCATGAACTCTTGAATGAAACAAACCGTTCGGCTGTTCTGACCCGGATCGGTTCATGGATCCAGGAGAATCTAATTCTTAAGTAGTTTGTTTTGAATAGGTTATGACTTAAGCAAATTTTAGCTCGTATTGAAATCCTGTCTCTGTGTAAGGTAAACTTTAACTAGAGGTTATAAGGAGGGAGGGGTGCCTATAGAGCTTGCTTGGAGGTGTGTGGGTCGGTCGGGACGCGTTATCCCGTGTTCCTGATTGGGAGGTGATACCCATGATTAAATCAGACATTTTGTCAGGTCTATTGGTCGGATTAGTGCTAGGGCTTGTATTTACTGCAGAGCTAGCGCCGCATCTAGCGGTGATTGTCATTTTGGCAGTTCTATTTGGCGCCAAAATGATAGGCCCACGCTGATCGAGTTAAACCCCACCACGTGTTTCGTCCGCCGAA
Source organism: Omnitrophica bacterium RIFCSPHIGHO2_02_FULL_51_18 (assembly GCA_001804125.1). GTDB lineage: Bacteria > Omnitrophota > Gorgyraeia > 2-02-FULL-51-18 > 2-02-FULL-51-18 > 2-02-FULL-51-18. The sequence continues at coordinate 52,521 of MHFI01000004.1, forward strand.
GGCGGACTGATTGCTTTGCAATCTTTGGAAACACGTGGTGGGGTGTTTTTTTCTTGATTAGCTCGCCGCACCGTAATAGAATTATCCGCATGTTTAATCCGTTTTTCAAACTCAATTCTAATCGGTATACGTTGATCGGTGTTGTGGCCGGGATTTTTATAGGGGCGTTCGCCCGGGTACTCCTTCATTGGTGAAACCTTCCTGGACTGTCGTGATCGGCGCCGCTTCGCTCGGCGCCGTCTGCCTGGCTGCTTTTCCTTTGGCCACGAATTACTACCGGACTTATTATGGAACGCGCGAGCCTTTTTACGGCTCCCCGGTGCCGGCATTCTCAAGTTGGGTTCAGATTCGAAATGACCCCTACGGAAAAGGCGCTTTCGGAGCTTCCAGGAACGGGGGCCGGGTTCATCAAGGCTTAGATCTCGTTACCCGAGCCGGGTACCCGGTTTTTGCGGCTAAGAGCGGGCGTGTCGCCTTTTCGGGCGATGCAAAGGGTTATGGCCTCAGTACGGATATTCTTCATCCGGACGGTTTGCGCAGCCGCTATGCGCATCTTTCGGCGTTGGACGTTCAGGCCGGGGATTGGGTGGTTAAGGAGCAGATCATCGGAAAAAGCGGAAAGACCGGCAATGCCCAGAACCCTCACATCACTCCGCATCTTCACTTTGAAATAAGAAACCGGGAAACTGCCTTAAATCCCACGGCGAATTTGCTGGATCCGTCAATCGTCATCAGTTATTGAGTTACGCATAAGGAGCCGCCCATGAAACGTTTAGTCCCTAAAGCTGTGTTTGTATTATCGCTTGGTTTGTTTCTTTGCGCGGAGGCGCACGCTTTGACGGTGCTGAAAGGCGGCGAAGCCGAGAAGTATCTCGGGGACATCAAACAGCATATTTTGGGCGGAACGTACGCGTATGAAATTTTGTCCCGTTCCCATCGGGACGCCATGCATGGGCGGTTTTCCGACGGACTTATTTTTAATACCGGCGGTGGAAACTTTCTTTACCCGAAAAGAAAGAATGGAGAACACATCTTTGTGATTGATGCGCCCAACGGTCGTGAAGAGGAGCCTGTCACGGAAGATAACTGGCGCCAAAAGATAAAAAATACGCTCTCCGATGACAATGATATTCCCTATGTTTTTCTGGATGAGGCCCAAAAGGAGCTTGCCATTGTTTACGTGGGGAAGGGAACCCAGGTTTCTTCTAAAATGACATCCGAAGGATTGCTTCAAATTGAGCTTGAGGTAGAAGGGGCCAGAGACGCCAGGAACTCCTCGAGAAGACGTTACTAACCTATTGAAATATAACGAGTTACAACACACCTTGAAATAGGTGTTTTTTGTTGTATACTTTATGCAGGAGTTTAATAAGTAGTTAGTTTGCTCATTTAATTTTAAAGTTTGTTATAAAAGGCAAACCTTCGCCAAAGAGTACGGCGAACCCATAGGGTTCGGTGTGCTTGATTAGCGAACCCGCCACGGTTTTTGACGGGTCCGGAAACGGGGGGACGTCCGCGAAGTTCGTGCGGATTCGCCGATAAGTGAAGCGGGTCGATAGACTCGCCGCGCTTTTTGGCGAGCAAAGCCAACAGGCCTACATCCGGTTTTTTAAGCGGGTAGGGCGGCTGGGTTGCTGACAGGTGGGTCCCCTATTCCGATTTTCGGAATTTGCCAAAACACCGATGTTTTAAAGGCGGTGTCCGAGGAATAGGGAGATGAAACAAGCAGTAAAGGTTGGATTAGCCATTTTGGCGTGCATGACAGTACTGGAATTGAAGAACCAGGCGCTGGCGGCCAACCCCGACTTATCCAGCATTTCATCCTATTCAGAGATAAATCTAAGCGATCCTCAAAAAAGTACTCCTTTAGTTGTTTCCATTGACCGCAGTCAGAGCATTGCTTACCGCTGGAAACCCTGGCAACGGGTGAAAGTATGGGCGTATGTGCATCATCCGGGCGGACGGGCAGAGAGCTTAAAAGACAGAAACGGCAGGAGTTGGTGGGAAGTGCGTCTCAATTCCCATGGCGAGGGAAAGCTTGTGATATTTCCGGCGGCGGAGAATTACACAGGCCAGTTGATCGTTAAAGGCAACGGCAAAAGACTTTTGGGTCGTACCGTTGAAAAAACCTATGAATACCGTTTTCCGGACGGCGTTTCCATCAAGGTTTATTTCACAGACCAGTCTTTGGAGGCGAGCGGACAAGATGCAGTTTTTCCGAAAGAAGTACTGGATGCGGCCGTGTCCGCTTATCAGACGATCACCCAGTTCCAGGGATTTAATACCGAAGGCTACGCGTTTGCCTCGCCCGATAAAAACTATGCCTATGACCCCGACAAAACCATTGATATTTATCTGGGCAATCCCAATGAAACGAACAACTTTTCTTATCATGGCTTTAATCCCGCTTCGTTTAAAGATGCGCCCTGCTTTGATACGGTTCGTATCTCGGAGACGGGGTTTGGCGCCGTCATTTTATTGCCCGTAAACTACCGGGATTTCATTAAAAACTGGGAGCGAATCAACCCTTCGCCGTTGGGCACCCGCAACCTAGAGGTGGACTTGAGAGGCACGCTGATCCATGAGATGCTTCATGTGGTCCTCTTTTATTACAACCACAATCTTAACAAGGAGCTTGACGGGACCGCGGGAACCCCTCATAAAAAACTGGATTGGTATGTGGAGGGACTCGCGCGCTATTTTGAGACATTTGCCGGCGCGCGTCATGATTTTTATTCTCAAGGGTTTAAGCAGGTGCTGCCGGATAAAATACGCTTTTCCCGCGGCGGCTCCAATTATTTCATGCGCTACCCCGACCAGTCGTTTATGGAGCTTCGGTATGAAAATGCGCTTTTTTGGAGATTCTTGGACACTCGTTATGGCATGTCTTCGATTGAGCGTTTGAGCCGTGAACTTCGAAATTACGGTCCGGAGAACTTTAAGGCGGCGCTCGAGAAAGTGACCCACGAACCCATAGCACAGCTTCTTAAGGAATTTGCAGTTGCGATTCTTCTAAAGGATTTCGGGCTAAAAGAGGACGGCGTTTATTTAAAGAAGATAGCGGCCACACGCCTTGTGTACCGGGATAAAAAACTCTACCTGAAGGACGGTTACGGTTCAGAAAAGGCGCTGGGCACTGTTTGCCGGACCGATTGGGTGGGTGAATGGGATGATCGCAAGGTCAGGCACGAAGAGCCTGCCGTGGCCGGAGACAATACCGGGATAAGCGATGTGTCTGGGTGGGCGACGGATTATTATGAAATTGACCTCGCGAAAGAAACAACGACCTTGCCGGAGTTAGACATTCTCACGGATACTTCAAACGCGTCACTTGCCGTGCAGGTTCTCCTGGTGACGCAGGGGGGCTCGATGATTAAGCGGGAACAGGGCCGCTGCGTGTCGTTGGAAAAAGAAATCAGAAAAGAGGGGCTGGAAGCCCGTGATATCAACAAAATTTATTTATTAATCACCAACACAGATTCTTTGGAAGTTATTCCCTACCGGATCAGCGTCAAAGCTTGATCGGATATTCCCATTTAACTTGACTTACCCTCCGGCAATTTTTATAATGTTTTATCAAATCAACGAGGAGGTTTCTTAATGTC
>MHFI01000005.1 GCA_001804125.1 Omnitrophica bacterium RIFCSPHIGHO2_02_FULL_51_18
AGTCAAAATCTTTCCTCCATGCCGGCGTTCGCGAGAACCCATGCGGCGACCCTGGACTTGCTTCACGCGGTAGAGCGTCCCGCGAAAGAAGTATTGTCTCCGTTGGCCGAAGCTTTAGGCGCTGGCCCGGCTTTGGCCTTGATAGCACAAAATGAAAACTTTATCTCTGGTGGGGAATTCTCAGGTGCCGGTCGATCCGGCACCCAAGGCGGATGGCCGATTATTGAAACACCTTCCGTGCCTGGGACCACTGCCGTTGGTGCGGACGAGCGGGGAGCGAGGTTGGCGGAGCCATCCAAGGCTGCTGGTAACGCTGAAGCGAAGACAGAGAAAAGCTTTTGGCGGCAGATCCAAATCGCCCTCGACAGCCCGATGGGAGGAATCGTCATACTGGCCTTTGGTCTCGCGGCGGCCGCCTATTTGGGTGTCCAGGTCGGTTTCCATCAATTGGGCCACGATGAGAATATACCTTGGATTTACTCGATTAGCGGGCCCGCCCTCGCCTTTGTTTTGCCGGTTGCCGTTGGGCTGGCCATTCGTTTTGCTGACAGGCACAAAAGACTTACCGGCGTGTCGCGGGCCGATCAAGACCACTTGGTTGAACTGGTACAACGCTTTCAAACGGTATTTCCGGAGCAGGCGGAGTCATTTCTCGATGCGGACGGTCGAGTCATTGAAACACGGTTGCGGGACGCTCTCGCCCGCGCATTAATCGAAGCAGGCGTCAATCCGAATCGAGGATTTTCTGTGACAAAGCGTGTCTTCTTTGGGCTATTTAGTGTTCCGGTTAACCGCGCTCTCGGACGCATTTATGATGACGGAAACGTAGTAGTAGTACCGGAAGGCGTTTCCGCCACTTTAGACATACCCTATGTTGATACTTGGGAACAGGTGGTGGAGATTTATAAGGCAGAATTTGCTAATGCCAAAGCCGCTCTCGGTGCGCGGGCCGCGACGCGCGAGGAAGAAAGGTTCAAGAGGGCCCGGGCAATCAATAGACACCGGCAGGATAAAAAGGCCGCACCGGCCAAGCCAAAGGCAGTCGTGCGGGTAAGGGAAGATTTAGCGAAAGTGGATCTTGTATCAGTAAACACTTTACTGCCTGAAATCAGGGACGGTGGGAAAGTTCCTGACGGGGTTTTGACGACTCGCGTGAGAAATGGCAAGCGTTTCGACCGCCATCCCAGGACCGGCGCGCGGCTCGCTAAGGTGCTGGATGATGCACGGAACCAAATCCTGGCCGTTGAGGTATTGATAGAGAACATCCATCTAATGCCAAAGCCGCTCTCGTCTGCCTATTGGAACAAATTATCCCGCCATCAGGTTTCTCTTATCGAGGATGACATTCATGGCTTGCGGCGTCGGGTTAAGGACATAAAATCCATTCTGGATGAGTTTCAAGGGATAATCAAGGCAAGCGCGAAACCTTTGTTGCCCAGTCGGGGTCTTTTCAAACTTGCTGATGAGCTGGATGCGCTCAGAAGTTCCATAAGGCAATTGGGTGGGACTTTTAAGGAAATGCCTTCTCTGTTCGGGTGGGTTTTTTGGAGTCTGATAGACGCTCTGCGTGGCGGCCCTTCCCATTATTTCAAAGGACATTATGTGGAAGCGCCGGGATATGAACAATTAGACAATCTTGATATGCCTTTATATGAATTGGCTGAGCGACTGCGGCGTTCGGTGTCCGATATCTCAGTGGGTGGATGGGTCGAACAGGTATCTTCTGCGGCAGTAAGTCGTTCAGGACTTGACGCGGTTGCCGTCTCCGGGGTATACAAAGCGCTGCTTGAGCTTGCCTCCGAGAACCCGACCGTCACGATCGACCTGACGCTTTTGCTTTCGGGAGTGACTCACGGTTTTAGGGTGGAGATAGGGAGGTCATCCGAAAGAGAGGTAACTGCTTTGCTCATCCAGGCCGCCCAACAACCCACCGTTGGTAACCCTCATATGGTTGCAGTAGATGTCAGGCAAGAGGGGCCTGAAGGCGATTTGGACGAGGATCTGTTGCATGATATCAAGTCACGAGCCGTTCGAATACTTTCATCCGCCGGCGCCCGGCTGGCGGAGGGATTTCAACCAATCGCACTTCCAAAAAATCTGGCACCGGTGCTAGCCGGTGTGGGATTAGTTCCGACGGAAGCTGAGGCTATTCGCCTTGTTGGGACCGGCGACGCTGAGCAGATATTTAATGATACCGCTGTTATTTGGGGAGCTAGCTCTACACAGTCAGGGGCGTTGGCGCAACTTCCGTTTATTTACAATGTGGATAAAAAGACAAAAGACTACAGCGACGGCACGGCTGTGTATTTCATTCATGAGACCACCGTTGCTTTCGTTCGTGAATATACGGATGAAGCCGTCGCGCTCGAATCCAATGAAGGAAAACGCGATGCTGACGAAAGCGACGTCTTCATGTTCATTCCGGATGGACGGGTCTACTATAGTGGCCTTTTGACGGATACGAAAAATGACGATTATAAGACTCGCGGCTATAGGGATTTCTCGGCTCGGATGGAAGTAGGCGGCAAATTGCAGTGGATCCTTACGGAGGAAGGGCGAAAAGCCTATTTTGCGGAGTTGGCAAACTTAGCCTCATTGGGCGTAAAGGTAGAGAAAGAAAAGGTGGATGCGCTTGAGCGGACCGTGGGTGTGACCAAGGAAGAATTCGCGCGAAAACTGGCGGCAGTTGAGAAAAAGACCGGGGAGAAGCTTGAACTGCCGGTGGATATCACCCAATGGACGCTTGAGCAGGGTATCGAGGCGGCGACGGACAGCAGCTCCTTTGCCGTGATGTCAGATTATACGCCGAACGATGTACTGATAGACGATCTATCCCGCGTCTGGGGGTGGGCGACCCACACACCGAACCCGCTGGAAAGAAATTTCCCGCTATTTTTCGATGAAGCGGATGCAGAAAACACTTCTGTAGAAGCGGCCTTCAGGAGGAAGTTTTGGGCGCAAAGCGGGCTTTTCGCTTCGCAGTCGGATTCTGAAGCCATGTTTGCCAAGTTCATGAGTCGTCAAACCCTCTTTACGCTTGGGCCAAGGCCCGCCGGCGAAGAAAAAGCAGGTGTGGAAAACGAAGTGGATAAGCATAAGCACGGATACATTATCAGGCAGGCCGTGGCGCTTGAGAAGAAATATACCGGCTTTAAATTAGCGATCCAGGGCGATGGCAACTTCCTGCCGGGACTTATTTCCGTGCTGGGTATCGATCTTGAGGGGCGTGAGCTAAATACGGTCGGACGTTTTGGTTCTACCGAAGGTAAATCTTTAGCTCAAGCTGCTGCGAATATTTCAGGCGGACAATTTATTCACACCGATGTTTCAGCCAAAAAAACTAACCAGAGATTTACTCCCACTCAGGCTCATGGATATACGGACGAAGAGTTGGCGGGGTATTCCAGATTTGGGACACCGGCGGACTACTACAATAGGATTAACGGACGGGCTGAACTGGATCTAATCAAAGGCCGCGGTGTGGATGTGGTTGCCTCCGTGACAGGAGTTTCCAGACAGCTTTATGGCGACAAATTCGCACGTCTATTCCACAGGCCGCTTTTTGTTCACGGTACAGATGGGTCGGCGGAGATCATTGTGAATACCCTGATCGTGACGCGTGACGGATCGGCGTTTATCGTTCGTACGACATATAAGACGGCGAATCTGGCTGGGACGCTGAATTCTCTCAGGCAAGCGAATGAACCTGCCCGAAAATTTTTTGGTGAGGTGTTGCCTGCTAAGAGCGTCAAATCCTCCGAAGGCGCCCGCCTTTCGACGGAGCTCTCTCATGAAGAGCTTGATAGAAGTTTCTATGTTAATTGGGAAAATTATTCACCGGCCGGTGTCGATAAAAATGGCATTACTTGGACGGTGTACAATATTCCTATAATCAATGGTTACGAGGACGTCCTATTTTTCAAAATAGTAGACAGAGCGCGCGGCGGTGACTTCCGTAAAGAAGCAAATGTATCATTAGATAATCCTGCCTATTTCGGATACTTTATGCCACAATTACTGGCAGTCATTAAGCCTCAAGAGAAATTATCCATTGTCGGCCTCATCTTTAATCATCCTGCAGAGAATGGAGAAAATAGACTGAGTCGTCATGTGGTTGGGTTTGTCGATGATCCGGAGCTTTTCAAGGGGTTTTTGTCAGTCGCTCCCGGTAAAGAAACTATTCACCCTGAGGTATTGCGCTATCCGGCGGAAGTTAAAATTAGCAAGAACTTGGTAGTGATATCTAAGCGGGCAGGGGCCCGGCTGGCGACGTGGGAAGCGGTGAAAAGTTATCTCGAACAAGGCCGTAACATTGATTCTTGGTGGCTGAAGATTGTTGAAAGCGGAATGGTCCTCCTGACCGGTGAAAACGCCGTGAATTGGAACGTAACAAGCGACACAGAAAAGATCCGGCTTGCCGGTCTTGTCTTTGCGGCGCAGGACGAATTCCAGCGAAAGGCATTTAATTGGCCCACCGGCGCGCGGGCCGCCGTGAGTCAACCGGATTCCTTTGATAGTGTGAAGGGGAGTGCTTTGATCCGTACCGTGGAGACGTTGGTGAGTGGAATACGCGAGGCACACCGTGACGGCGATACTTCGTTCCCCATTCGCGTTCATTTTTCAAACGGCGAAACTACGGAACTTTTCAGCAGTACCGACGGAAGTGATTTTGGCGTTGCCGTTGTAGAAGCTCTAAGAAACCGGGGTGAATTTCACAATAGTAGGTCTTATGGGGTTTCAAATGCCGCCTCAGTTCCAGAATCAAAAATTATTCACGTATACGCCGAAGGTCCTATGTGGATCTCGGTGGACCTCAGTGATAAGGATTTGGAAGAGGCATTGTCCGCGGTGAGGGGAGAGCTCCGGCGATATTTCAGGTTTATTCCCGGAAGTAACCTAACAGGAAAATGGGGCTATGTTCTTGGCTATCAATCTTCTGGTTTGGCTCAGGGTCGGCTAAGCGTCGTCGGTTCCATTGAAATCGGGCCGGGCGTGGATTTGCCGACGGCCATTGCTAAACAGTTGGCTTCCATCCTGCCCGGCGGCGTGAATTTCAAATTGGCGGATATTCAGATTGACGTTAAAGATCGGTTTCTTTCGGTCACCGTCCATGGTCCGGCGACGGAGACAATGGTTGGTGTTAATGGAAGAATCAAGGAGGCGCGCGGCGGCGAAGCCGCTCTCGGCGCGCGGCTGGCGGCGTCTTTTCCCGGTCAGGGAGAACAGGTAGTTAATGACCGCGCCGTTATCGAAAGGGTAGCAGATGAAATTGTAGGACTGGCAGGACAATACTTGCGATTTTCTGAGGCACAAGAAGGAAGTTTTAGAAAGCTTCTCGGTGATTATTTCCGTGGCAAGCTCTCGGTCGAGAAAGCGGTTTTAGAGGTACGCCGGAGAAAGATTATTTACAACAACTACAACGTTCCATTTTTTAAAAATCTCTTAGCAACAGCTTGGGTTGCCGCCAAGTTTAGGTTGTTTTCCGAAGAAATTGATTCGGTTATGGGGTATCTCACCCTTATACAAGGGCGGAATAATTTACCTGACAAACTTGCTATTTTGGAGAGTACAACCCCTCAACTGAGTATGTCTCAAGCCATGGATGTGCTTACTCAAGCGTACGCACTTGCAACCGGCGCCCGCGCGGCGGCAGAGGAAACACGAAGGACGAGGGACGAGGGACTAGGGACGCGAAGCTTAAAAGAAGCCCCGCTTGGCGCCCGGCTCGCCACAAAGCCCGGCGAGTCTTCGCGGCCTTCGGCCGCTCGACTGGCGGCGTTGCAGGCCCTTCAAGCTTGGTTTGAAAAGCGGGAAAACCAGTATAAACCTTTCACGGCGGTTGGTCTTGCAAGAGAGCTTAATCTCGATTTAACGGAGACCGAGCAACTCCTTCAACAAGCGTTCCGCGAGAGGAATAGCAGGCTTTACATAACGGCGGATAGCACAGGCGCGCCCCACTATCTGTATAATCCGATTGGTATAGCGGTTCAGGTCCGTCCGGGCGATGAACCGAGCGATTATCCTTTTCTCGGGGCGGGCGTGATAAATCATTCGGAAACAAGGGAGTACCTAGGCGTTACCGTCGAAGCGGCACGCAAACAGGCGGATAAATTTCTTAGCGTTGGTCGGAGGGTTACTTTCCCGTATGGCGATTTTCCTGAAACCTATACGGATAAAGCGGGTCAGACATCAAATTATCTAGACAGTCATTTACGCTTTTTCCCGGCCACGCTTCAAGCGATAGAACGAGAGGCCAGAAGATGGAATGAAGGCACGCCACAGCGCGCTCTGTTTGAGTCGTTGGCAAACAAGGCCCGTGCCGTTCAAGAAAGCGGCCTTGATCAGTTGAAGGACAAGTATGGCGCGTTTTTTGAAGCGCTGGCTATTGAAGCCCAAGCTCAGAAAAAAGAAATCGCTCTGGAGGATCTTGAACAATTTGCCAGGGATCAGATCATAAGGAAACTGAGCACAATTGAGGAGATTCAGCTACAGTTGCATTCTCTCCTCAGCGGAATCAATCCGGATTATGTGAGATATGGCCAGCTGGAGCTTCCCATGGAGCCAGTCGAAGCTATCAAGAGCGTACCGATAAGCAAAGAGTTGGCGCGTTTCCTGTACGAGTTTATTTACCGGACGATGTCCGAGGAGACCGGTATTCCGGTCGAGGAACTCGAGCAGATTATTTATGGTGGTGGTATGAGCATTAAAAACATGGCAGCGTTCGGGCGGTTCAGCAAAGGCGGATTTATAGGCCGCGCGGCCGCCGAGGCTACGCCGGTACAGGGCGAAGTGGATTCGACATCAACACTCGCGGCGTTGGCCCAGCGCCTGCATCTTGAAGAGGGATACCCGGTGCTGACTCTGCTCTTTAACGCAAAGCGGACAGAGAGCAGAAATAACCAAAGATTTCCCGACCACTTGGATGCTTACGATGCGGCGGGCATTGACTTCGCGAATGTTCGTATCGTCCATGTTTTACCCGCTGATAGCGTGAATGCCGCGCTTGTCGCGCTTAGGGATAGGGAAAAAGGACGTGACTTGTTCAGGCCCATCACACCGGAAGAATTGCCATTTTTTGTGGGCGTGGAAGGCGCGAACGGCATCGCCACACAAGGACTCGGCGCATACACGTCCCATGCGGCCGCGGAAAATCTTAAGGAGTTGGGAGTTTTTGCTGTTATATTTTCGGAGAAGCAAACAAGGACAACCTATTTTGCTACCCAAGTGAAAAACCTCCTTAAACAGGGGATCACACCGCTTGTGCCTGAGAACGTGAAGCCGTCCATTAATTTGTTATTGGGTGAGGAATTAGCGGGAAGGGTAAGAACCTACACCTCTTTTACCGGTTTCGATAAAGTAAAGGTGAAAATTAAGCTCAGGAGCGTAGGCAGTATCGCCGCCAATTACGCGGTCATTACGCTTACGGAGGAAGAGCAAGCGGAACTTTTAAAATCGTATTCTTCCGAAGAGCTCAAAGCACACGGCATCGTCGTGTTGACGCGGTTGCAGAATGTGCGCGAAGTGCGGTTGCTGGGCCAGGGAGCGCGGGCCGCGGAGAGAGGTATTTTAGCTTCCGTCAAAAACACAGCGGAACTCTTGGTGCCTCACGAAAGCGGTCGGGTTCGGATTAAGGAAGCGATCACTGTCCTAGAGGTTCTTGGTATTTTGTATGGGTTTGCGGAGGCTGATTTGGAAGGTGTCAGGCAGAATGCCAGGCGTCTTGTGCAGGTTGTTGGTGCCAAGCCTTCCCTGAATGAAGAATACGCGAAAATAGATGCCGCCCACGAGCAATCCGTGAAAGCGGTGCTAACGCAATATGATGAAACTCTTAAACGCCTTCGGTCCGAGACTCTGAATTTTACGCTGGCGGATACGATCAACGGGGAAATAAGGTCGTTGAGAGAGGCGACCCGACGCCAGGCGGTCGAGATCGCGAAGGCCGCCGGCGTGAAACCAGAAGCCGTGGCGGACACGGCGGATGCCAAAGAAGTTGAAGCCGTCTTGATCGCTCTCGCCGGCGCCCGGCTCGCTGAAGTCGACCTCGAGATTCTTAAATCGGCCACGCGACCCGTCAACGAAGGTCCGGCCCATCTGGCATTCGCCACTTTGCCAGCCGATGCCACAGGATTTTTGTCTCGGGTCGGGGTTTTCCTGGCGGTCGGATCTGACGTTAGGCTTGCTTTAGCCAAAGGAAGCAATGAAGTGTCAGTTTATGATCTAAGGAAAGAACCAAATAAGCTTCTTGTGGTACAGGGAAAGCGGCAATATATTCTTAATGTTTCGACCGGGGTTATTTCCAGAGCGCGTCAAGATGAATCGAGGGAGAAAGCTAGTCACAATAACGGTCTTACGAAAGGCTTTCAGCAAATTCTTTCTGAGAACAGCGTGGGGTTGTCTAACGCAAGAACGGCTATACCCATTGTCGTTCTTGTCCATCTGTACAGTTTTGAACCTAAAGCGGAATTGCCAAATCTTCTCTTCCACCAGGACAAACGTTTGTCCGAGGGATCCGTCGTCATTCTATTGGGCAATCCGACACAAATCGATCAGGCGATGATGTTCGTGAACAAAAACCTCAGGAATCGATCTCGATTTATCCGAAAGGGGGCAATTCCAAAAGAGTTGGAGAAGGCGCCGCATATCCTCTTAATGAAAGAGAGATTCGTGGGCAAAATAGAAGAAACCATACCTTATCATAATTTAACAAAATTCGTCTTGCAGGACAATACGCACGAAAAGGCAGGTGTTATTGCGTATGGCCGCGTTGTGGCAATCGCGAATCTCATCGGACAGGGTTTCGTGAAAGAAGCATTCGATCTATTCGTACTTTCTTTCCCGCTGGATCAGCGCAAAGAGGTTCTTGCAGAAGGCCTTGAAGGCTTCAAAAAGAGACTGGCAAGCGAGAGAGGGTTGCTTTTCCCTGTGACCATTTGGGCGAGTTTCGAAGAGGCCAGACAACTTTATATGCTGGCCAGGGTTATTGGTTTCAGCGCGTAAGTCTATTTCTTCGGGGAGATGGGGGCGGGCGGCATTCTGGATCCCAGCCGGAGATAATCGCATTGATATAGCCATAACCCCTCCCATTTAGTAACAGCTTAGTCGCCGTAAGTTCTCCTCTTTAAACAGAGCTAATTATCAGGTATACTATTTGTAGCCTCTAAAAATGGTGATTGTCCACTCTCTCGCATGGTTTGCAATATCGACTTTTGGCTGTTAGAATGCTGACCGCTTAAAAAGAGGCTATCAATGTCTAATAAACCTAATCTAATTCCTTTAGCAATGATCATCTGCGACACGGTGATTGACGATAAAAAGACCAATAAGAAATCGTTAATAGGGTTGTTTGATAATATAAATTCTCTAAAACTACCATGTGTCCATCCAAGATTGAATGTCTTTATTGTGTTAACTGAGGGCAACGGAGAATATGATTGTGCTCTAAAATGTATCAAAGAAGACACAAATAAAGCATTGGTTGAACTACAAGGTAAGATACATTGCCTAAATCCTCAACAAAAAATTGAGCTAAATTTTGAAATGGTAGGATTACGCTTCACTGATTACGGAAACTATAGATTTGATTTTTACTGTAATGAGAATTTGTTGGTTTCGAGAAAATTCTTAATAAAAGAAACGAAAATGTGATCTGAAAGGGCAAATTATGTCAATTACAAAAGACCATGAAACAATAGGACAGAATTGGGTGAATAAAAACTACAATGTTATTAGAGAGATTCCTTCTCGCTATTATAATTTTGTAGTTATACTTCCTACCCATGAAGAACAAATTCCAGAAGCGAGCGAAGAGGAATTTTTAAGATTGCCGATTGAGACAGGAGTTTTTTCATTTCTTGCAGAACCCGAAGAAGACATTTATACGGACTTGGATGGGTCAAGAATAGAAGGCTAGCATGAAGCGTGGGGATGTGGTTCTAGTTAAATTTCCATTTACCGATCTAAGTTCTTCCAAAGTTCGTCCTGCCCTTGTAATTTCATCTGATAATTATAACCATTCAAACGCAGATGCGATATTTGTTGCGATTTCATCAAAGTTAGAAAGACAGCAACAGTACGATGTTGCCATCAACCGCGACGATCCCGAATTTTCTATTACTGGATTGAAAACACCTGCTTTGATCAAAGCTGATAAAATCGTACGCTTGTCTAAATCTCTTGCTACTAGGCATCTCGGTCAAGCAGGATCCATCACGATGGCTAAAGTCAATTTAATCATTTCAGACGTTTTAGGGATTAACAATCCATAAGACATAATTGAATCTTGTGACCAATTTGTGTCCAACTAAGTTCAAACCACCTCGAAACACTCTACGCACCCAAGTTTGATCCCCGCTTTCGTGTGAATAAGGTGTCAGTCCTCGACAATAATGCAAGAATACCGTACAATCCTGCATCATGATAGATAGGATCGTAGAGCTTCTAAAAATTCCTATAAAATAGGCCCAGTTAAAGTACTTCCATGGAAGAAATATCTGGAGAATCTTGGCGAGTGGTTGTGAATAAAGGTAGTTAAATTTAGGCCTTTTTGTTATTTGATTATACACATAAAATAGTGTATAATACACATCGTGAACAAGGAGGATGCGAGAAAATGACGCGGACCAATATTGTGCTTGATGAATCGCTGGTTGGAAAGGCTAAACATCTAACAGGTCTAAAAACTATGAGAGAAGTGGTGCACCTTGCTTTGCGAGAACTCGTGCGTCACCATAGGCAGAAAGATATATTGAAGCTGAAGGGGCATATACATTGGGAAGGCGACCTATCTGAGATGCGCAAATCAAGGATGGCCCGTTGATCCTGGTTGATACCAGTGTTTGGATCAATTATTTTAGGGGCCATGATTCCTCTGAAACGGTCGCACTCACCGAAACGATCCAAAACAATGAAGATGTCTGTGTTTCAGGGATTATTTTCACTGAAATATTGCAAGGGATCCCAGACGATAAAGAATACCGATCTGTAAAAGCTTTGCTCAATACGTTTGTGTTTTTGCCGATGCCACTAGAGGCGTAT
>MHFI01000006.1:0-4287 GCA_001804125.1 Omnitrophica bacterium RIFCSPHIGHO2_02_FULL_51_18
AAGGACACATCCGCGTAGAGCTCAAGACCATCAACCACAAGTATTTTGAGATCTCCTCTCGCTTGCCCGGGCATTTGATGGAATTTGAGGACCAGATCCGTAAAGTGATCTCGAGTGAGATTCGCCGAGGGAAGATCAGCCTTTTTATCGGGAGCCCGGACCCGTCTATTTTTTCGACCAAACTTGTTTTGAATGAACACCTGGCAAAGGAAGTTTTTCATGGTATCAAGAAACTCCGCGAGGTTTTACATCTAGGGAAGTTCTCATCGCTTTCCAAGGAAGATGAAATGATGGTTTTACGCGAAGTGCTTCGTACGCCTGATGTTTTGACGCGCGACCAATCGAGTGAGCGCTCGGGCGTTTTTTTCAAGCACATCGAAAAGGCGCTCTTAATCGCGCTCAAGAATTTGCATCAGTCGCGCGTCGGGGAGGGCAGAGCGCTCGAACGCGATTTTCAGAATAGGCTTTCTGAAATGAGCAAGGCCATTCTCGTGATCCAGAAACGCCTCCCCGTGATCGAAAAGGAATACCGAAAGCATCTGGAGAAGCGGATGAAGGATTTTATAAAGAATGGATCCATCGATCATGAACGGCTGACGCTTGAAGTGGTGCAGTACGTCAAAAACTCCGACATCTCCGAGGAAATCACGCGTTTAAAGACACATATCGACGCGATGCGAAAGGCGTTGAGGGAAAATGGAGAGGTGGGGAGGAAGATTGATTTTATCGCGCAGGAGATGACGCGTGAATCCAACACAATGGGCGCCAAGTCGCAGGATGTCACGATCGCGAACGCGGTGATACAGATTAAAAGTGTTATTGAGAAGGTAAGAGAGCAAGCGTCGAATGTGGAATGATCAATTTTTTCGTCATTCTGAGTCCGCTGAAAACGGACGAAGAATCTCAAAAAGCGAGATCCCTACCCGTCCCTGCCTTGCCGGCAGGCAGGCGGCAGGCGGGCTTCGCTTCGCTCAGGATGACGTTTAATGAGAAAGGGTAGACTCTTTGTTATTTCCGCTTCGTCTGGAACGGGGAAAACGACGCTTGCACATGAACTTTTGAAGGAAGATAAGAACTTGGTCGCTTCGGTTTCCTGCACGACGCGCCCCCCTAGGCCTAAGGAACAGAACGGTAAAGATTATTATTTCGTGAGCAAAGAAGAGTTTACCAACATCAAAAAGAAAAAGGGCTTTTTGGAATGGGCCAATGTGTTTGGGAGGTATTATGGCACTCCTAAAAAGCAAGTGGAGAAACACACCCGCCGCGGCCGCGACGTCCTGCTTCTCATCGACGTACAGGGCGCTAAAAAAGTAAAAAAAACAAAACCAGACGCGGTGTTTATTTTCCTCGTCCCTCCGTCCAAAGAGGAACTCAAGCGCCGTCTTCGGAAGCGCGGCACCGAATCCAAGCAGGAAATCAATAAGCGCTTCCATGTCGCGACCAGAGAACTTAAAGAACTGAATGACCTAAAACTTTGCGACTATCGGATTGTGAACCGGTATATCCCGACAGCCCGGGAAGTGTTAAAATCGATCATTCGAGCGGAAAGGTTACAAGTTTCGACCTAGTGCTGGGTGGCGGCATTGTCGGAGCGGTGTCAAAGTCAGCGACGGGTGACGGCGCGCCGGCAGGACCCGTCGCCGGTCAGACTTGGAGTACAGAATTATGGACAAGAAGACAAAAAATATTCTTTTAGGAGTCACCGCCTCGATCGCGGCGTACAAGGCGTGTGACCTCATCACAGACTTGCGCGAAGCCGGTTTTTCCGTGAGGGTCGTGCTGACAAAGGACGCGTCCTATTTCATTACGCCGCTGACGCTCCAAAGCCTGTCAGGGCAGGAAGTTGTTGAGGATTTTTTCTCACTGGCGGGCAATGTAAAGCCCGTCCATATTGAGCTGGCGAAAAATTCGGATCTTATTTTGATAGCGCCCGCTTCGGCGGATATTATCGCGAAACTCGCTCATGGCCTGGCCGATGACGTGCTAACCTGCACGGCGCTCGCGAGCGACGCGCCGCTTTTAGTCGCGCCGGCGATGAATGAGAAGATGTACCTGAACAAGTTCACGCAAGGCAATTTGAAGCGTCTTGAGCAAAATGGCGTCACGATTATCCCACCGATCCGCGGCCATCTGGTCTGCATGGATAAGGGTATCGGGCACATCGCCGAGAATAAAACCATCCTCGAAACCGTTAAAAGCCTTTGTAAGTGTTGATATTGATTGAGACATGAATTAAGGAACTTTTGACTGTGACGATTTTGGAACGAGACAAGGAGAGAGGACGAGGCATAGTGTTAACTACGCCGAGGACGAGCGACGTAGTCGCAGTCCAAAATCGTCCAGTCCCGGAGGGGAAGCCCATCTTTTGGCTGTCTGCTGCGTTGCTCCTCCTCGACATAGTTACAACTATGTCTCGTCGTCGCGCCTTGCATACAACCGAAACCTGGGCTTCCAAAAGTTCCTTAATTCATGTCTCAATCAATTAAGCTCCGTTTTCTCATCGCTTCCGGGCCGACCCGGGAGCCCATCGATCCGGTCCGTTTCATTTCGAATTATTCGACAGGCGTGATGGGCCGCTGTTTGGTCGAAGCCGCCCGGAAACAAGGCCACAGGGTCACGTTCGTGGAATGTCCAAAGGACGCCGGGACGGCACTTGAACTTCAAGCAAAATTAAAAACACTTTTGCCCAAGCACAATATTCTAATCATGGCAGCGGCTGTCTGTGACTCAAGGCCATCCAAGGTTTCCAAGGTCAAGATCAAGAAGGAATTGCTTCGAACGATATATCTCGTTAAAAACCCGGATATCCTTGCGGGGCTTGCAAAGCGAAAGAAAAAAGGACAGATTTTTATCGGGTTTGGGCTCGAATCTTCCAAGCTATTTGAGCGGGGCTTAAAAAAACTGAAGCAAAAGGGGTTGGATTTTATCGTGACGCAGAGAGTAGGCTCTGACGCGTCGCCCTTCGGGGACAAATCCGTCGAGGCATTTTTATTGGATAAGCGGGGAGTCTACCAAAGATTCAAATCGATCAAAAAAAATAAACTGGCCGAGAGGTTGATCCGGGAAGCTGAAAATGCGCGGTAAAAAGATTTTAATTATCGAAGTCGAGGAGTAAATTGATTCCTTTAATGATTTCCCTGATTTTACCGTCTGATAATGTGCCGATTTTATTCCGTAGTAATTCTTTGTCAATCGTGTGGAGCTGCGATATGTTCACGACGCTTTCTTTAGGTAAATTAGCCTCGTTTTTATCCAACCGCACATTGGCGGGATACCGGGCTCTGTTCAGATTTGACGTGATTCCACAAACAACTGTCGTGCCTATCTTGCTATGATTGTAGCTATTTCCCTGCACAACAACATAAGGGCGCCTAAAGCCGAGGGTTCTTCCTTTGGGTTTTCCGAGGTCGACCCAAAAAATATCCCCTTGGCTGATCACCATTCGCCTTTGGCAAGTTTTTGCCGCTCTTTTCTCATAAATTCTGCCTCGGCCTTGTCTTCTTCGTCGAGAGTATCAGCCATCACGGCGGCATTGATTTGTTCGATCAGCAGCTCTTTTTTTCGTTGTTTGAGCCAATCCTTTACGGCAAGCTCAAACAAGCGGCTTCGCGAGATGTGAATCTTATGGGCTATCTGTTCAGCATCTGCGAAAAGTTCTTGATCAATGGAAATGGCCGTTTTAACGTGGCTCATGGGTTACCTCTTAGTTTCATACTAAAAGTATGAACTAAGATTATACCATTGTCAAGCGCGAGATAGAGCGAAAAGATCATGATTCTCATGAGTGAAATTGCGTGACGGGGAATAGGGTTTTTGTTAGATTATTACGCTTCTGAGTTTTGGCGCGATGGCCGAGCAGTCAGGCAGCGGTCTGCAAAACCGCGTACACCGGTGCGACTCCGGTTCGCGCCTTAAATGAGCGCGCAACTTACGGCGCCGATAAGGCGCCGTCAAGTTGCCCGCGCGAATTTAGCCCAAAGGCGCGTCCTTGAGACGCGCCGTGGGGTTACCTTTAAATGGCGCTTTGTCGTTCTAACTGTGGACAAAGCGTATAGACAAAGCGCCATTTGTTATGGCGCCGAAGGCGCCAGTACGGAAAAATTAAAGCCGGGGTGGCGGAACTGGCAGACGCACAGGACTTAAAATCCTGTATCCTTCGGGGTGTGCGGGTTCGACTCCCGCCCCCGGCATTTTGAAAATTTGCGGGTGCGTAGCTCAGTTTCCGCCTGCTGCATTGCAGCAGGACGGATCCGTCCCGCCGAAGGCGGGCGGAGGTTAGAGCGCCCG
>MHFI01000006.1:4310-4408 GCA_001804125.1 Omnitrophica bacterium RIFCSPHIGHO2_02_FULL_51_18
AGTTTTCGCAGGACTTACGACGCCGTTAGGCGTCGTCAAGTCCCCGCGAAAACGGATGGCGTGATGGTCGCGACCTAGCGACCATCAACGCCCCCATA
>MHFI01000006.1:4424-25662 GCA_001804125.1 Omnitrophica bacterium RIFCSPHIGHO2_02_FULL_51_18
GATGTAATTGGAGCAAAAGCGCCGAGTCCTGAAAAACGGATGGCGTGACGGCCGCGGCCTAGCGGCCGACAACGCCCCCAAGTTTGCATAAGTGGAAGTAAGCATCGATTCAATGGTTACAACGTAATTAGTGTGAGGACTTAAGCGGAGCAAAGGCGCCGAGACGGGACCCATGTTGAAAGTGTAAGTGGAACGACGTTCTTCAGAAAGAGGTTGGAATCTATAACTATTGTACATTTGTGTATTTGTACATTTCATGAAATTAGGGTACACTTGTTCATAGATAGGTAGGATCTATGAGGAGGGTATTTAAGTGAAGAAAACAAACAGTGGCCAGCATGGCCGGTTGAGCATTGACATTCTTCCTGGGGAGCATAAGCAAATTAAAATTTACGCCACACTGCATGGCCAATCGATTCGGGAGTTTGTATTGGAAAGTGTCAGGGAACGCTTGCGTCACGAGGCGGAGGATAAAGATTTGTTGGATATGACAACGCATATCAGCCCCGTATTGCAAGAACTATGGGACAACGAAAAAGACGCTGAGTATGACAAGCTTTAAACAGTGGGATATTGTTCTCGTTGAATATCCTTTTTCTGAAAGAACAGGAACCAAAAAACGACCCGTGCTTGTGGTGAGCAATGAGCCTTATCATCGTGGTCGACAAGAGGTTATTATTGCCGGTATCACCAGCAATATTTCAAGAAAGCTCGTGGGTGATACCGTATTAGAAAATTGGCGAGAAGCGCGGCTTAAGTATCCGTCATTAGTGACCGGGATTTTGCAAACAGTGAAGAACACCATGATTGTCCGTGTTTTAGGCGCCGTTTCCCATAAAGATATGCAGGAAATTATGTGCAATTTTGAGGGCATTATCAAAATTCAAAAATAAAAAATATTTCATGAGAAAACGGCATCAGAAGTAATCAATTTTGTCTTCAGGTAGGCATGAAACAAGAAAAACCAAATAGAATCCATAAGCATAAAGACAAGAAGTCATCCGGTTGTGGACTATGCAAACCACATAAACATGGCGGGCGTGCTATGAAAGATAAAGATCGGTTGAGGGTAAGAGCCGAACAAAAAGATGAGTAAACTCGTGGAATAATACACAGACCTCGGCAAACTTCGCCACGGTCTGGCGCATGTGCCGGTGTTGAAAATGGTATGAATTTATGGCATACTATTTTCATAC
The DNA here is from genome assembly GCA_001804125.1 of Omnitrophica bacterium RIFCSPHIGHO2_02_FULL_51_18. Lineage (GTDB taxonomy): Bacteria > Omnitrophota > Gorgyraeia > 2-02-FULL-51-18 > 2-02-FULL-51-18 > 2-02-FULL-51-18. The sequence goes on from MHFI01000006.1 coordinate 5,621, forward strand.
CAAATGTGAGGTGAGATTATGAGTACAAAAACGGTGAAAGTGGCGATCAGTCTGCCAAAGGCCACGCTGGATGAGATCGAGCGTTTGCGGCATAAATTGAAACTGCCGAGGAGTACGGCTATTTTCGAAGCTGTGTGCTTATGGTTGAAAAAGAAACAGGAAGAACATTTGATTAAGCAATATATTGAAGGGTACAGGAAGAAACCCGAAAGCAAAGATCCTGAAACAGAAGCCCTTTTTAGGGCCGGTCTTTCTAGTTTCTCAAAGGACAACTGGTAATGCACAAAGGCGAAATCTGGTGGGCTGATCTGCCCAAGCCCGTCGGTCGCAGACCTGTTCTCATTTTGACTCGAGACGAAGCTGTCAAGGTGAGGGATTATATCACAGTGGCCGAGTTCACAACGAACGTCCGACACATTTCGACGGAGGTTCTTTTGGGGAAGGCGGACGGTTTACCCAAGGAGTGTGTCGTCAATTTAGATGTGATAAACACGGTTCGTAAGGAGTTGTTGGTGGAATTTGTTACAAAGCTCTCGGAAGAAAAATTACAAGCAGTTGAGAACGCCTTGAAATTCGCGTTTGATTTGTCTTAAAAAATCTATGTCTAAACTTGCTGAACAATACACAGATCTCGACAAACTCCGCCACAGCTGTTCGCACGTGCTGGCACAGGCGGTGAAGCGGAAGTATCCGCATGCTAAATTGGGCTTTGGGCCTCCGGTTGGGGACGGTTTTTATTATGACATCGAATTGCCCGAGCCGTTAAGCGATGAGGACCTGGCCGGTATCGAAGTCGAGATGGAAAAGATCATAAAGGTCAATTATCCCTTTGAGAAAAAAGCGGTGACGCCGGAAGAGGCGCGCCGGATCTTTAAGGAGAAAAACGAGACGTTCAAACTCGAGACCATCAATCAGCTTGAAAAAACCCAGGAACTTTCAATCGTGACGGATGGTGACTTCACTGATCTTTGTAAGTACCCGCACGCGGCCTCAACGGGGCTTATTAAAGCATTTAAATTGACGAGCATTGCCGGTGCCTACTGGAAGGGCGACCCCAACAACAAAATGATGCAGCGGATTTACGGCGTCGCGTTTTTCACCGAGAAAGAACTCAAAGAATATCTGCGTGTCCGCGAAGAGGCGAAGAAGCGTGACCACCGCAAACTCGGCAAGGAGCTCGATTTCTTCTCGATCCAGGAGGACGGCGGGCCGGGGCTCATTTTTTACCACCCGAAGGGCGCTCTTTTAAGGCACCTGATAGAGGATTTTGTCAAAAAAGAGCATTTAAGGCGCGGCTACCAGTTTGTGATCGGCCCGCAGATTTTAAAAAGCGACATCTGGGTGCGCTCGGGGCATTATGCTTACTACAAACAGAACATGTTTATTTTTAAAACCGAGGACGAGAAAGAATACGCGGTGAAGCCGATGAACTGTCCGGGTCACATGCTGATATACAAGACTAAAATGAGAAGCTACCGCGACCTCCCCTTGCGATTTTTTGAGATGGGCAACGTCTGCCGCAATGAAAAGTCGGGTGTCTTGCACGGACTCTTGCGCGTGCGCAATTTCACGCAGGACGATGCGCACATTTTCTGCCTGCCCGATAGCCTCGAGCAGGAAATCGCGAGCGTAGTCGATTTTGCGTTTTTCGTACTGGATACTTTCGGGTTCAAGGAACGGGAAATAGAGATCAGCACGCGTCCTGAAAAATCGATAGGTACGGATACGGACTGGACACGTGCGACCCATGCGCTGGAAGGGGCGCTCAAGGCCAAAAAAATTAATTACAAGACCTGCGAAGGCGAAGGAGCCTTTTACGGCCCGAAGATCGACATTAAAATCAAGGATGCGCTCGGGCGCTCCTGGCAGTGCAGTACGATCCAGTGCGACTTTGCGCTGCCTCAGGCATTTGATTTGGAATACACGGGCACCGACGGCCAAAAGCACAGGCCCGTCATGATTCACCGCGCTATCTTGGGAAGCGTCGAGCGCTTTATGGGGACTCTTTTGGAACACTACTCAGGTGCCCTGCCTTTTTGGCTTTCTCCCGTGCAATTATCTGTGATACCTGTTTCCCAGGCGCATGAGGCCTACGCGCGCAAGGTTTTGAATGAGCTTGTTGGATCGGATTTTAGAGCTGAGCTTATGGCGCCGGATGAGACACTCGGGAGCCGGATCCGTCAGGCGCAGAATGAAAAGATTCCGTATATGATTGTCGTGGGGGATAAGGAAATCCAAGCGGAGAAAATCGCGGTTAGATCTCGAAGTAAAGGTGATTTGGGGCAGACGGGGCTGGCGGAATTTATAAAGAAGTTGGATGAGGAAGAAGAAACAAAAGGTTATTAAGTTTTTTAACTGTCATCCTCGCGAAAGCGAGGATCAACTAAGGGCGTCATTCTGAGCGAAGCGAAGAATCTCAAAAATGAGATCCTTCGTCGCTTCGCTCCTCAGGATGACGGGCTGATTCCCGCTTTCGCGGGAATGACATAAGTTAACTAAAGGAGGTGCTCGATTTCAAAAGTTCACATAAGAATCAATGAAGGGATACGCGCCCCTCAAGTGCGGTTGATTGACCAGGACGGAAACCAAGCGGGTGTTGTGAGTATCGGCGAAGCCCTGCGAATGTCAAAAGAAGCGGAACTGGATCTTGTGGAGGTGGCGTCCCAAGCCGTGCCCCCGGTGTGCCGCATCATTGACTTCAGCAAATTTAAGTACGATCAGGAGAAGAAGGAAAAGGAAGCCAGGAAGAAACAGAAAGTTATTCATCTTAAGGAGATAAAATTCCATCCGTTCATCGACGAGAATGACTACCAGGTCAAGCTGCACAACCTTGAACGCTTCCTGAAGCAGGGTGACAAAGGAAAAATTACGATGGTGTTTCGTGGGCGCGAGATGAACTACATCGCGAAGGGTAAACAGGTTTTAGAAAAGCTGGCGCAGGACATAGCGCCGCTTGGCGAAGTCGAAAAGGCTCCGTATATGGAAGGCAGGATGATCACGATGATCATCATGCCGAAGTGAATTCGCACGCGATTTACGTCGCCGAAGGCGACGTCAAATCGCTCCGTGCGAATTCATCCCGAGGAGGTCGCCCCAGCGACCGCCGAGGGATCTCATCATGTGATGAGATTTCTCGTCCGACAAAAAGAGAGTCGGACTCGAAATGATAAATGAGATTGCTTCGGTCGCCTACGGCGACCTCGCAATGACACGAAGAGGATAAAATGCCAAAACTGAAGACCAACAAGTCGGTTCGTAAAAGGATCCGTGTCACCAAACACGGTAAATTTAAAAAGTCGCGCGCAGGTAAGAGGCATCTTTTAGGCTACAAGCCCAGGAAGCGCAAGCGCTCTTTAAGAAAGAGGGATCTTGTCTCGAGCGGGATGGAACAAACGATGAGGAGGTTGCTGCCTTATGCCTAGAGCGAAAACGGTGCCCGCCGGGAGGCGGAGAAGAAGGAAATTTTTAAAACGGGCGAAAGGTTTTGTCGGCGGCCGCCGGAAACTTTATCGCACCGCGCGTGAGACGGTGCAGCGTGCGCTCGCGTTCGCGACGCGCGACCGCCGCGACACCAAGTCCGTGATCCGGAAGCTTTGGATCACCAGAATTTCGGCCGGAGCGCAGGCCAACGGCCTTAATTACAGCCGCTTCATCGGCGGCCTTAAGAAGGCGAAGATTGAGCTCGACCGCAAGATCCTCGCGGATCTGGCGCACAGCGACAAGAAGGTATTTGCGGAACTGGTTACCATAGCCAAAGGTAAATGATAGAAGCCTTAAAAGAAATCGAAACGCGGGCGAAAGAAGAAGCCTTGGTTGTCCGAGATGCGAAGGCGTTTGAAGCGCTGAAAAATAAGTATCTTGGACGAAAAGGTCTTTTCGCGTTCCTGACCGCGCGTATTTCCGAGGTCGCGCCCGAAGAGCGCCGCGCGGTGGGGCAGGAAATGAACCGCGTGAAACAGGCGCTTGAAGAGATTTTTTCGGAATATGGAAAGTCTCTCGGCGCGTCCGGGGCCGTCTATACCAAAGAAATCGACACGACGATGCCGGGGACGTACCCTGCGGCCGGCTCATTGCATCCGTTGACTCTCGTGGTGCAGGAGGTGACTTCAATTTTCGAGCGCTTGGGTTTCCGTGCGGTGGATTGGTTTGAAGCGGAGGACGAGCGTCACAATTTCGACGCGTTGAACATTCCGACGGATCATCCCGCCCGCGACAGTTTTGACAACTTCTATTTGGATGACCCCGTGGACGGGGAACGCAATCTCTTGCGGAGTCAAACGTCCACTGTTCAGATCCGTTTCATGGATTGGGTGAAAGAAACAAAGCGCAGACCTCCGTTCAAGATTATTGCTCCCGGCAAGGTATACCGTCCCGACGCGACCGACGCGACCCACTCTTTCATGTTTCATCAGATTGAGGGGTTGTATGTGGATGAAGACGTCAGCTTTGCCCATCTAAAAGGCGTTCTGGAGCGATTTGCGAAAGAATTCTTCGGGCCGGAGACGATGACCCAATTCCGCCCGCACTTTTTCCCGTTTACCGAACCCAGCGCCGAAATGGACGTGCAGTGGGAGTCCCGCGGGTGGCTTGAAATTCTGGGCGCGGGCATGGTTCATCCGCGCGTTTTACGAGCGGTGAACATCGATCCCCAACGATACTCAGGATTCGCGTTCGGCATGGGTGTCGAGCGAATGGCGATGCTGAAATATGGCGTGAAGGATATCCGCCAGTTTTTTGAGAACGACATCCGTTTCTTGAGGCAATTCGCATGAGACTGCCTTATTCGTGGCTCCGGCAGTATGTCGACGTGAAGCTCGCACCGGAAAAACTTGCGCGCGCGTTGACTCTCTCCGGCACGAAGGTCGAATCGGTCGCGCGCCACGGCGACGACACCGTGATTCACATCGAGGTCACAACGAACCGCCCCGATTGCCTTTCGATTACGGGCCTTGCGCGCGAGACGGCCGCGCTTTCGGGAAAGCGTATCCAATTTCCCAAGATCGGTCCTGTCGCGTCGAAGGGCGAGGCACTCCGCGTGCGCGTCGAGGATAAAAAAGGATGCCCGCGCTATACGGCGCGTCTCATCCGCGGTGTTAGCGTTAAACCCGCCGCGCCCGTGGTGCAAAAATGGCTGGACGCCGTCGGCACCCGCGCGATCAACAACGTCGTCGACGCGACAAACTTTGTTTTGTTTGAGACCGGCCAGCCGCTTCACGCGTTTGATTTTGACAAGCTCGCCGGCGGCGGGATTATCGTGCGCCGCGCACTAAAAGGTGAGAAGTTTCTTGCAATAGACGGCAGTACGTATGAGCTGGATGCCGAAACACTGGTGATCGCTGACCGGGAAAAGCCGGTCGCGATCGCGGGCGTGATGGGCGGCAAGCTCACGGAGGTCACCGAATCCACGAAGAACGTACTGCTTGAGTCGGCCTATTTCGAACCGGTGACCGTGCGCCGTGCGTCCAAAAGATACAAACTTACGACCGAATCCAGTTACCGCTTCGAGCGCGGCGTCGATCCCGGAGCGGTCGCGCCCGCCTCGGCTCGCGCGCGCGATCTGATTCTTGAAGCGGCCGGCGGCCGCGAGACGGGGCGCTTTCTTGACGCAAATTTCCTGCCCAAGTCCAAACCGCGGCGCATCGCGCTAGACGTCTTGCGCGTAAACCGGAGGCTTGGGCTCTCCGTTTCGGCGCCGCGCGTCGTGTCAATCTTGAAGAGCCTGAATATTCCTGCAGCCGCATCAGGCAAGAACCGCGTCGTCGCAAACGCCCCGGATTTTCGGCGCGACCTGCTGGAGGAAATAGATATAGCGGAGGAGATCCTTCGCGTGGAAGGGTTTGATAAAGTGACCGCAAAACTTCCGGAACGTCATGCCTATTTTGAAGTTCCGCCCCAAACCAAAAAAAAAGAGGCGTTGCCGGAATTGAAGAAGCGCCTTGCCTTGATGGGTTTTTGGGAAGCCATTACCTACAGCTTTGTCTCCGAGAAGATGTTGGTTGACTGCGGCGAACGACCGGAGCGGTGTTTCAAAGTCAAAAATCCTGTCAGCGCCGATTGGACGCATCTAAGGCCTTCTTTTCTGCCGGGTCTTTTGCAATGCGCAAGGTACAACGTGCATCGGAAAGCCGACAGACTCTCATTTTTCGAAATCGGCAAGCGTTTCGTGAAAGGGGAAGATCCCGAAGAGCAGACGGCCCTGGCCGTTCTTTTATACGGGCCTCTTGAGAACAACTGGATGCGAAAAAGCGCTTCCTCATTTTATGACGTGAAAGGCGCAATCGAGAACGCGATTAGATTCCTCGGGGCCCGGGAATTTGAATGGCGCCCGCTTACGGATGACCGGCGTTTTGACGGAGCCGCAACGCTTCTTTTGGGCGGCAAACCTGTCGGAATGGCCGGAAGCGTCTCAGCCCGGTCACTGGAGAGGTGGGATATCCCGCATGAAGTTTTTTTTGCCGAGTGCTCGCTGGAGTGGGTCCCATCGCAAAAACCGATAACCCCGCAGGCGCAGCCGTTGCCGAAATTTCCGGCGGTACGGCGCGATATTGCTTTTGTGATTGACGAGAAGTTTTCGGTAAAAACCATTGCGGAATCCATAATCAAAACCGGCTCACCTTATCTCAAAGAGGCGGAACTTTTCGACCAGTACATCGGAAAAAACATCGCTCGGGGCAAGCGGAGCCTTGCGTTTTCGCTTTGTTACCGGAAAGAAACGGGCACTTTCACGGATGAGGAAATTCGACTCATCCACGAGCGCGTTGGGCAGGCTTTGAAGAGCGAATATAAGGTCGAGTTACGATGAACGATTGGGTGGAGAAAATAGGCATTGTGTCGAGCGTAGCGTTGCCTTTATTCAATATTCCGCTTATTTTTCGTCTTGTTAAAAGAAAAAGCGCTGAGGATTTCAGCGTTGCGTGGGCGGTGGGCGTGTGGGTTTGCATCATTTTGATGACGCCGCAGGCGCTTCGATCCGAAGACATCGCTTTCAGGGCTTTTGGCGTCGTGAATATTTTATTTTTCAGCGTGGTGGTTTTTTTGATTGTGAAGTACAGGTCGAGATCTTAAAAATGTAGTTTCAAGGGGGATAATGTCATGGAGAAAATACTAAAGCCCGCAGGTTTACTGCTTGTCACGATATTTTTGCCGCAAGTCTCATTTGCCGGCCAGGCGGCCTCCTCCTACCAAAATGCGCAAGGCGCCTCGTTCCAGGAGAGTCAGGCCGCGAACGCCGGCGAAGAACCGCCGGACATCCGCGTTGACAAACTTTCCCGGGAGCTGGAAAGAAATAAGGAGCTTCTTGAAATTTGGAAGGACCATGTGCGCACGCTCACACAAGAACGCGACGAGGCCTATAAACAGATTGAGGATTTGAAGACCGGCGCGGGCGCGCCTCTCAGAGTCAATCTTGAGGAAAAGATTCAGGAGCTTAAGAAAAGCTACACAGCGCTTGACGCCAATAACAGGACGCAAACCGAACGCCTGAAAACTGAAATTCAAAGCTTAAATTCACAGGCGGCGGAGGAGACCAAAAAGTTTGAGGCTTTGTCCGCTGAGAAGCAAAACCTCAATGACCAAATCAGAATTTTGCAAACGAAAGTAGAAGCGCTCCAGGCGGACAGTCAGCAGGCGGACGTACTGAAACAACAGCTTGGCGCCGCACTGTCCGAGAAACAAGCGCAGATCCAATCGTTAAAATCGGACCTCGATCATCTGCGCGTCGAGAATCAAAAAGTGGAAGGGTTAGCCCAAAAACTCAAAGAATTTTCGGCAAAAGCAGGGGAACTGGACCGGATGAATGTTCAACTGAAAAGCGAAAATAAGAAAATGATCGGGCAAAATCAGAATTTGCAGGCACAGCTCAAGGTTAATCTGCAGGCAAACCTCTCCGATATCAAGAATCTCCGGGCCAATTTTGGGTCCTACCTAGAGTCTTTGGAACGGAGTGTAGACGAGAGACAAAAGAGAGAAACACAAGGCTCCGCTTCTTAATAGTTCGGCTTGTGCTATAATAAGGGTGTCCCTGCGGTGCGCGTGGATCATGAGCGCTTAAAAGAGGGAATCCAACACTAGATCGAATGGGAGCTAAAGGTTTAGACGTCACAAGTGCCGTCCTGAGCATCGTCGAAGGAATGGCCGACGGACGCTAACAGGTTCCCACCTTAGTACAAAGGGATTCAACCAACAAGCGCGGCAGCACGGCATCTGCGGGGCTTATTATCCTATGGATTTATTTCAAGAGCCGTCGAAAAACAAACCCCCGTCGCACAGCCCACTTGCCGTAAGAATGCGGCCCGCGAGCCTTAAAGAGTACGCAGGCCAGGAACACATTCTAGGCCCCGGAAAGCTTCTCACGCGCGCAATAGAGTCCGATAAGATTTCATCGCTGATCCTTTACGGTCCTCCGGGCACTGGAAAAACCGCTCTCGCCGCCGTTGTTTCCAATGAAACCAAGTCCCATTTTGAACCGCTCAACGCTGTCACAAGTAATGTCGCCGAGATCCGCAAGGCGATTGACCAGTCAAAAAAGCGCTTTGAGTTAAAGGGCCAAAAAACCATTCTTTTCATCGACGAAATCCACCGTTTCAACAAAGCCCAGCAGGACGTGCTGATGCCCGACGTCGAGAACGGCAACCCGCTCCTCATAGGCGCGACGACGCACAACCCGTTTTTTTCGATTGTCTCGCCGCTTTTGTCGCGATCGCTCGTCTTCGAGCTCAAACCTTTGAGCGAAGAAAATATCAGAACGCTTTTGAAACGGGCTTTGGCCGATCAGGAAAACGGGCTTGGGAAATATGCGGTTAAGATGGATGAAGAAGCGATCGATTTTCTTTCTAAAATCTGCGACGGCGATGCTCGGAGGGCTCTCAATGCGCTCGAACTCGGTGTCCTAACAACCCAAAAGATCGATGGCGCCGTCCATTTTACGAAGAAAGCCGCCGAAGAATCCATTCAAAAAAAATCCGTCGTGTATGACGCGGACGAAGACCAGCATTATGACACGATCTCGGCGTTCATAAAATCTATGCGTGGGTCAGACCCGGATGCGGCGCTTTATTATCTGGCCAAGATGCTTTATGCCGGTGAGGATCCCCGGTTCATTGCCAGGCGCCTAGTGATCTGCGCTTCGGAAGACGTCGGAAACGCCGATCCGCAAGCGCTTGTGCTGGCCAACGCGGCGATGCAAGTGTCCGAGTTTATCGGGATGCCGGAGGCGAGAATTCCACTGGCGCAGGCGGCGGTTTATATCGCCTGTTCCCCCAAATCCAACGCCAGCTATCTCGGAATTGAAAAAGCGATGAAGGACGTCGCCGAGAACAAAACGCTTGAAGTCCCCAGGCACCTAAAAGACGCAAGCTACAAGGGCGCGAAAGTGCTCGGGCACGGGGAAGGCTACAAATACGCGCACGATTACGAAGGCCACTTCGTGGAGCAGGATTACCTGGCCGAGAGAAGGCATTATTACGAACCTACCGATCAGGGCTATGAGAAAAATTTTAAAGCGTATCTTGAAGCGTTAAAACGAATTGCTAAAAATCCTTAACCGTCATCTCGAGTCCCGTCGAATGACGGGACGAGAGATCTCATCACACGATTTGATGAGATTTCTCGCTTCGCCTGCCTGCCGGCAGGCAGGCTCGAAATGACAAATTGATATGTTTTTGTTGACATTCTTATCAGGTTTTAATAAAATTAATCAAATATAATAAAAAATAGAATGCGAGAGACTCGTTCCTATCACCGAAATATCAGCATCACGGCTGTGTTTTTATTCCAAATACTTAGCTTATTTATTTATAAAAGTTTTGTTTATGCGGAAGATAGCATGAGCGCTTTAGTTCAAGACGTGGTGTATGCGAAGCAAAAACAGCAGGCCATCACCGGGAAGGTTGAGGCTATCAATACTGTGATTCGGTCCGAGAAAACGAAGTTTTTGAAATCCGAAGCGGACCGGTTGATTGAGGAATTGACCGCTCAGAAAGAAACCAAGGCCGTCGAGATCCTGAAACCCGATGTCAAAATTGAAACAGCCAAATCCCCCGAGATCACCCCCGAAACTGGAAAACTAGTTGACCTTCCGTTTAAACTCAAAAATTTATTGATCCAGGATAAGCCCGTGAAGCCATCAAGCGCGAAGCCCGGCGGGAAATCCAAAAAAGAGCCCGGTAGGTACGGAGAAAACCCCATCGGTTGGGTGTGGCCCCATTTTGGGTATAAAGGTACCAAACTCGCCGAAGGGGAGGCCATTTATAAAGTGGCTGTTTCCGACAATAAGCTCAGTTTGAAGGAGGCGGAGGAAATCGGCCTTGCCAACAGCATTCAGCTTCAAGCCGTCAAGAAAAAGATTGAGGTGGCGCAGGCAAAAATCACCGAGGCCAAGCGCGCTTTATTTCCGACGCTGCAGGCCGAAATGTTCGACGGCAAGGGCAAACAGCCGCAGGCGCTCGGCGTCGCTGAGAGGTTTAGGATTTTTAAGACCACTTATTACAAGGTAAACATGAACCAACCCTTGTTTTACGGCGGTGAGTTGTTATTTACGATTAAACAGGCCGAGGAAAACCTGCGCTCCGCCAGGGCGGAGCTGGAGAAGGCAAGAAGCGAGGCGTTGCAAAACATCCGTGCTTCGTTTTACGGCGTTGTGAAGGCCGAATACAACTTGCAATACCAAACGGAGCTTTTGGATCGGGTGTTGACTCTCTACAAGAGGTTAAAGGAGGAAAGAGCCCAAAAACTGGTGACGGAAGTGGATTATCTGAACGCGGAGTCGCAGTACTATCAGGCTTATTTCCAGGCCGACTCGGCCGGGAACGACCTTTTATCTGCGGATGTCGTTTTGCACCAGGCGCTGGATCTGGAGATGGACCAAAAACTGCCCGTCGACTTGAAACTCAATTTCTTGAAAATACAGCCGGACTTTAACCAATTGCTGCAGGCGGCGTTTGAGAGAAACGCGGACATTAAAATCAAGGAGTCCGCGCTGGAGTCCGCGAAATTCGGCCTCGAGATCTTTAAATCCAAGAGACTGCCACGGTTTGACTTGAGGGCGTCCTACGGGAAATTGGGTGAACGTCTGTTTGACGACAAAACGTTTCAGGACGCCGGCGGTTTTGAAGTGGATTTTAACACGGAAAAAGAGTGGTTCGTGATCGTAAAGGGCAGTGTGCCGATAGGACCCAACTCGGTCGAGTGGGAAAGAAATAAGAAAGTGTACGCGCCGACGGTCATTTCGCCGACCGGCGGTTCCGAGGACTGGGGCGAAAAATGGACATTCAATCTGCTCGACCGGTTTTCCGATCTCACCGATCAAAAAGGCGCCGAAGCCACGCTGTTGCAGGCGCAGGCCGACTATGACAAGGCGAAGAACGATCTGACACTGAAGGTAAGGGACGAGTTTTATAACCTGCAGAAGTCTCTGATTCAAATCGATTCCTCGATCGCCAAGATGCGCTACCAGGAAAAGCAGAACCATGTGCAGGAGTATTTGATGCGTTTACAGGAGGTCCCGGCGCCCAACTACCTTGAAGGGGTGATTGAGCACGCGCAGGATAAGTTTTCGTTTATACAGGCGGTGACCGACTATCATCTGGCGCTTTCAAACTTAAGCATCGCGATAGGGGACCCTTACTACTTTGAATGATAATCAGGACGACAATCAAGAATTTCTGAAGAGGAAATTTCCAAAAAAGCTCGTTTTTACCTGGATCGCGGTTTTGCTTGCGGTGTTTTTCGTTTTCTCTTTCATAAAAGATCACATCAGCTGCGTCGCCGGATTTCCGGTTTACAAAAAGACAAAGAAGGAAATCAGCGAGAAAGCGGCCGAACAGCCGCCGGTGCCGGTGAAGGTCTATAAAGTCGCGAAGGTCAGCTTCCGCGACACACTGCCGTCTTTGGGCACAATCAAGGGTTTTCGGGAGTTTGACCTGAAGTTTCCCACGAGCGGCACCGTCGAGTACATCAACTTCCGCGAAGGCGAGCGCATCACGCAAGGGGATATTATCGCAAGCCTCAACCAGACGGAAGCGCTTTTGAAGCTCGAATACGCGAAGGTCGAGATGGATAAACAGCAAAAATTATTTGAGCTGGGCTCCATTTTGGAAACGAAGCTCAAGCAGAGCCAATTGGAGTATCAGTCCGCGAGGGTGGAGCTTGATAAAACAAACTTGGTGGCCGTGAGCGACGGTTACATCGGATCGATTGAAGTGGACAGGGGTTCCGTCGTGAGTCCACAGGACAAGGTCGGCGCTTTCGTCGACATCAAAGACGTGTACGTGGAGTTTGGCATCATCGAAAGGGACGTGGCGAAGGTGAAAGAAGGCCAGAATGTGGAAGCCACCGTCGAGTCTTTCCCCGATCAGATCTTTAAGGGCCAGGTGGAGTCTATTTCCCCGATCGTAGAGGGGCGCTCCCGCACGATCAGCGTGAAATCAAAGCTCTCCAATGTGGATGAGAAGATAAAACCCGGCATGTTCGGGCGCGTGAACGTGCTCGTGTACGAAAAGGAGCAGGCGCTGGTGATTCCCAGTTCCAGCTTCAAGAAGAAGGAAGACCAGTATTTTGTGTACCTTGTCCATATTGAGGAACAAAAACCGGAGGAAGTACTCGAGCAGGAACGCCAGAGATCGATGATGGAGAAGAAGTCCGGAAAGAAATCTAAAAAGGGCGCCAGAGAGACCGTGCCTCAGGAATTGCCGCAGGAACCCGAAACCCTTTACGGCGCTGTGGAGGTCCGGCCTATCGAGATTGAATACGCGACTCCGGACGCGATAGAGGTCAAAGAAGGTTTGGATGAGGAGGATTTGGTGATCGTCGACGTGGAGCAGGAGCTTCAGGACAAGGCCAGGGTTGAAATCACGGAGACGCAGGAAGGGATTTTTTAATGTGTCATTGCGAGGAGGAGCGCAGCGACGACGAAGCAATCTCCTTATTGTCATTTCGAGGGCGCAGCCCGAGAAATCTCATCAAGTCGTGTGATGAGATCTCTCAGCGCTTCGCGCCTCGAGATGACATAAGAGATTGGATTGCTTCGCTCGCTTCGTTCGCTCGCAATGACAGCTAGGTTTTTTGGATGAGTCTCCCCGACCTATCTATCCGTCGTCCCATCACGACCCTGATGGTCTACATCGGGGTCTTTCTTTTCGGGGTTATTTCCTTTAACCTTCTGTCGCAGGAGCTTTTTCCGCCGATCACCTATCCCCAGCTTTCCATTGTCACGCCTTACGAGAACGCCGCCCCCGAAGAAATAGAAACGCTGATCACGCGTCCGATTGAAGAAGCCGTCGGAAGCGTTTCGGGCCTTCGGAGGATTACCTCCACTTCGAAAGAAGGGTTGTCTTTGGTCGTGGCCGAGTTCGGCTGGAACCAGCACATGGATTTTGCGTCGCTGGCGGTCCGTGAAAAACTGGATCTCATCAAAGAACGCCTGCCGCGCGACGCTTCGGAACCCGTTGTCGTGAAATTTAACCCGTTTGAATTGCCGATTTTAACTTTAAGCATTTCCAGTTCCGAAAGAACGCCGGTGCAGTTGAAGCGAATCGCCAAGAAGTGGTTTAAGGGAGAGCTTGAGAAAATACAGGGCGTGGCCTCGGCAAGCATTTCCGGCGGATCGGATGAGCAGATCCTGGTGAATGTTGACCAGGCGAAGCTGAAAGCGTCGGGTGTGTCGATCGTCGAAATTACGGACGCGATAGGCGCTTCGAATCTCAATTTCCCCGGCGGGACCATCAAGGAAAGTTTTTATGAGTATTTGGTGAGGACGCTCGGCGAGTTTCAAAAAGCGGAGGAAGTTGCGGACCTCCCGGTACGCCGTGACAATCTGAAGGAATCCAAAAATCCCTTTCTGAACGAAGAAAATTTGAAGCTTCCCTCCAACCGGCTCATTTTATTAAAGGACGTGGCCGACGTTTCCCGCACCCAGAAAAAGAGGACGAGTTTCTCCCGTTTCAACGGTTTGGAGAACGTGACCATTGCGGTCCAAAAGCAGGCGCAGAGCAACACGCTTAAGACTGTGAATCTCATCAAACACAAGCTCAAGGAACTGAAAGAGGAATTGCCGAAGGATATCCAAGTCGACGTGGTTTATGACCAGTCAAAGTTCATTCGGGAGGCGCTCGATGGCGTCAAGGACGCGGCGATCCAGGGCGGGTTTCTCGCATTTTTGGTACTCGTGATTTTTTTAAGGGATTTTAAGAATTCGGCGCTGGTGATCACCATCACGCCCGTCACGGTGCTTGCGACTTATACGCTCATGCATTTTTTGAATATATCATTGAACGTCATTTCGCTCGGCGGCGTGGCGCTGGGTGTCGGGATGCTTCTGGACAACGCGGTGGTGGTCATCGAAAATGTTTACCGGCGTTTTCGTGAAAATCCTGGGGCCGGAATGACGGAGGCGGCCGCGGCGGGCTCGAATGAAGTCATGGCGCCGATGGCGGCGTCGACTCTCACAACCGTATCCGTGTTTTTGCCGATTGTGTTCGTGACCGGCATTGCGGGGCAAATCTTCAAGGAACTGGCCTGGGTCGTCGTGGTGACGCAGGTCATCTCGGCGATCATTGCGTTTACGCTTTTACCGATGTTGATCGCGAAGGTGGGGGCTAAATCCCCGCTTACACAAAGAGACATCCACGAAGAGCAAAGACAGCAAGGCGTCGTCCAGAGGGTGCTCGAGTTCACGTCGAGGCCGATCCGCGCGATCGAGAATGCCTACGCGAAGGTACTGCCGGCCTTTATAAAAGCCAAGTGGTTTTACCTCGGCGTTGTGCTGTTAATTTTTATATTCAGTCTTTTGATACTGAATTCCTTCGACAGAATCCTTCTGCCTAAAGTGGACCAGGGGCAATTCATGGTCAAGGTGGATTTACCGGTGGGATCCCGCATCGAGTTTACCAACAAGATCGCCGGGAAAATAGAAAACTTTGTGTCCGGGATTCCCGAGGTGAAGAGCGTCGCGGTGGTGGCGGGCTCCAGCAAAGGCGATTCGACGAAAGAAATCGTGGAACGTATCGGGGCCAACCAGGCACAGATTGTCGTGACTTTGAAACCGGACCGGGCGCGGTCTACGGCCGACATCGTGCAGAACCTCCGGCAGTATTTTGAGCTTTCTTCGGGCCGGCCCGAGATTCTGCCGGCGCGCTTGAGTTACGTGCTTTATGACAGCGCGTTTAAAGTGGGCTCCGAAAACGATGCGCCGATTGTAGTTGAAATTAAGGGCCCGGATCTGGAAGAACTCAAAAAACTCGCGACGAAGACTCAAGACGGGCTTGGGCAAATCGAAGGTGTTTACGGCGTCACGAACAGCATCGCGGAGGCCTTTCCTGAAACCAAATTAATCATTAACAAAGACAGGGCCGCTTATTACCGCCTGTCCGTTACGAACATCGCGCAAGCGGCGAATATCGCGGTCAAGGGTTTTACGGCCAGCAAGTTCAAGGAGCAGGGCAACGAAATCGACATTCGCGTGCAGATGAAAGAGGGTGACCGGGACAAATTTTCGAAACTCTCTCAGCTTTTTATCCATTCGCCGCTCGACATGGACATCCCTTTGAGCGATTTTGTCGAGTTTAAGCGGGGCAAGGGCCCGAGCGAAATCAAACGCATTTCTCAAGAGAGAACGGTTGAGGTTTACGCGAAGATATACGATCGCGGGCTTAAAGAGACAGTCGCGGATGCACAATCCGCGATCGACCGGATCCATGTGCCGGGCCGTTATTCGGTGAGGATCGCCGGTGAAAAACAGGAGATCCAGGAGTCCTTCGCAAGCCTTCAGTTTGCTTTTATTTTGGCTTTGGTGCTTGTGTACATGGTCATGGCCGCTCAATTTGAGTCATTGTGGCAGCCGTTTCTTATCATGTTTTGTCTGCCGCTTTCTTTGATCGGCGTGGCCGCGGCGCTTTGGATATCCCACACGCCGATCAGCGTCGTGGTTATTTTGGGAATCATCTTACTCGGCGGCATCGTCGTGAATAACGGCATTATCCTGATCGATTTCATCAATCAGTTGAGATCGCAGGGGGCAGTGCTTGAAGAGGCCGTGATCCAGGCCGGCAAGACCCGCCTGCGCCCCATTTTAATGACGGCATTTTCATCGGCCATCGGGCTTGTGCCGTTGGCGCTAGGGATCGGGGAGGGAGCGGAACTCCAGGCCCCGATGGCGGTGACCGTGATGGGCGGGATTTTGATTGCGACATTTCTAACATTGGTAGTCACCCCGTCCTTGTATCTGGGGACTGAAGAGATCGCTAACAAGCTTTTCAGACGATCTAAAGTTTAACGCCTGTCATCTCATCACACAACTTGATGAGATTTCTCGGTCGCCTGCGGCGACCTCGAAATGACACTTTTCTTTAAGAAGCAGGCCAACTATAATGAATCTGTCCGAGATCTCTATCAAAAAGCCCGTCACCGTGTCCATGGTGGCGCTGATTCTTCTTATCTTTGGCTTTGTGTCTCTCACAAAGCTGCCCGTCGAGCTTTATCCCAACACCTCTTTCGGTGAAATCAGCATCATCATCCAGGTCCGCGGCGGGATCCCTCCCACAGAAGTCGAGCAGTTGGTTACGAAGCCCATCGAAGAAGCGGTCGCGACCGTCAGTAATTTGGAACAGCTTTTGTCGATTTCGAAGGAAGGAGAGTCGACGGTGGTTTTGAGTTTTAGATCCGGCACCGACATGGACTTCGCGGCTTTGGAAGTGCGCGAGAAGTTCGCAAGAGTCAAAAACCAGCTTCCGAAGGAGATTGAAAAACCGGTCATTGCGCAGTTTCAACAGGGCGATGTGCCGATCGTGATTGTCGCCGCCACCAGTGAGCGAAGGACCACGGAGGAGATAAGGAAAATAGTCGATGCGACCATGAAGGAGACTTTGAAGCGGGTATCAGGCGTCGCGAACGTCGAAGTGGCCGGCGGGCGCGAGCGTAAAATTCTTATTGAAGCCGATCAAGTGAAACTCGCGTCCTTCGGAATCCCGATGGACGAATTGACCAGTACGCTGGGCGCCAACAATTTGAATCTTTTGTCGGGAGAGGTGGAAAGATCCACGGACCGATTTTTAGTGAGAGTCATCGGAGAGTTTGATTCGTTGGACCAGATAAAGAACATGCCGATCCGCTACGACTCGTCCGGTTCGGCGATTCGCGTCAAGGATGTCGCGGCCGTAAAGGACTCGTATCTGGAACCCACGGAGTATTCGCGCCTGAATATCACGCCGGTCGTCACGGCTTACATCCAGAAAGAAAGCACAAAGAACACCATCACCGTTGCCAAGGACATCCTTGGGCAGATCGATCTTTTAAAAGAGAAACTTCCCAAGGACATTCAGCTGGTCGTGACTTCAAACCAGGCCGAATTCATTAAAAAAGCGATTGATAATTTAAAGGAATCACTGCTGCAGGGGATCGTGTTGATTGTGCTCGTGTTTTTCCTGTTTCTTTTTAAGATTGATCTCTGGAAACTCGCCGCGGTCGCGGGGCTGATTGTAGTCACGCTGCTTTTTAAGGGCGTCGTTCTTCACCTCATCTTTGCGGCGCTGGTGGTACTGCTTTTGATGGTTCCAAAATTCCGGTCGATTATCATCGTGACGCTTCCTATTCCGGTTTCGGTGATCACGACGTTTCTGTTCATGAAAAACGCCGGGTTGACGGTCAACGTGATGACGCTGTTCGGTTTGGCGCTCGGCGTCGGCATGCTCGTCGATAACTCGATCGTCGTGTTTGAGAACATTCTTAAGAAAAAGGAGAAAGGAGAGGGTTTGGCGGCTTCGGCGATTCACGGTTCGAACGAGATGTTTCTCTCAATCGTCGCTTCGACCCTGACGACCGTCATCGTTTTTTTACCCCTCGTGTTTGTGGGCCAGGAGCTTCAGAGGCTGTATTCGGGTATGGCGATCACGATCGTGGTTTCATTGCTTGTCTCGATGATTTGCGCGGTGACGCTGGTCCCGATGATGTGCGCTCGTCCCGGCATTTCGTCCTATGCGCAGGACCTGTCCGGAACCGAAAAAAGTTCATGGATTAAGCCATTTTCAAAATACGAACGTCAGGCGCTTTTTCAGTCGATCCGCTTCCGTAAGCGCGTGCTTCAGGCGTGCGTGTTTCTTTTCATCGTGGCCGCGTTTTTTATGTCCAGGCTCGGTTTGGAGTACTTGGGAAGCACTGAACAGAATAAGTTCACGACGTTCGTGGAAATGCCCACCGGCGCGCGCCTGGACGTGTCGGACAAAGTCGTTAAAAAAGTGGAGGGGATGATCCGGACGATTCCCGAGGTAAAAAACGTGACTTCGAGAGTCGAACCCTGGTCCTCGAAAGTGTATGTGGAGCTCAAGCCCTCCACACAGCGCAAACGGTCGGTGAAAGACGTCATTGAAAGTGTGCGCCAGGAAACCAACAAGCTTCATCCGGCATTCATCTATTTCCAGGAAGAAGAGCAGATCGGCACGAAAGAAGTCATCCTCGAGGTGTTTGGTTACAGTTACGACAAACTGAGAGAACTTGCCATCGCGCTCGCCAACCGCATGGAAAGCATCAAAGGCCTCACCGATACGAAGATCCGCATGCGCGAAGGGCGTCCCGAGATGCAGATACTCGTGAGTAAGAAACGGGCCGCCGCTTACGATTTGAGCGTAAATAACATCTCCGACCAGGTCCATGGAAAGATGCGTGGTTTGAGAGCGACCGTGTTTCATACCGAAGGACGCGAGGTGGAGACGATTTCCCGCGTGGATGAAAAATACAGGAAGACTTTCAAAGACCTTCACAATCTCATCATTACGACCAAGGATGCCGACCCGGTTCTGCTCGATCAGCTGGCTGATTTTAAGTTTGGACTGGGCCCGAGCGAAATTTGGAGAAAGAACAAGAACCGCATGATTCAGGTCAGCTCTAATATCGGCAAGATTCCGCTCAGCAAGGCCGTGGGTGCCATCAAAAGAAGCTTAAAATCCGTCCCTTTCCCGGAAGACTATTTCTACCGCGTCGGCGGTGACTACCCGACGCTGATTCGGTCTAACCGCCAATTAAGATACATGATCGCGATGGTTTTGGTGCTTGTGTATCTGGTGCTGGCGTCGCTTTTTGAGTCGTTTTGGCAGCCGATTCTTATCATGGCCGCCGTGCCCCTGGCCCTGATGGGCGCCGTCGCCGCCTTGTACATCGGCCCAAAATCGATAGGTGTGGGCGCGCTTCTTGGAATGATGATGCTGGCCGGCATCGTCGTCAATAACTCCATCATGCTTCTGGACAGGATCAACTACTATGTCAAAGTGAAGAAACTCTCCGGTGTCCGGGCGGCCGTACTGGCAAATAAGGACAGAATCCGGCCGATTCTCATGACAGTCAGCACCACGATTCTAGGCCTTGTTCCGATGGCTATCGACCGCTCCGAAGGGGCCAACCTTTGGGCGCCTTTGGCCATTACCGTCATCGGGGGCATTGTGAGTTCAACGATACTCACTCTTTTGGTAATCCCGGCCTTTTATGTGATGTCAAACGAAGTCATAAAGATACTTAAGAATAGGGAGAATTTTAGCAATTTAGTAGACATAATATTTAGATATTACAATAGACTTCTCGCCCGCCTAAAGTCGAAAGTAAATAAGCAACAAACAAAGATATAAGATACTGCCATAGTCCTTACTGTTTATGGTTCAGGCAGATCCGGTTGACTCTAGTGCCTACAGGAGATAGGGTGATAAAGGGGACAGCCATTTAAATTAAATGGCTGTCCCCTTTATTTGGGTTGATCCCCGCCTGCGCGGGGATGACATGCAAAAGCAGTTAATAGATACAATAAATAGTAAATAGCCTTGATAAGGCTCTGTAATTATGCCATAATTTCTATAGGAGAATGAGGTTAGGAAGAGTTAGTTCTGAGTCTAATTTATTTGAATGTAAAATCATTTAATATTAATGAATTTATGTTTGACTATCATTGTAAACTAAATTTTTTGGGGTTTTTGTGGCTTCTTAGTCAATGTATATTAAATATATTTCATAGGGATTTTAAACTTTATGGATGATGGTTATACGGAAAATCAACCAGAGAACATCGGCGA
>MHFI01000007.1 GCA_001804125.1 Omnitrophica bacterium RIFCSPHIGHO2_02_FULL_51_18
CGAAATCACTGTTTGTGGCCTTCTGAATGTCTACGACCTTAAAAAGGAAATTCCGCACCTCACCTGACAAATGACCGTGGGTGTAGGTCAGAGTGTCCTTTTTGATTTGAATCGGCTTTAAGCTAGCAGGGATTGGATGAATGGGCGCTACCACAGTCTCAAGAGGTCTCACTACTTCCACGTCGAACTGCTGAGCAGTAGAGACTTGGGTGAGCTGGACACCTACATTTGTCATCTTGAGCGAAGCGAGAGATCCCCTACGCGAAGGAGATTTCTCGGTTGCCTGCGGCGACCTCGAAATGACGGTTTCCCTGTTCGCCGCGCGGGCCGTTTGCTTGACTTCATTCGTTTGATCTGCTAAAGCTCTTGTATGTCCAAGCCTGTCGTCTGGAGTCACCATGCTAAACAGCAACTGTCCTATCGCGGGGCCGCCGAAGAGGAAGCGATTGACGCTGTCCGAAGTTCCCAGTGGCGACCCGCCGAGCTTGGACGTTTGGAGTGCAAAAAGGATTTTGCCTACAACCAAACTTGGAACGGCAAACACTATAGAACCAAGCAGGTTAAACCCGTTTTCGTGGAAGAAGAAAAGGAAATTGTAATCGTTACGGTTTACGTGTATTATTTTTGAGAGTGAGGAGAAACCATGAGAATCACTTATGACCCAAAAGTAGATGCCCTTTATATAAGGTTTGAAGAGACCCGGGTCACCACCAAGCACCTGGCCGAGGGCATAGCCGCCGACTATGACCAAAACGGCAAACTGGCCGGACTTGAAATACTGGATGCCCTCAGGAGATTCGGAGACAAGACCACCCTTAGGACCGTGACCCTCGAAGAGATAGGTCTCAGCGCTGCCTAGGGCATCTATCCTCGCCGCGCGGGCGCCGGCAACTGGGCTAGAAGATTGAGGATTGAGGATCAAAGAGTGTTTTCCTCCATCCTCGATCTTCCATCTTCTATCTTGATCTTCTCCCGCCATCCGTGCGCCTACATTTGTCATCTCGAGCGAAGCGAGAGATCCCATCAAGTCTTGTGATGAGATTTCTCGGCGGTCGCCGCGGCGACCTCCTCGAAATGACACATTGTTTTTCGCCGCGTGGGCCCCCGGTAGGGCCAACGATCGGACATCGGCCAAAGGAGAAAAACCCAAGTTTAGCAAAATCCGCTCTAATCGGTCCCGATTGGCGTGGATCTCTTTTGTAAAACCGTAGGGGTGCAATAGACCAGCTATCGAATTGCCAAAGTAGTGCTGTAGAGACAGCTTTGCGTCTTCAAATGAGAGGGTTTGTGGGAACCCGGCATAAGATTTATACCAATCGAATTGATCCTTCGCGTTGAAATCAACCATGTACTTCACCGCAAACATCAGCTCATTGATCCTGTCTTCAGTCGTCTGGCCACCGTGATCCACAACGGCTAGGTGCTTGTTCAATTCATGGATCAAAATCAGGGTGAGAGCTTCCTCCGGTTCACGGGCATAACGGCTGTCCATTTTCACCACTAAATATTTTCCTTTACCTTCCTCCATGAGGGTCACCGGCGAGGCAGACCGATCCTCATTCTTATTGTTAGTCCAACCGCCGCTTATAAGCTTATCGTGATAACGTTTAAGCGGAGTATCGTGGTAACCCAGCATCACCCAGACGTAATTGACGGCGGTCACAAGCTTGGAGCGATTGATTTTGTCTTTTGAGCCGCTTGAGCCAGCTCGCCGGGCAGCTTGGAGTCCATCCGCCACGCCGTCGCCGTTTTGGTCGCTGAAAGCCAATAGCCACGGGTCATCCGGCAAAACGAAATGGCCGGGGAATTTTGAATCTCTCCTTACTGACTGCCAGCTTTTCATTTGACCAATACCTTCGAGAATTTCCCAAAACGGTGTCGGACCGACGATGACAATATCATCCGTTCCCACCCACTGCGCCCGTGGCCATTTCCGCGCAAACCGAACAAGATAATATTGATCAAATGAGCAGCTATCACCAATGACCACTTTGGCCGGATAGTCCCCGGAAGACAAGTGACGCAACGTGTCATACAAATAACTTCCCGATTCCGAATGCCCGATATAGCCCACGACGTTCACACCACGGTCAAGCGCGGTTCGTTGTAAACTCTCGCTAAAATCTCTGGAGGCCATCTCAATGAAGATGGCTACGGGCAATGCGCCGATCCTGCCCGCATATTGATGATCATTTACCTTGACGAAATCGCGCTCGTGTGCCTCTTTCACAAATGATTCGAGAAACTGGACACTATGAAAATAGACCTTCACGCCCAATCTTTTCAACTTGCCGCCTTGTTCTCTTTCCCACTCTTCATAAGGTGGGGCCTCGGGAAGATCGGCCAACGCTTGCAAATCCCGGCTGATAGAGTCGTCAAATCGACGCATCAGGGGATCCGCAGAGTAGACCGAGACTGCTTTTAATATCCGGCTGATGTGATAGAAGCGGTAAAAAACTCTTAAGGAAGGACTTAAAGATTTCTCAGACATGACTGCTTGAAATGCTCTTTGGTATTCCGAGTACAAATAGGATAGTCCCCAAGGAGTCACACCCTTAAGCAAGTCCTCGTCACCGGGAGAGGCATCATAAGGAGAAATAGGATGAAACACGGTGCTTTCATCCACTTGAATGCTGTCTCCGGAAAGCAGCCTGTCTGAACGACTGAGGCCTTGTGGAAATAACAACTCCATGATTTTAGGAACGGAAATTTTTGGTATTTCGGATGCGAGAGCGCCCGACGCTCCAAAAGAAATCATCATCAATACAACGATAGATCGAACAACCCGCGCAGCGCTTATCGTCGCCTCACCTTTTAGCGCTCCATTCCACGCCATCCGCGCGCCGAAATTGGACTCCAAACGATCCACCTCTTTATCGGCCACCAATGCACCCCTGGGGTGCATTGGTGGTGTTGTCTCCGCCGCCTTCATGGCGGCGCGGGCGCCGAGCGAAGGTCGAAGGTCGACGGCAGAAGGTCGTAGGAAGGGTCTATTTCTATCCGCTATACGCTCTACGCTATTCGCTGAATTTCCCGCCGCGCGGGCCCCCTCCTGCCCGGCCGGCAAGGTTTCGATCGCTGTTTTTATTCTGGAATAGATCACTGCTGCCGACGGGAAATCTGACCGATTTTCTGGAAGGTTCCCTGTCACGAGCCCAGCGGTTCTGGCGAATGACTGTCCTGCCGATGCAGAGAGATAGGGTTGGGTAGATTTTATGAATGCTTCCCCCAAAAGCAGTCGTTCATATCTTTTCTGATTCGTCTCCTGATACACCTGTGGGGTGATGGAGACATAGGAGATGTTCTTTTGCTTCAAGAGGTTCTTAAGATTTGGGGCGTGGTAGCCGCCCGTAATGAGAACGGCGGATTGAGGATGGAAGATGGAGGATTGAGAACTCGTTCCTCCATCTTCAATCTTCGATCTTCTATCTTCTTCCATTTTCTTAAGCATCTTCTCCACAAACACCTGGTCTCTCTGGATGGTCAGATCATAAAAGCTTTCAGAGTTTTTGACGATGTCTTCATACCCGGTTTCGAGAAAGAGAGCCCTTTCATAGTAGGTCTTAAGGTCCATGATCTTTTTGTTTAAGAAACCGGTGAGTGTCGTGATAGTTAAATCCCGGCGGAGGGCTTTGTATTCCTCGTATTCTTCCCGGGTGAGCGTGAGGTTAAAGAGCTTGTGGAGGAGCCTTAAGGCTTGGGAGGATTTAATGAGGGTTGCTTCATCGGGGTTCGTCACAAGAGAGGTTAAGAGCGCTTCTTCCAGAAGCTTGATCTCTTTTAATACACCTTTGGCTTCGAGCAAGCGGGCGAGTTTTAAGTATTGGAAGTATTTAAGTAGCTCTGTCATTTCGAGGCCCGAAGGGCCGAGAAATCTCCTAACATCGGCTTTGGAGATTTCTCGCTTCGCTCGAAATGACAATTTAAGTTTTTCTTCCAAGAGTGTATAAAACCCCTCATCCTCTTTATGCTTCTCTTTTGAAAGCCGGAAAGGAGATCTTTTTTCTTTTGCAAGTTCCAAAAGCTCTTTTTGGTCTTCGGGGTTTAATGATTCGATGGCTTTCTGTTGTTCCCGGCTTGCTTTCTCAAAATCAATCTTTGCCTCTTTCTCTATCAGGAGTTTCAAGACCTTAAGGTTGGGATAGGAAGCAAGACGGATGTCTTTGGCTTGGGAATAGTCGAGGAGGACTTTAAAATAGTCGGTTAAAGGGATATTCCCTTCCTCGTATTTCTCGACTTGCGTGTCGAAGGAGTAAAGAAGCGGGTTTAATATCTGCGGGGAGAGTGTGTCCAGGGTTTGCCTTATTTTCTTAAGGTAGGCGTGGAACCTTTCACGGTCTTTTACGACAAGCTTGTAAGATTCCAGGGATCTTTTATAGAGCTCAAAGTCCTCCACACCCCATATCACGAACTGCCGGTCGGAGAGAATATCCAGATACTCTTCGCCGTGCAGCTCTCCCCTTTTCAAGAACGGCTCTATGATCTTTTTTCTTTCTTCTTTGGTCCCGTGGGGTCTCAAAAAAGAAAGGGAGTTGTCGCCGACGCCGGCTTCGACAAAGATGTATTTGAGATCTTTGTTATTTTGGAGAATAAGCTCCAGGGTCTTCGAGAGATTCTCCTGGCCTGAAGGGTTGGTGTGCGCGTCCTGGATTAAGAAGATGGTTGGAGGATTGAGGATAGAAGATGGAGGATTCTTGTTTTCTCCTCGATCTTCCATCTTCGATCTTCGATCCGATGGGGCTTTCCACGAATCCTCGATCGTGGCCACGGACGCGGGAATCTGAAATCCTAATTTTAATTGTTCTTGTTTGAATAACTCACGCGTCAGAGGTTTAAGGTCGGGGTTGGCGAAAGAAAGGTCCTGGAAGACAAAACAAATCACCAAGACCAGTGAGATGGTCTTAAGCGCTTGTCTTTTACTTATTTTTTGACTTATTAAAAGACTGGAAGTTGGCAAAAACAAATCACCCTTTATTTGATTTAAATCTATTGTAACTTGAGCAGTTAGATAGAGTTCAGAATAATAGGGAAAGTATGCCTTGCGGAGAGAAGATTGACAATAGAAACATCAAATTTTTGACTATAATAATTTATTAAATATTATTAAATATTAAGTAATTATTTCGAAGACTTTGTGTTGCACAGAATTTCCCAAGGCTCGCCGGCAAAATAGCCAAGCGCTCCTTGAGCCGCGACGATTCCCGCGCGCGCGGCCGTGCAAACGAGATTCGGCCCGGTCACACAGTCACCCCCCGCAAAAACACCGGGGATTGGAGTGGCGCCGGTTGCGGGATTGATTTTCACGATGCCCTTGGGCGGCGGCATAAGGCGTTCACGGTCGGCAAGCATCGGCTCTACCTCGTAGCCGAATGAGAGCACGACTAAGTCAACCTCCGTCGTAAAGTTGGAACCTTCGATCGACACAGGTGACCGGCGGCCCGAAGCGTCGGGAGGACCTAGTTCCATCCGGATGCATTCAACCTGGGAAACCGTTTGCCCGTCACGGGACAAAAAAACGGTGGGTGCCGCAAGAAACTGCATACGGACTCCTTCTTCTTTCGCGGCTTTCACTTCTTTTTTGCTTCCGGGCATGTTGGCTTCGTCCCTGCGATAAAAGCACGTGACCTCACTGGCTCCCAAACGCACGGCCGTGCGCAGACAATCCATCGCGCTGTCACCGCCGCCCAGCACCGCGACGCGTGTGCCATGAAGATCCGTGATAGACTGCCAGCCGTTGGGAAGCGCCACAGGGTCGTAGTAAACCCTGACCAGAAAATCAGTGGAGTTAAGAATCCCTCCCAGCGTGACACCGGGTATCTTGGGAACCGAGGGACGGCTTGCCCCCACGCCGAGGAATACGGCATCGTGACCGTTCTTAAGCAACTCGTGAACGGAGTGAATCTCAACACCGGTTTTAAAAGCGACACCCAGACGCTTCAATGCTTCAATATGGCTCTCCAACAATTCCGTCGGCAGTTTAAAATGAGGGATCCAGCGAAGAACGCCCCCGAGACGTGGCCAGCGTTCAAACACAGTCACCGAGTGGCCCTGCTTGGCCAGGGTGTGGGCGAACGCAAAACTCGCGGGCCCGGAACCCACTGCGGCCGCTTTCTTTTTTAAATGGTTTGACAGGACCTTGGGCGATTCGGCTTTGAGCTGGACGAGCTTTGAGCCATGCCTGGATACAAAACGCTCGAGCTGTCCGATAGCAATGGCTTCGTAGCGGATCCCCATCGCGCAAGCGCCCTCGCAAAGCCTCTCCTGCGGGCAGAGGCGGCTGCAGATCTCAGGCATGGGACTTGTCTCGCGAATAATACGGTAAGCCTCCGCGAGGTTGCCGCGCTTTAGTTCGCCGATCCAGCGGGGAATATGATTATGCAGGGGGCAGGCAAATTCGCAGCGCGCGTTTTCGCACGAGATACAGCGGTCCGCTTCATCCATCGCGTCCTGAAAATCATAGTCTTGGATCACCTCACCGAAGTTCCCGCGTCTCGTGGCGGGCGGTTGGACAAGCGGCTTGTGCCGCGGGAGGGCGTTACGCATTCGAAAGTTTTTGGTGAATAGCCGCCGCGGCCCGAAGGCCGGCGCCCGCCGCCAAAATCACGGTCGCGGCGCCCGTCACGGCGTCGCCGCCGGCATAAATGCCGGGTTCGGAGGTTTCCCCGGAAGTTTCTTCCACAACGAGGCCGCCCCAAGAAGTTGTCGCAAGCTCTCCGCCCTTGGTCAGCAAACGGTTGGGTCTAGTGCCGATCGCGACCACTACGACATCCATCGGAATCGTGAAAGGCAACTCATCGGTGGGAATGGGGCTCGCGCGGCCCGACTCATCGGGAGGTCCAAGCTTCATGCGCTGGCATTCAAGGCCTGTCACCCACCCGTCCGCGTTGCCGACGACCCGGATCGGATTGGTCAACCACTGAAAGACGATTCCTTCTTCCTGCGCGTGATGATATTCCTCCTCACGGGCAGTCATCTCATGCTCCGAGCGCCGGTAGACCACGTTCACCTCTTGGGCGCCCATACGAAGGGCGCTTCGCGCCGCGTCCATCGCGGTGTTGCCGGCCCCCACCACGGCGACTCTTGAGCCGACTTTCAGCGGGGTGTGGCTTGTGGGAAATTGATACGCCTTCATTAAATTGATGCGGGTCAAAAACTCGTTGGCTGAATAAACGCCGTTCAGATTTTCTCCGGGAATCCCAAGAAACCTCGGTAAACCGGCCCCTGTGCCTATAAATACCGCCTGAAATCCCATTTCATCTTTAAGATCTTTAAGACGAATAGTCTTGCCGACCACCACATTGCATACAATCTCCACGCCCAGGACTTTCAGTTGCTCGATCTCATCGTCCAGAATTTTTTTCGGCAGGCGAAACTCCGGGATCCCGTAGCGCAGGACACCGCCCGGCTCATGAAGCGCCTCAAAGATCGTGATGCGATAACCGAGCCTCGCGAGTTTCCCCGCCGCCGTCAAGCCGGAAGGGCCGGAGCCCACAATCGCCACGCGGGGACCGGTGGGTTTGGCGGCTGCCCCGTCAACGCGGCATTGCCGGTGCGTACGCGCCCAGTCGGCTACAAAACGCTCAAGGTGCCCGACGCCGACCGGCTCAAAGCGCGCCGCCATGTGACAGAGTTTCTCGCACTGGCTCTCCTGCGGGCACACGCGGCCGCAGATGGCAGGCAAGGGATGCGCCTGCGCGACAAGATCGAAAGCCTCTTGAAAATCACCGTTTGAGACATGATACAAAAAAGCCTTGATAGGCACCCGCACCGGACAGCCCGCCTCACAGGCCGCTTCCTGACATTGCAGGCAACGGCCCGCCTCGAACTGGGCCCGAACCTCCGTATAACCCGTGTTCACTTCGCCGAAAGTATGGGAGCGCGCAAGCGCGGGCTCCTGAGGCATCAGGGTTTTTTTAACGGGCTTGAGCGGCATTGGACGCGGCCTCCTCCTTTACGTACATCTTGTTTCGCCTCATACACTCCGTAAAATCCACCTCATGCGCGTCAAACATGGGCCCATCCACGCACGCGAATTTGATCTTCCCGCCGACCGTGACGCGGCAGCCGCCGCACATACCCGTGCCGTCGATCATGATGGGATCGAGTGACACTTGAGTCGAGACTTTATACTGACCCGTGAGTGAAGCGACCGCGCGCATCATGGGCATCGGGCCCACGGCAACCACCTCGACCTCCTCCAAATTTTTTATTTCATCCAAGCGAAGCTTGAGGCGATCCGTGACAAATCCCTTGAATCCGTGGGAACCGTCGTCGGTGCAGACATGAACCTGACTGCAAACCTGATTGAGCTCCTTTTCAAGAACAAGAAATTCCTTGGTCCTCGCCCCGATAATCGCTTCGGTAGCAGTCTTCGATTCGTTCAAGATGCGGACAATCGGGAAAAGCGCGGCGGCGCCGAATCCGCCCCCTATTCCAATCACGAGTTTTCCTTTTTTGAGATGAAATGGCTCACCCAAGGGACCCACAAGGTCAAGCACCGATTGATTCTCCATCAGGCTTCCAAATAGCTTCGAGGTTCTGCCGACTTCCTGAATAACCACCGTGACTGTGCCTCTTTGCCGGTCGAAGTCGGCGATCGTGACGGGAATCCTCTCCCCCTCTTCATGGACACGGACAATCACAAACTGACCTGGCGCGGCGGCGCGCGCGACCCAAGGAGCGGAAATCACGAAGCGGTTTGTGACGGGGGTGAGACGCTCTTTTTTAAGAATACGGAATTCCGATTTTGAGGCCATCGTCGTACTTTATCCTTACCCTATAATTCCGCGTGCTCGTGTTTGGCCTTCAAGCGCTTCCAACACCTCTCGACTTCTTTCTCGAGATCCGCGACAAGAGCCGAGGCTTGCGGCGCCAGGAGATGCTTGGTCTTACCCATCTGCGCGAACCAGTCCCGCAGAGTTTTGCGCCGGCCGAGCGGCTCGGGATCGTAGGTGATCACGGTCTTTCCCCGTTCCACCTCGTAGAGCGGAAAGAAACAGGAGTCCACGGCCGTTTGAAGATTTTCCTGGGCGGAGTCGTCGGGGGCCGCCCAGTTGAGGGGGCAGGAACTTAAGATTTTCCCGTAGACAAATCCTTCATGTTTCGCGTACCACTGCGCCTTGGCCGCCTTTTTCATCAGGTCTTCGGAAAATCCCTCGACCGCCGTGAAAACATAAGGCACATTGGCCGCCGCGAAAATCTGCGTCGTGTCCTTGTGAGGAAATGCCTTGCCAAAACTCTTCGTGCCGGCGGGGCTCGTGCTCGTCTGATGCCCGAGAGGCGTCGAATAAGAAAGCTGGCCGCCCGTATTCATGTAGCCTTCGTTGTCGTACTCAATCAGGATCATCCGGTGGTTCCGCAGCGCCGTCCCCAGCGCCGCGCCCATGCCGATGTCCATGCCGCCGTCGCCGCTCACCATGACAAACGTAGGATCCTGCGCGGCGGGGAGTTCCCCGCGGCGCACGCGCTCATGATACATCTCGACGAGACCCGAGAGCGTCGAGGCCCCGTTCTGAAAAAGATTATGAAGATAAGTCACGCGGTGCGCCGTGGTGGGATAACCCGTCGTCACAACCATCGCGCAGCCTGTTTGGTACAACACGACGACGTTTCCGTCCAAGATACGGAAGAATTGTTTCAGCACCGTAAAGGCCCCGCAACCCGGACACGCGCCATGCCCCGGAGCCACACGATGAGGCGTGGGCGCTATCTTCCATAGAGGGTCGAGTGTGACCTTAAGGCGGCCTGTCGCGGGATCTTCCGTCACATGCGCATGGTGCCTTGTGACCTCCTCGACCATGAGCTTCGGCGCCGCGGCCAAACCGTTGTTCCCGGAGACTTTTGACCTGTCACCCGGCGTCTGGCCGATATAGTCAAAACTCGGGATGCGGCTCTTGCGTGAGGCGGCCTCAAGCGCCAGGTTAAATAACTCGGTCGCGTCGTCAACCGTGAAATCTTTTCCGCCCAAGCCGTACACCCGCGAAAGACAAAGCGTGTGATTTTTCGGATCTGCCTGCAAAGCGGCGCGGATCTCGAGGCTTAAGTTTCCGCCGCCCGCGCCATAGGAATCCGCGCGGTCCGCGATCACGGCGGTTTTAACCGATCTTAAGGCGTCGCGAATCTCGTCTGCGGGAAAAGGCCGCAAAACGGACAAACTGACGACACCGACGCGCAGATGATCCTCCCGCAGCCGGTCCGCGGTTTCTCTGGCTGTTTCGGCGGCGGAGTTTAAAAGAACGATCACCGCCTCCGCGTCGGCCATGCGATAACGCTCAACCGTCTCGTAACGCCGGCCGGTCAATTTCGCGTACTCTTCGAAACATTCCGGAATCACCGTCTTGGCCGCGTCAAAGGCCAGCTTCAATTGATATTTGTTATTGATAAGATCAGGGTCGTTCATGTAGGGGCCGATGGTCACCGGCCGCTCCGGATCCAGCGCTGTCAAAGGCGCGTGGAAACGGCCGACAAATTTTTGCACCGCCTCATCACCCAAAACCAAAACGCACCTTTTTTGATGACTCGTAAAAAAGCCGTCATAGGCGACGATGACCGGAAGCCGCAGTTTTGAATGCTCGCCGATTTTAACCGCCAAGAGATTCATGTCATACACGGCCTGCGGGTCTTTCGCCAAAAGGATCACCCACCCCGTATTCAGCGCGAAGTAAAGATCGGAATGATCACAGCGGATATTGAGCGGCCCGTTGATCGCGCGGGCGGCAAGGTTCAAGACCATCGGAAAACGGGTGCCGGACTGCACAGGAAGCTGCTCGAGCGAATAGAGCAAACCCTGCGAGCTTGTCACGTTCAAAACGCGCCCGCCGCCGGTCGAAGCGCCGTAGCAAATGCCGGCCGCGCTGTGCTCACCGTCGGCCGGGATCATCGCAATGTCGTGTTTTCCGTTCGCCTTCATGCGGCTCAAAATTTCGGCAACCTCCGTGGATGGCGTGATGGGATAGTAACCCATGACGTGGTAGTTGATCTGGGAAGCGGCCAGGGCCGCAAGCTCGTTTCCGCTCAAGAATTTTTGCTGTTGCGCGACGGGTACATGGATTTCTTTCCGGCTTTTCGGTTTAGTCAGCGTATGTAAGCTCATACTGTTTCTTCCTTCCATAGAGGGACTTGTTCCGCTCCTACCCAGGGGCCCTCGAGTTCTTTTGTAAGAGCGCCTGACGGGCAGGTCTCGACACAACGCAGACACCCCTTGCAGAACCTGTAATCAATCCCTAACAAACGCGCCGCTCGCCGCTCCCAGCCGGCCGTGTCCGCGGGAGTCCTGTGAAAAATATCTTCGACTTCCCACACCAAACAATAATCCGGACACACCATGTCGCACACGCCGCAATGATTGCACAGGTCTTTGTGAAACCTCGGCGCAAAACCCTGGCGTGACGCGGATAAATCGTTGATGACGGAGTTGCCCGCTTGAATGATCGCCCCTCCGATGGGCGCCGTCAAATAACCCCAAAAAGGAGCCGACGTGGCGCCATCGGCCGGCGGGGCAGAGAAACCCTCGGTGATCAGACGCTCAAGGGCTTCGTTGTACCCTCTCCAAAATGTCTTCACGTTGGCCTCCGCGAGCTTTGCCGATCGGCGGCCGAAGTGTTCTTCAAGCGTCGCCGCGAGGGTCTTCGCATCGATCGTCTCACATGCCTTCGCCACAGCGCCCAGGATCGCCGTGTTGATCCTTGTCTTTTCCTGCACCGCAATGGCCATCGCGTCAACAAGCACAACCCTCCCTTTGGGAAGTCTTACGGACGAGGAGTGAGGCGCGTTGAGAATAAAAACGCCGTCGGCGCGCAGTCCGGCGAGCGTCGACCGCCGCGCCAAGAGCGCCTCATGAAAAACAGCCAACACATCGGGTTCAGTCACCGGGCTTGTGACTCGGATCGGTTTTTCGGCCGGCGCGACCCTTATGAAAGAGCGGACAGGCGTGCCTTTCTTCTCCGAACCATAGGAGGAAAACTGGGAAACGTTCAAGCCCTGCCTAAGGGCGAGCGACTCCGCCAGAAGCTGGCCGGCCAAATTCGCGCCCAGCCCGCCTATCGACTCAAATCGAATCTCCAAGGAGGTCGTCCGATTTTCTTTGGGATGTTTAATCGATTTCATTCTAGTTAGACTTTTTCAATGTTTGTAATAAAACTGTAACAAGAAAATGGTAAAAAAACAATGACTAACAAGGTATGACAAATGGCCTTCAAGCGTCTGTGACACGCGTCACTTAATTCAAAAGGGAAATTATTTATTGAATCCGAGTCTCAATTCATGTAAGATGAATTTTCTCGAAAGACGCCGCAATTTTATTTCCTCTCAAGTTTTAAGGAGAACCTAGTGATTAAAAATAACATGACCATCAAGATCGGCGGCGAAGCGGGCATGGGCGTCGAGTCCGGAGGCTCGGGTCTCACGAAAGCGCTTTCCAGGGGCGGTCTTTATGTATTCGCCTTGCAGGATTACATGTCCCGCATCCGCGGCGGCCACAATTTTTTTCAGATTCGAGTCAGCACGCAGGAGATCTTCACGTTCGTCGACGACGTGCATCTTTTGATTGCGTTCACGAAAGAGTGCATCGAGCGGCACAAGCACGAAGTCGTCAAAGGCGGCGCAATCGTTTTTGACGAATCGCTCGGGGTCGACCCGGCTTCTCTTAAAGAGCAGGGAGTAAAAGCCTGCCCTATCCCCCTTTCAAAAATAGCCACCGAAATCGGCGGCCACCGCGTCATGGCCAATACCTGCGCGCTCGGCGCCACGGCAGGCATCACCGGCTATGATTTCGAAAGAATCAAGGACATCATTGAGTCTAACTTCAGGAAAAAAGGCGATGAGGTGATCCAAAAAAATCTCGCGGTCGCCAAAGCCGGTTATGACTACGCGCATGACAAGTACGCGAAAGACTTTGAGTTCAAACTCGAGCCGGTCGATACCGACCCGGCCAAACGCCGCATGGTGCTCCACGGCAACCAGGGCTTGGCACTCGGCGCGATCGCCGGAGGCTGCAAATTCATCTCCGCCTATCCGATGACTCCCGGCACTTCCGTTTTCGAAACCATCACAGCCAAGGCCGGTAAATACGGGATTGTATCCAAACAAACCGAGGATGAACTGGCCGCAATTCTTTTTGCGATCGGCGCGGGTCATGCGGGTGTTCGCGCCATGACGACGACCTCCGGCGGCGGATTCAGCTTGATGGTCGAAGCACTGGGTCTTGCGAGCATCACCGAAACGCCCGTTGTGATTTGCGAAGTCCAACGCGGCGGCCCCTCGACGGGCCTGCCCACGCGCACCGAACAGCCGGACCTTGATTTTGTGATCAGCGCCTCCCAGGGCGAAACGCCCCGCATCGTTTTGGCGCCTGGCACCATCGAGGAATGTTTTGAATGCGGTTGGCGTGCCCACAACCTCGCCGAAAAATACCAGTGCCCCGTCATTATCTTGAGCGATCTCTATCTTTCCTCCCAGCTTCGCTGCATCGACAGGAATCGTTTCGACATCACCGGCATCAAGATCAACCGCGGGCAGCTTCTCACAAAAGAACAGCTGGACCGTATCACCGACTACAAACGGCATCTATTCACGGAAAACGGGATCTCGCCCCGCGCGATCCCGGGCCACAAAAACGCGGTGTTCATGACCACCAGCGACGAACACACCGAATATGGTTACGCCGTGGAAGACATCGAGCCCCGAAACAAGATGATGGAAAAAAGAATGAAGAAATATGAAACGATGCTTCACGAGGACATCCGCGGCCCGAAACTTTACGGCGATGAGAAGGCCGAGATCACGTTCGTCGGCTGGGGCTCGACCTGCGGCGCCATCCGGGAAGTCGTGGACCGCTTGAGAAAAAAAGGCACCAAAGCCAACTTCCTCCAGTTTGTGGACCTCTGGCCGTTTCCCGCCGATAAGACTCAAAGCTATTTAGAGAAGGCCAAATACCTTGTGGCTGTCGAAAATAATTTCACAGGCCAGCTTGCGGGTTTGATTCGCAAGTGCACCGGCATCAAGGTCGACGCGAAGATCCTGAAATACAGCGGCCGGCCATTCTCGCCCGAAGAAATTATCGCCAATTTATCCGCCACTAAAACGACGGCGCCTGCCCGCCGGAAGGGCGGGGATCCGCTCTTCGGCGGAAAAAAGGAGGCCAAAATTCATGTCTAAAGTAGACGATTTTATCAGCACAGAAGCCGTCACCTGGTGCCCCGGCTGCGGCGACTTTCCCATATTAAAGTGTTTGAAAGAATCTCTCGTCAATCAGGGTCTCGAACCGCATCAGGTGATGGTGGTATCGGGGATCGGCTGCGGTTCCAAACTTCCTTACTATATACGCACCAACGGCTACAATTCTCTGCATGGCCGCGCGCTTCCGATCGCGCAAGGAATAAAGCTTGTCAATCACGATCTGAGAGTCATCGTTGTGACCGGCGACGGCGACGGGCTTGGCATCGGCGGAAACCATTTCCTGCATGGCATGAGAAGAAATCCGGACCTGACGCACCTCGTGGAAAATAACCAGGTTTACGGTCTCACAAAAGGCCAGACATCCCCCACCAGCGAAAAAGGATACGTATCCAGCACTTCTCCGGACGGCTCAATCGAATTTCCTGCCAACGCGGTTTTGATGGGAGTATCCGGCGGAGCCACTTTCGTCGCGAGGACCTCTTCCGGCGATCCAAAGCACATGACCGATATCATCACCCGCGCCATGAAACACAAAGGTTATGCCCTGATCGATGTATTGCAACCGTGCGTCACATTCAACAAGGTCAACACTTACCAGTGGTACAAGCAGAAGGTTTATAACGTGGAAACCACGGCGGATTATGCTCCGAAAGACCGCGTGTGGGCCTTCAAAAAAGCTCTCGAGTGGGAGGAAAAAATTCCGATCGGCGTGATCTACCAAGTGGAAGGAATTCCGACTTACGAAGAACAGGTGCCTGCGCTAAAAGAAGGGCCTCTTGCTTATCAAGACCTCACCGGTAAGGTTAGAGCCGACGCGGAGAAGCTTAAAGAATCGTTCTGCTAAATCCCTGCCTTCTTATACTTCGTCTTATCCGTTAATCCGGCCGCGAAAAAAGCTTTCTTCCGCTCGACGCATTTATTGCATTCGCCGCAGTGTTCATACCCTTTGGGGTTGATGCAGGAAAATGTAAATTCAAGCGGCAGGCCCTTCCCCTTCAGAATCACGTCCTCTTTTTTCAGCTTCTGAAACGGCGCCTTGATCTCCACCGTCCGTCCGAGTCCGAGCGATGCCAGCTCCGAAAACTTGCTGAAAAACCTGGGGGTGCTGTCGTTGAAGGGGTTGCCCTTCAAAACACCCATCTCAATGTAAGGAATGTCGTTGAGAACCGCAAACACGGACGCCTTGGACAAAAAGGCGATGTTCCTTCCGGGAATATAAACATCCTCGTCGTTGGAAGCCGCGCCGGGCACCTTCATGCCGGTAATACTCCAATGGCCCTCGTACAAATCCCGCATATTCAGGTCTAGGACTTTTAAAGCATCCAGCCGGTTTGATTTGACGTTTCGCAGGGATTTTTTCAGCCAAAAAAGCTCGACTTCTTCCCAGCGCAGGTGGTTTTGGACGTACAAAGGGGTGACACGGTTATAGCGCATCAGCGCATCCTGAAGAAGCACTGAGCTTTCAATGCCGCCGCTCATCAGCACGCAGGCCTTGCTTGCGGAAATCGGGGTTTCTTCCGGCATGACGGTTAAGAACTGTCCTGAATGTGGTGCTTGATGTTCTTCCCTTCCTCTATAAACACGACATCTTCGCTGATATTGGTCGCATGGTCGGCAATCCGCTCGATATTGCGGCTGACGAGGATCAAGTCCACGGCCCGCGTAATGTTCTTCGGGTCTTCGATCATGTACGTCAGAAGCTCTCTGAAAATCTGGTCATTGATCTTGTCCACCTCGTCATCATCCTCACAAACATCCTTCGCCAAAATCGGGTCATGCCGCACAAACGCATCGAGGCTGTTTTTAATCATTTTCTGCGCCAGCGCCGCCATTTTTGGAATGTCAATCAGGGGTTTCAGCGGAGCCTGTTTCAAAAGATCGGCGGCGATTTCAGAAATATTGACGGCCTGGTCCGCAACGCGCTCAAGGTCATTATTGATTTTGAGGATGGCCGTCAAGAGCCTTAAGTCTCGGGCGGCCGGCTGGCGCAGTGCCATAAGCCGCATCACATCCTCCTCTATCTCGACTTCCATGCGATTGACCTTGCCCTCAAGCGCAACCACTTCCTGCGTCAGGAGTTCTTTCCGGTCCACAAGCGCCTTGATCGCCAGACCGATCATCTCTTGGGCCGTGTCGGCCATCTTAAGAAGCTTGTGTTTTAAGGCATTCAGTTCGTCATCAAAATGGCGTTCCATCAAAACTCCTATTACTTATGCGAAGGTCAGTATAATACCGCCCGAAAGGGTTCTCAAGGGATAAATGAATGCCTGACTTAGAGGGATCTAACGCCTAGGAAACGCGGGGAAGTCTAAGTGTGAAAACCGAGCCCTGTGACTCGCGGCCTTCTGCTTCCACCGTTCCGCCATGGCGCTCGACGATGTGCTTCGCAATGGAAAGAC
>MHFI01000008.1 GCA_001804125.1 Omnitrophica bacterium RIFCSPHIGHO2_02_FULL_51_18
AAAACTGGATGATCAGACAACTGCCATTAACACGGCTATGACGACGCAGACCGATGCGATTAATGCGGCATTGACGTCTTTCGAAACTACGGTTGCGGCGGCGGTGACGGACCTGCAGGCCGGCGCCGCGCAAAGCTTGGCCGCCAGTGATATATTGATGGACACGGCCATGAGATTTTCATGGAAGGCAATCGTATCACCCAATCCCGTTTTGGCTGGCGATGAGGTCACTTTGCAGTCGCAGGGACCCACCGGCCTTAGCCCGGTGGTCAATATTTATAACAGTGACAACGAAGCGGTGTTTGCGGACGTTGAAATGAGCGAGGACACGACGAACCCCGGTAATTATTCGTTTAAATTTAAAGCCGACGGCAAGACCTTCATCGCCGGCAAGGCCTACACCTACACCGTGGGCGAAGAGGTGACCGGAGGCCTCGTGGCCGGGTCGGGCTTTGTAGAGAGCATTTCGCTGACCACCGTTGCGGGCCTTGCTTCGGCCGCACCCGGCGCCGAGCGCGCGGCCAAAGAAGCGGTGGAAGCCATCAGGAAACTCGAAGAGACCATGACCAAAGGCGGTGACGTGAAGACTGCGCTTTCAAAACTCCAGAAAACCGTGGATGAACTGCCGCTGGAGGTCGCCAAGGTGTCCGGCGGTGACACCAAACGCATCCGCTCCGCCGTCAATGACATTGCCGACCGCTTGCAGAGGCTTGCCGGCAGTGAAGGCCTCGATTTAAGCCAGATAATGTCAAAGGCCGTCGATGACAGCTCTTCGGTGCAGGACATCCGGAGCCGCTCCGTTGAAGTCTCCCATTCGCTGGAACTCTTGGGCGCCGTGGTTGAAAAGCGCCTGGGCGGCAGTGATGATCCCGTCGTTGCGACTTTCCTTGAATAAAACAATCAGTGTATAATGGGTGTCATGCTGACACATAAAGGGCACATAAAGGGGACAGGCATAAAGGGGCCCCTTTATGCCTGTCCCCTTTATTTACTGATTAGACCGATAGCGCTGTTGTTTCTTTTTCTACTTGTATCGTCGGGTGTGTATGCCGCCACGGTGCGCATGCGGATCGTGATCGTGAATCCGTCCGCGACGAAGACTCAAACTAAATCCGTTAAAAATTATCTCCCGAGAGAAATCACCCAGAAGGACATCCTTGAAACGGACGGGCTCGAGATCGATTATGATGACGCTCAGGCGATGTTTTATGTCTATAAGAACGAAATCTCCCTGACCCCTTCTGAAACCAAGTCGTTTGAAATCGTCCTGAACGACGTGTGGACCCTCCCGGAGAAATCACTGGGCGATTACGGCCGCAGGACGGAGGCGGCGCTTCTTAAGCTGAAAGGTTCGCCCTATTTTTCACAGGCCCAGGAAATCTCAAATTCCGTCCGAGTCCGGATCGACGAGATCTTGAAGACGCAGAACGACTCCGCGGTAACCAAGCAGCAGCACATCGCCTATTACCGCGGCAATCTGCAGGTGCTTGAGGCCGTCAAGGCCGACATTGAAAAACTTGAGAAGATTATTTTCGCGGTCGGCGGGCCGCCAAACCTTGAACTGATCGAGGAATCGGACATCAGCCTCAAGTCCCCCTCTTCTAAGACTACGTGGATCATCATCTTCATCATTCTGATATTTGTCGCTATCTTGAGCGCGACGTTTTATTTCACGTGGATGCATCAGGCGAAGCTTACCGATAATATTTTCATGAAGGAAAAGGACAGCTCGTTTGCCGAATTCAGGAAGGGAAAACAAGAGGAACCCAAGTAATGCGCGACAAATCGATATTAGATATCAGGGTCCTCACTCCCGAACGCCTTGTGTTTCAGGGAAAGGCGGAAAGCGTGGTACTGCCCGGGGAGCGGGGGGTGTTTGAGATACAGCCGCATCATAAAAGGCTTTTATCGCGCCTGATTCACGGGCGGATGATCATCGACGGGCAAAAGTTCGAGATCAGCCGGGGGGTCGTGAAGGTGGGACTCAATGAAGTGATCGTGATTGTCGAGGAGCCTGGCTGACCTTTGCCTAAGGAGGCCGCGCTCATCATTATTTTTTCCATTTGCGTGCTGGCGCCGGCGGCGGTCATCGCGGCCGCCGGTTATTCGAGCATCACGGCACTCGGCCGGAACCCCTCCGCCGCGCCGAAGATCTTCACCGCGATGATTATGATGTTAATATTTGCGGCGGCGATCTCGATCGTGGCGCTTCTGGTGCTGTTTCAGCTCTATTCGCCGTGAGCATAAAGGGGACAGGCATAAAGGGCATTGTAAAGGGGACAGGCATAAAGGGCGTTAAGCCCTTTATGCCTGTCCCCTTTACTTCCCTTTTCCTGCATTGACTGTTAATATATAATTAAACTTGAGAAATTATATTAATTTTTTATAGGGGATTATTAAGTCTTCCATGCTATTCTTGTGGCTTCTTCTGATTCAGCTCGTCATCTTTGGCCTTCTTCTTTTGTTCCTGCGTACGTTCTTGACCCATAATATTTCGAAAGCGACGGCCCACTTGGAGGAGTTGAATCAGGACTACACGGCCAAGCTTGAGGAGGCCAAGAAGAAGCTCGAGGAGGCCGACAAACATTATGACGAGGCGCTTTTGAGGGCCAAGTTTGATGCCGAGAAAACGAGGGTGCAGATCGTGAAGGAGGCGCATGAAGCGCAGGAGAATATTCTGGGTCAGGGCCGCAAGCAGAGCGAGGAAATCATAGCCCAGGCCGAGCGCGCGCGGGAGCTGGTTTTGGAGGAAATGGACAAAAAAGTCGAGGAGCGCGCGGTCCGGCGCGCGTGCGAACTTGTCCAGGCCATTTTGCCCGCTGAGATCCATAAAGACATGCACACGCACTGGGTCGATGAAATGTTTAAGCATGGGCTGGATGCGCTGGATCGCCTGAATCTGCCGGAAGGCATCGAAGAGGCCAAGGTGGTCTCAGCCCATCCGCTAAGTCATGAACAAAAGAGCTTATTGGCCAGGAAAATAAAGCAAAAGACGGGCCTTGAGATCCGTCTGAGCGAAACGGAGGACCCGCTTCTGATCGCCGGTTTTACCGTCATTTTGGGGACCGTCGTGATTGACGGCAGTATGAAGCTAAAAATTGTGGAAGCCATGAAGCATGCAAAGCACGCAAAATAAACCGGGTCCCAGAATCGCCGGGATTGAAGTCCGCGAAGTCGGGCGCGTAAGCTCGATCAAGCAGTTCATCGCGGTCGCGACGGGCCTGAATTCCGCGATCAACGGCCAGGTCGTCGAATTTGAAAAAGGCATGCGGGGTTTCGTGATGGGTTTTACGGAAGATAAAGTTCATGTGTTGGTGCTGGGATCCCCGAAGGGTATCCGCAGCGGCGATGAGATTTACAACCGCGGCGAGTCGTTTCTTTTGCCGGCGGGCGAGCGGTTTTTGGGGCGTGTCGTGAATGCGCTTTGCGAACCGCAGGACGGTTTGGGGGCCATCGAACCCGATGCGGTTCTGCAGGTGTTTCAGGACGCGCCGGGGGTATTGGACAGGGAACAACTCACGCAGTCCATGGAGACCGGGACTTTCGCGGTGGATGCGGGCATTCCGATTGCGAAGGGCCAACGACAGCTTTTCATCGGAGACCGGGGCACCGGCAAGACCACCCTTGCGATTGACGCGATTTTAAATCAAAAGGACAAGAACGTGATCTGCATTTATTGCTGTGTCGGCAAGCCTTATTCGAGCCTTCTTAAGCTTTTGGGCCTTCTGCACGAGCGCGGCGCGATGCCGTACACGATTGTCGTGAGTGCGGTGGCTTCCACATCGCCGGGGGAGCAGTACATCGCGCCTTACTCGGCTTCGATGCTCGGCGAGTACTTTATGCGGAGCGGGCGTGACGTGCTGGTCGTATTTGACGATCTGACAAAACACGCGTGGGTGTACCGCCAGATCTCACTGCTTCTCGAGCGCCCTCCGGGCCGCGAGGCGTATCCCGGCGACATCTTCTACATTCATTCACAGCTTTTGGAGCGCGCGGGAAGACTCACGGCGGAATTGAAAGGCGGCACGATGACGTTCCTGCCGATTGTCGAGATTTTACAGGGCGACGTCACAAGCTACATCCCTACAAACCTCATTTCCATCACGGACGGGCAGATTTATTTCAACACCGGCCTTTTCAACAAGGGTGTCAAGCCTCCGATCGACTTCGGTTTGTCCGTATCGCGTATCGGGAATAAGGGCCAGTGGCCCGCGATGCGCGATGTGAGTAAAAGCCTAAGGCTCGAGTACCTGCAGTATCAGGAGCTTCTTCAGATGACGCAGCTCAGGTCCGGCGGCATTTCCAAAGAATCCGAGGGCAAGCTCAAGCGCGGCGAGGCGCTCTCGCAGCTTTTGAGTCAGCCGAAGAACAAACCCATCTCGGTGGCGGAGCAGATTTTTTCGCTTGTGGCCTTGAGCAAAGGCGCGCTCGACGGCCTTCCGCCGGCCCAGATCAAAAAATTCCGCTTCGAGATTCTGGATTTCATAAAGGGAATGAACCCCAAGATTTTGGAGGAGATCGAATCCACTAAAAAATTAACCGAGGCGAATAGGGAGAAGATCATCGCGTGCCTTAAGAAATACTTTGAGACCGCCATAACGTAAGAGTTAATATGCTGCCGGCGATTCACTTTAAAAAAACAATAGACTTCAACAAAAACTTCAAGTCACTTTTGGAGGTGTTGAAGCTCGTGGCGGTGTCGGAATACCACCGCCTTGAAAAATCCTTAAGGACCTTCGAGCCGCTCAAAGAAGTGGTCACGGATTTTTTTAATTCGATTGATTTGACGCAGGTAAACCATCCTTTTCTGAACGCGGGTGACAAACCGGCCTGCATCCTGGCCGTGACCTCCGACACCGGACTCTTGGGGGGCATCAATAACCAGGTGGTCACGAAAGCCGTGGATCTTCTGCATGAGCACCAAGCCCGCCTCGTGGTGATCGGAGAACGGGGCGTGGGTTATGCGCAAGGGTTCGGGGTGCCCTGCGTCTGTTACCCCGGTATTGCCGATGCCACGCGTTTTGTCCAAAGCCAGGAGATTCGGGACTTCATCGTTCGTAAGGTAGTGGCCGGCGAATACGGGGGGCTCAAGGTGGTCTACCCCAGGGCGCATTCGTTTGTGGTGCATCGCGTGGAAGTGGAGACACTCCTGCCTTTTTCGATACAGGAGGATCCCCGGCGCGGCACCGGAGGGGACGGCGAAAAAGAAGTGATTTTTGAATCCGCGCCGGCGGAAGTCGTGGAGTATCTGGTGCACATCGTGATCGGCCAGAGGCTTTTTGAAATATTCGGGATGAGCCGCGTATGCGAGCAGGCGGCGAGGTACCTGCATCTCGAGGAAAGCTGCAACAAGATCGGCGAGATGAATAAAAAACTGTACTTGCAGTATTTCAGGCGCCGCCATGAGGTGATTGATGCCAATATGCGGGAGCTTTTTGCTGCCCGGCTGACCCATGCCGAATAATGGCCGGGTGACGGCCGTTCAAGGCCCCGTCGTGGACGTTAAATTCAACGACCTTTCGGACGTGCCGGACATTCATGAAGTGGTTTTTGTAAAAGCGCTCGACGGGCGGGAGATCACGCTCGAAGTGGCCGAGCATTTGCCGCTCAACCTGGCGCGCTGTATCGCGATTCAGTCGACGCTCAATCTCCAGCGCCATGCGGCCGCGCGCCCCGCGAAACGGTTTATTGAGATTCCCGTCGGCGACGCGCTCTATGCGCGCGTGATCAATTGCGTGGGCGAGCCGATCGACAAGGGCGGCCCGATTGAATCCAAGCTCAAGAGCCCGATCCGGGGCTTCACCGGCGGCACGAGGGTGCCCGATTTCAGCAAGGAGAAACAGCCGGGGGATGAGCTCCTGGAGACGGGCATCAAGATCATAGACCTTTTGTATCCCTTGGTGAAGGGCACGAAGACCGGGATTCTCGGAGGTGCGGGTTTGGGAAAAAGCGTTTTGATTCTTGAAATCATCCAGCACATCGTGCAGAAGCACCAGGGAAGCTGCGTATTTGCGGGGATCGGCGAGCGTCTGCGCGAAGGCAACGAGCTTTATTACGAACTGCGCGAGCATAACCTTCACACGAAGACGATGATGGTGTTCGGCCAGATGAATGAGCCTCCGGGAGCGCGCTACGGCGTCGCGATGACGGGGATCACGCTTGCCGAGTCGATCCAGAAACAAAATAAGGACGTGATTTTTTTTGCGGACAACGTGTTCCGCTTTATCCAGGCGGGCGCTGAGATCTCGACGCTCCTCGGACGCGTGCCTTCCGAAACCGGTTATCAGCCGACGCTGATTTCGGAATCGAGCGAATTTCATGAACGAATACGCACGTCCCAGGGCGCGGGCGGTTCGATCACCTCGATAGAAGCGGTTTATGTGCCGGCAGACGACCTGACGGACCCGGCGGTCGTGGCGATTTTTACTTTTCTAAACTCCCTGATGGTACTTTCACGCGAGAGAGTGCAGATGGGTTTGTATCCGGCGGTCGATCCGCTGCAGTCCTCGTCTTCCAATCTGGATGCTGACATCGTGGGCCAGAAGCATTATGATGTTTCGCAGGAAGTGATCCGTCTTTTTCAACGCTATGAGGAGCTCAGGCGTATCGTGCTTGTGATAGGAATTGACGAATTATCGAAGGCCGATCGCACGCTTTACGAGCGGGCGCGTAAGATCCAGAATTTCCTCACGCAGCCCTTCACGGTGGCCGAGCGCTACACCGGCAAGAAGGGGCACCACGTGACGGTGGACCAGACCCTCGACGGGTGCGAACGCATTCTTTCGGGTAAAATGGACAAAAAGCCCGAGGAGGAGTTTTACATGATTGGGCCGTTGGACTCATAACTTATGCGTAACTCAGTAAGATGCTCTTAGGCGAACTGCTGGTCCAGAAGGGGGTTTTAACGCAAAAGCAGCTCAAGGAAGCGCTTGAAGAGCAGAAAAGAACCAGTGAATTTTTGGGGGCCATCCTTATCCGAAGAGGACTTATCAGGGAGGAAAAATTGATCGAAGTATTGTCCGAGCAGTTTGATATCCCTTTTATTGAGCTTTCAAAACAGTACATTGATTGGGAGGTGGCGCTTCGCTTTCCTTCGTCGTTGGTGGTGGACCATCAGTTTCTTCCCATCCGGATGGATTCCAGGGGCTTGACGGTGGCTGTAACGAACCCGCTCGATGCGTACGCGACGAGCGAAATGGAGAAGGCGGCCCGGTTTGACAAGGTGTCTCTGGCGCTTGTGACGTCCGCGGACATGCAGGGAGCCATGGAAACGTATAAACAAAAACTCGCTGAGAGGATCAACAAGCTTTTTGAGAAATAAAAATGACAAGCCGGATTGATACGCTGCTCGCCAACGCCTTGACCGAGAAGGGACTGATGAAGTCAAGTCTCGTCGATTCCTATCTGGAAGAGGCCGCGAAACAGAAAGAGGGCCTCTACAGCCTGATTTTGAAAAAAGGCATCGTCTCCGAAGAGGAGCTCTTGAAAATCGTTTCGGAAGTCTTTCGCTTTCCGATGGCGGATTTGGCCTCTTTAAAGGTGGAACCGGCGGTGCTCAAGAAAGTGCCGTTAAAAATCGCCGAATATTACAAAATCGTGCCGATCAAATTGGACCGGAGAAAGCTCACGATCGCCGTGTCGGAGCCGCCGGAACTACGCACGCAGGATGATATCCGCGCGCACTTAGGGTACGAGATTGACATAGCGCTCGCCCGCGAGAAGGACATCCAGGAGGCCTTGAAGCGTCTCTACGGTTTCGCGGCCGGCACGATCGGGGAGATGGTCGCGGCCGCTTCAGGCGGCGAGACGCCGCCGGCGACGGAACCGCTGATGGAAAAAATCGAGAACGTGGAGCAGCTCGCCGGCGACGCGTCCATTGCGAAACTCGTCAATCAGATTATTTTAGAGGCTTTCAAAAAGCGCGCGACGGACATTCATATCGAGCCTTATCGCGGCAAGGTGAAACTGCGCTACCGTGTCGACGGCATTTTGTACAACGCGAACGTCCAGGGCGAGATTGTAAAACTTATCCAGCCTATTTTATCGCGTATCAAAATCATGTCAAAC
This sequence comes from Omnitrophica bacterium RIFCSPHIGHO2_02_FULL_51_18, assembly GCA_001804125.1. Taxonomy (GTDB): domain Bacteria; phylum Omnitrophota; class Gorgyraeia; order 2-02-FULL-51-18; family 2-02-FULL-51-18; genus 2-02-FULL-51-18. The sequence goes on from MHFI01000008.1 coordinate 8,068, forward strand.
CTCAACATCGTCGAACGGCGCCTCCCGCAGGACGGCCGGGCGATCGTGAAGATCGAGGACACGACGCTGGACCTGAGGGTTTCTTCGATTCCCACGCCGTATGGGGAGAGTGTCGTGATACGCATGTTGCCGATGAACCGCATCATTGACTTGGCGCAGTTGGGCCTGAACGCCGCGCAGCTTCAGGCTTTCCAGAAACTGATTCAAAAACCTCACGGCATTGTTTTTATCACCGGCCCCACCGGCAGCGGCAAAAGCACGACGCTCTACGCGTGCTTAAACCGCATCAACACCGATGAGCGGAAAATCATCACGATTGAAGACCCGGTGGAATACGAAATGGAGGGCGTGACCCAGATCCAGGTGGTTTCCGCGATCAGCCTTAATTTCGCGAGGGGCTTAAGGAGCATCCTGCGCCATGACCCGGACGTGATCATGGTGGGGGAGGTGCGTGACCTTGAAACGGCCGAGATCGCGATCCGCGTGGCGCTCACGGGGCACCTGGTTTTTTCCACGCTTCATACGAACGACGCGGCCAGCGGCATCACACGCCTTATCGACATCGGGATAGAGCCGTATCTGGTGGCGTCGAGCGTGGAGGCATTTGTCGCTCAGCGCCTTGTGAGGACTCTTTGTGCCCACTGCAAGGAGGAGGACACTTCTCCCTCGCACCGCGAAATGAAGAAGGAGATAGCCAAAGAGCTTCGCAAAAAGGAATCCGAGATAAAAATTTACAAACCCAAAGGTTGTGAACGGTGCAACTCCACCGGGTTTTGGGGGCGCGTCGCGATCTACGAAATGTTGATCTTAAGTGAAAAGATACAGGAGCTCATCATGAAAAGGGCGCCTGCCGCGGATGTGAAGCGCGAGGCCGTGCTCGAAGGCATGAGGACCTTGAGACAGGACGGGTGGCTCAAAGTGATCCAGGGCGTCACGACGCCCGAGGAAATCCTGAAGGTGGCGGAAGCGGACAAGGAAACGGCCGGCGCCGTCGAAGTGCTTGAGGAAGAAGCCCCGGGCGCTGTTTCGCGCGAGTCACTCAGAAGACGCGAAGCCTCTTTTTACGACCCGAATGTGATCCGGTTTGGCGAGCGGCGCGCGTTCGTGCGTCTGGATAAGACCGTGAATATCCGTTACAAGATCTTGAAGCCGAAAGACGAGGAAGAAAAACCGGCGAATTTCGAGGAAGTGACGGTGACAAAGAACCTTTCGGCCGGGGGGCTGGTATTTATGGTGCCGGAAAGAATCCCTTTGAGTTCCATCCTCGAGCTTAAAATAGAGCTTCCGGCTTCCGACTCGCCGGTCGTGTGTCTGGCAAGAGTCGTAAGGGAAGAGGAAATCGAATTCAAGAAGAGCTATGAACTGGCCGTGTGTTTTCTGGATCTGTCGCCGGCGGACCGTGCCCGTCTTGAAAAATTTGTCGAGAGGACTTGAAAAATTATGCCCCATTTTTCTTACAAAGCAAAAAAAGGCCCAAAAGAAATCGTCAGCGGAGTTATGGAGGCCCAGACGGCCGAAGAGGCCATTGACGCTTTAAGCGATTCGGGGCTTTTGCCGATCACGGTTACGGAGATAAAAGCGGGCGTTTCGCCCAAAGAGGCCGCTTCCGAACTCCGCAGTCCTGCCGCCGGCTCCAAAACATCTTTATTCAGCCGCGTGAAATCCTCCGAAATCACGCTTTTCGGACGGCAGTTGGCCAGCCTTCTCAAGGCCGGTGTGCCGATCTTAAGAGCGCTTTCCATTATTTCAGATCAATCCGCGAACCCGCGATTCAAAAAAATACTCTCGCACGTGCATGAGGAGGTGAAAGACGGCTCCCCGCTTTCTTCGGTGCTCGCGAAATACCCCAAGTTTTTTCCTCCGATCTACATCGCGATGGTGCGAACCGGCGAGGACAGCGGCACACTGCAGGAAGTGCTTACGAGGATTTCCGATTACCGGAAAAAACAAGAGGAGGTTTTCTCGAGGGTCCGCACGGCCATGGCGTACCCGGCGCTCATGGCCATCACCGGCGCCGGCACGATTATCTTTATGCTGGCGTTTGTGATTCCGAAGCTGACAAGTCTCTTCTCATCGATGGGGGAACATTTGCCGCTGCCTACGAGAATTTTGATGGCTTCGAGCGCCGTGTTTCAGAACCGATGGCTTCTGGCCGCGGCGGCGTTTGGGGCGGCCGCGGCGGTACTTCTTTTCAGGTTTCAAGGCAAGAAGATGCACGTTTTGTGGAGCCATTTAAGTTTAAAAATTCCGTTTGTGAAGGATTTTGTGATGAAAGTTGAGATCGCGCGTTTTGCGAGGACTTTTGAGCTTTTGATGAAATCGGGGATCCCGGTCTTGAGGGCCATTGAAATCACGGCGCCCGTTTTAGACAATGTCGTTTTAAGGAATGAGATCGCCAGGAAGCATGACGAGATCGCAGGCGGCGGTTCTCTGGGGCAGGGCCTGAAACAAGCCAAGGTGTTTCCGCTTTTTATGACAAATCTTGTGTCGGTGGGTGAGGAGTCCGGAAAGCTCGACGAGGCGATGGGCGAAATCGCGGACTATTATGAGCAACAGACCGACGAAGCGATCAGGATCATGACCTCGCTCCTGGAGCCCCTCATGATCCTGGGGATGGGGCTCGTGGTCGGCTTCATCGTGATTGCGATGCTTCTGCCTATGTTTGAGCTCAATTTGGCGGTGAAGTGAAGCAATCTTTAATTCGTCATCCTGAGGAACCCTTCGACGATGCTCAGGGTAAACTCCGTGACGAAGGATCTTGTTTTTGAGATTCTTCGCTCCGCTCAGAATGACGGGT
>MHFI01000009.1:0-17009 GCA_001804125.1 Omnitrophica bacterium RIFCSPHIGHO2_02_FULL_51_18
ATCCAGTTTGAAGGACGTGGAGCGTGATCCTCGAGAAATACTGGACGCTGTGCCGGCAGATGTCCTGAAAAGACTCGCGATTAAGGAGTTTACCCGGCATTCCGAAGAGCAGCTTCCCGGCGTGAGAGAGTTTCTATTGAAAGTTCTAAGAAATACCTCGGATCCTGAGTTGCGAGAAGATCTGGATGGCCTCATCGGTGCGGTTTTAAGGGTGATTGATGAAAAAGTAAGAAAACTTCCGCAGATTCCCACAAAGAAAAAGGAAGAACCAACCAGCGGAATTGAATCGCCGACGCTCCCCGTGTCGGGCGCGCGTGGGGCGGAAATCCACTCACTGATTGAAGGATTTGGCGAACGAATTGAACAGGGCAGATTGAAAAAACAAGGCGCCGTCACTTTTGTATTTAATGAAGACCCCGACAGAATCGACGCTTACCATTTGGAAAGGGCTTTTCCGGCCCTCGATGAAGTCGTTGTCATGGTAACGCTAAACAGAAAAAAATTTACAAAGAGAGATCTCCAAAAATTGGCGCACGAACTGCAAGATCAAGCCCATGCTTTTGTAAGGATAGATAAAAATAACCGGTCGGGTTTGCTTGGCGAGCCGTCTTCGTTAATGGCGCAGATTGGACCAACGGATCTTGTTTTCAAGGATACCACTCCACGGATCGATACGGAGTTTGTTAAAGTCCCGAAAAAAACCATGAAACCAACGGCCCCCGAAGTGGCCGTGCGATCGGGCCCCCCAATACAAGCAGGAGATCTGATAAGTTATTCTGGTGAAAAGGGAGTGATTATTGAGGTCGGAAAAAAGCTTGTTTTCTTAACGGTTCCTGATTTCGACGCGTTTCTTACCAAAAAGAAAAAGCCTAAAACGGAAAGGAAAACCGTTCCCCAAAAAGAGCTTAAAAATATCCAAGTGATTGCGGCGAGTCCATCGACGCGGCCATTTAATGTCGGCGACAAGGTAGAGGTGCAAGAACTAGAAGAAGTGCAAGAGCAAGAAGAGGGGGAATGGCGCCAAGGCACCATTGTCTGGGAGGGGGGAGGATATTACATCGTTTTCACTCATCAGCCAGTCCCAAACAACAGTATTTTTCTAGGATATGGTATTTCGATATCTGAAGTGGACGCGGAGGAAAAGGGCATGATGAGAAAACTCGGCGCGCGGATGGCGGGGCAGAATTCGAGGAACGGGGAAATTAATGGCGTTGAGGCATTGACCCGGGCGAAGGCGCTTGCGTACGAAAGGAGGAGTGAATTGTTTTCCTCGGGCGAAAATTATTACGCGCACGCTGAGAGGGTCGTTGAAGAACTTCGAAGAATGAGAACGGTGTACCATTTGACTTTTTCCGATGAAGTGCTGGCGGCCGCATGGCTGCACGTTGTCGACTGGCCAACGAATCTGAGAGATCGCGAATCCCTAAAGAAACAACTCCCGAACGGTAAGATTTGGACGCTTGTGGAGAATTTCCACGCCATCCAAAACCTTCCCTACAATCCGGTCATGGAATTGGATCCTGTCACCGGAGAGATGGTTGTCAAAGACCCTGAGACCTTAGAGAGCCAGATCGGCAATATCCTTGCCCGGATAAAAGACCCTGAGGTTTTGTTTCTTGTGTTTGCCGATCAACTCGCCACAATAAAAATGCTCACGCCTCAGGAGGCGGATTATGTCATTCGGAGGACTCTGCACGTCGATTCGACGCTCGCAGCCCTGTTTGATTACGAACAAGTAGCGGAGGCTCTGAAAGACGCAGCGTTCCGTCAGAAGAACCCAGTCGGATACAAAGCGGCCGAAGGTCAACTGGTGGAAACAAATAAAGTCGGACGCGCCGAGGCGGAAGAATTGGTTGAAAAGATGGGCCGGGAGATAGGCGAGTATCTTGATCCTTTGATTCGGGACGCCGGGTACTACCCCTCTGCGGTGATTGTCCGGATTATTGCAAGAGTCAAAAGCATCCCTTCCATTATGCTTAAAGAGCGCGAAATACTTGATTATAACGGTGTGTTTGTTATCACGAATCATCCCGAGGAAGCGGCGTATATCCGCAATCAACTGGAACACTATACGGGCCTTCAGACGCTTAGAGAGACGCGCGTCTACCGCCTTGAGACCAACGGATTTGCCGGGTTCCAATTGTACAAACGCGACGGGACGGTTGAGAAGAGGCCCTATTCGATATTCGTGATGGATAAAGAGAACTATGAGCGATACCGCTATGGCAATAGGGCTCACTGGAAGTACAACACCAATAAGTTTCCCGAATTGAGGAGCCAGCGGTTTCGTCTGCTTCAGGTGTTCAGGCCAACAAAGGATATTCATAAGGATTTCGAGAGTCTGAAGAATCTCTTGGCCGGCCGTGTATTTCTCTCCGTTACCGGTGACAGGGTTACCGGTGACAGGAAATCGTTTTCACCCTTCCACTTGCCTTCAGGGGCGAAACCAAGCGATGCGGCCTACGCGGTTGCGCTGAATCCTTCCGGCGCGACTCCCAATAGTTTTTCACCTGTCGAGGTGAAGGTTAAAGAGGGAGGAGTCGAACTCGGCAAGCCGGGGAAGTCCCTGGACCCGTTAAACTCACTGGAAAACGGCGCCGTTTTTTTGGCGGTCCAGACCAGACAGATGGGGGTTCCGGACAGGATCCTGGCGAGCTCCAGGACACTGCGGCCGATTCTTTTTAGTCATCCATATCAATTGGCCGGCGGCCGTAAAAAGACTTACTTACAGCTTTCGCGCGTTGAAAAAGATGACCTTATCAAACAAGGCAGAAAACATTTTTTGCGAGAGCATTGGGTGGGCTCAGGGATGCCGATTGACGAGAGGTATCTGCAGGCGGTTGCGAAGCGGCTAGGGTTTCTGAATACGGACGAGTTTTTTATTTTTTATAGTGAGGGTTTGCGGGAGATGCCCCACGATACCAGAGAACTCATAAGATCATCCGCGGCGACGGAAGGCAAGGAAAAGCTTGCGGACGTAATGGGCCAGCCCGTCGAGTACTTGAGCCGGGAGGAGATCCGGATGAGAGCGGAGGCGGTGTTGGGGGTTTTCCCGAAACTTTGGGTAGGTTCCGAAGAGATTTTGTTTGCCAAAGTGGGCATAGGGCAAATCTCCGATACCGTCGTCGCTGATATGCTGTCACAGGAAGCCTGCATGGATGCTTCCGTAAAATGGACAGCCGAGGGGTATCCTGTTTTTGAGGTGGATTACAAACATGACCGGTCCGGCATTGTCTTGGCAGTGCTGAGAGCGTTTGAAAAGGTGAATATTGCTTCGATCGTGGTGCCCCAGAACACGAGAATGCCCATCACGGTTACGCTAAGCCAACGCCTTGGCATAGATAAGCTGGCGGTTATCCAGCGGGCTCTTGAGCGAATCCCCGATATCAAAATTCTGAGAGGGACGCCATGGGTTCGGGCAGATTACCGCCGTCGTGTCGTTCGAGTGCAGCTCGAGAACAAGGCGGGCTGGTTGTACGCGGTGGCCCAGGCCATCGGGAAGCTTGATCCGCGCATTTACTGGGTAAAGGCCATGAGAGTGTCATCCGCCGTGCATAAGGATGACACGAACCGGATACGTGAAAAACATCGCCGCAGAGGAGCGTTTCCCCGGGCAAGAAACGGAAGGTTCAAGGTCGATGAATTTGAGCTGTGGTTGGATATTCCTCCGGATCTGCAGGAATTCGAATCTCGTATCCGCGGTAGCTTAAGCCCTGTTGTTGTCCCGGAAAGCGAGGTCAAGATTAGCGGACCACGCGGCACGCCCGTCGGCGCGCGGATGGCGGATCGTCAGGTCGACTCTTCGTATATTGAAAAAATTGATAAATATATGTCCAGACAAGTTCCAAATTTTAGTAAAGAATCCGGAAAAATAAAATTGAGATTATCCCAGACGATCAGTTTTGGAATAATCGTAGATTCTATAAATCCTCATCGGGGCTCGTTGAGTTACAGCAAACGTTTAAATCACAATTATTTATTTAATCGAAATAAGCGCGATATAAGCCGGATGGTAAGAGGTTATATCGAGTTTGATGGGGAGGGCAAGGTTATGGGAGTGGTGTTAGAACCTCCCCGCATCATGGTAATGGGAGGGGGTCTTTTTCGTATGTGGGGGAAGATGTGGAACAGGACGATGCCGTTGGAACACACCAAGATCATGCACGATTACTTTGTGAAAGCCGCTCGGTTTTTTACCGGATTCGATGCTCAGCGGGGAGTATTCGATGCTGATAATGTGCTTCAGCCCACCGTAAAGGTTGGGACTTGGATCGAAGAAAAAGATTATCGCAGGATGGGTTTGGCCAACCCCATTACTTTGGGCGAGTTGGCATCGCAGCCATTTTTATTATTACGAGAAAAATCCGGGGCCCGCGCGGCGATGCCGCTTGGCGCGCGGCTTGCCCAAGATAAAAAATTTACTCCGGAGAAGCTTAAAGAAATCGCGAAGGAAAACGCGTTCTACGTCCGGGCAGTGATGGACGATCTTGAACGTGAGCGTAACAATCCTGCACAAATGCACCCCAGGGGTGCATGGACTGGCGCCCGCGCGGCGGTTGTCGAAGAGAATTTTGTTTCGGGGGACATTGTACAAAATAAAGGCGCCGTGAAAGGCCGGGCGGCCATATTTTCACCGCGTTCCGTAGAGGAGATTCTGTATTCGTTCGACAGGGGGCGGTATGATGAGGAGATGAGTCAATTTAATGAGATCGTGGAGCGTGTGAGTGAAGCGGTTTCAAGCGCTTACCGTGGCGGGGAGGCAACAAAGATAAAAGAGTATTTAACGACAATATCCGGCGCTATTGGACGGTACATGGAAGAAAGAAGACATTCCCCGGGTCCTCTAACAAGTCCCCTAGCATTGCTTATTACCCGGCTGCTGTACGATTATTATCAGTCTCGGGAGTCCACCTGGCAAGGCGGCGTTTCCACAGAGGCTCTGGACAAAATGTTGGATGAGGCGCGTCTGCAGTCGCTTGTCTCGGTGAAGTTATTCGATCCGGAAACCGAGAGAGACATAACCCCCTCGCAAAAAAGTAAAAGAGCGAAGTTGGAAATCAAAATAGCCAAAGAAGTAGTCGATTACTTTGAGAAAAAATACACCATGATGATCGCGGATATCGAGCGGATGATTGCTAATAGGGAACACCAATTGGTTGTTTATGGGGCGATCGGTGCCGATTTAGCCGCCGAATTAGCACATGCGAGAGATGATTTAAAACGGTTGCGGGAGAGACGCCATCTGGATATCGAGGGAGATAAGGCATTACGAAATGAAAAAAGCGTTGCAGTCACCGATGTTCGTCGACGGATCCATGAAAATAAAATTCTGACACAACGGCTTAAGGACGAAATTAAGAAATCCAAGGACACTGTTAGCTTCCTGAAATACCATCTGGAGGTGGTCACTGGCGGTGCCCATAGCATTAACGAAGCCTATCTTAAAACAGAGAGTGCCAGGCGTGGTACCGCGGCAAAAATGATTGGAGAAAACAGGACCTTTGCCGGCCTGATATATAAGAATGTTTTGATTCAACTTTATAAGACTAGGCGTGGTCTGACCAATAAGGCGATGCGTTCGACCTTTGACGACATGATCAATACGTATAAAGAAATCATCGCAAAGCTTATCGAAAAAAGAAGCGGTGAAGGCGCTGCGACGCATGAAATCCTTGGCGTAGACGGCTTGGAGGATATGGCCCTGATCGTGAGGGATCCTACTAACGTCGGAATCTTTAATGAGATATGGGAGCGTTATGGGTCCAAGATTAAATTAATTATCGTAGCTCCTACGGCCGCTGCGACTGTCAACACGCACTGGGTGATCGTTTCTCAAGGCAAAGACAATCCGCCGGCTGTCCTTATTGTCAATAATGAACAGATGGCCGACAAATTGGAGCGTGTGAAACCGGGTGATACGATCTTGTTGATGGGTGAGACGGAAAATAGATCGGGCGGCGCTTATATCAACCCGGATGAGGGCATTTTAATGAAGGGTTTAGAGGAGGCGCGTCGCGCAGATCTTTATAAAAAAATGGCGGCCAAGGTGATCAAGAAACATCACGCCAAAGATTTTCCTTTGTACGCGAACCTGACGGTCCAGGACGATCCTCGGATGGCGATCCGCAAGGGCGCGATGGGCGTTGGTCTGATAAGGACTGAAATAGTCAGTCCCAGAGTGGTACAGCTTATTTTGGATAAAGTGCTACGCCCGATCCGCGAAGGTGTGCCCATCGAGGTGGTTGTCGAGGAACTTCGGACTGAGTTTGTATTGGAAAACCTAGAGATTTTGAACAGTGCCGCCTTAAGCGGTGAGACAGTTGTTTTTCGCACCATCGATCTGGGCTATGATACCAATCGTGAAATATTAAATGAGATCATGGAAATGAACCAGTTAGATCCTCTCAAGGCGACCTACGAACAAATCGATAGTGTGTCGGGTTTTAACTTTTATAGAACCCCATTGGGACGGAGAGCGCTCATCGAACACCTTGCCTCCTTCTATATTGCCTTCGGGCTGCTCAAAGGGCGGAAGCCTAAGGTGGGAGTGATGTTTCCTATGGTCCGCGGGAGGGAAGACCTCGATTTTGTCTTTGATGAAGAAAAAGGGGCGCTAAAAGAAGCGCTTTTGATTGCCAACGGTGTGTTGGAGGGACAGCCACGGGCGAGGAAAGTGGATAAAAATGCAATAAAATTTGGCGCGATGGTGGAGAATCCGGAGGCTGTCCGTAATGTGAAAGACATCCTAAACCACCCTTCAATTCGTTTCCTAAGCGTGGGGACAAACGATCTCACCTCCGGAATCCTATCGGAGGCCTATACGAAAAAAATTCAGGCTCTGGGGCTCAATCAGACAATCGTTGTCAGTCGCGATGATCCCGCGAATGAGCTACTATTTTCCAGGCTCAGGCCGGAAGTTTTGGAAGTTATGGAAGCGCTGGTGAGCGAAGTAGATCAATATAATCAAAAACACCCAAATTCCCCCAAGGATATCGGGGTTTGCGGCGAAATCGCGGGCACCAAACGGTTTGCGCTGTTTTGGGCTTATGTGTGGCAAAAGTATCCTTACGCTAATACCTATCCTAATACCTATCTAAGTATGTCAACGGGCAATATTGCGGATATTAATTTTTTACTTCTTCAATTAACGGATAAGAGAAGGACATGGTTGTCGCGCATTTTCAGCAAACCCAAGGTTACCGTAACCGATAAACAGGTAAACGACAAAGCGCAAGAGTGGGTAAGGGCTTCAAAGCTCTACAGGAAAGCGGTTACGGAAAAGATGGCTGCCGAGGAGAGGAGACTGGCAAGACGGCAGCGAGCCGCCGGCGCGCGGCTCTCCAAATTGAAGGCGAGTCTTGCGCCTGACTTCTCTATAGCAGGCGCCCGGCTGGCTAACGGATCTAGGGGTTTGACCCCAAATGATGGGCAGTTGGACAGGCGGATGACGGCATATTATTCTCGGAACCTACTTCCTGATTTGGCGACAGAATTAATAAGAAACAGTATATCGCCAAGTGAAGTGTCCGATGTATTTTACCCCACCGCCGGAGTCGAGGACCTTGCGCTTATGGAACGTTTGATCGAGCAGCTGCCGAACGCAAACAATCTCTACCTGCATGATCTATACAGGGATGAGCGGGCCTATCAGGATTTCGCCGATTCCGTGCAGGCGCTGAAGAAAAGATATGGTCAAAAGGGAGCCAATTTATCGATCCGTCTTCTTAGGGGTGATTTTTTAACGGATCCGATTACCCAGTTTTCCGGATCAAAAGGTGCCGGGAGAACGCTCTTTATCGACAAATGGCCGGGGTGGAACGGCAAGCTGAGGGAAGATCCTCGTTTCAGGGAGGCACTAGTTAGGATTGCTAAGAATAATGACCTTGTGCTCTCGGCGCCTGCAAACGGATTAGTGCCGGAGATCCCCTGGGGCAAATCCTTGAGCAAAGCTGTGAGCGTTCCTGGCTACTTGAAAGAAAAAGAATTTAATCTATGGCAGATTGAATTACCGCCTAAGATGGGTTCAAATCATCAGGCTGTCTTAGGAAATCCCATTGGCGCACGGCTCGCGGGTCGGGATGAAGGGGCAAGCTCCTTGAACGACTTGAACGAGCGGGTGCTCGAGCGGGAGGCCGCCGGGACGGATTGGGCCGCGGAACTTATCCGGATGTTCGAGAAGGCCGAGAGGGTGCCGCTCGCCGGCCCGACCCAGGTTAGGCTCACCAAGGATATTCGGAATCAAAACGAGCCCGTTTTTATTTTAAAAATCTCCCGCGTCGCGTGGGCCTGGCTTTCAGGCTCTATTTATTATGCGATCAATGGTCACATGGTCTTGTTTGAAAACAGGCAAACAAAAGGGCGCCTGCTCATCATTACCTCAAAATCCACGGAGGGCGATTTGATGATGCAAGTTCTCAACCCTGACAACGGAAGCAAGGTTATTTATCAAAGAAAAAAGGGCGCCGACTCATGGACGGTTAGTGAGCTCGGGACGGCCGTCCGCGCGGAAAGCGGTTTTGCATCCGGCACGGAACCCAACAATCCCCGCTTGGTTTTCATCGACATGGCGTCGATAGACAATCCCGTTGTCAGGGATTTCTTAGCGGGCAACCCGCCCGCGGAGCCTTTTACTGGCGGCGCGCGGTTCGCCAAAACGGAGGCTGCGCAAGCCGGATCAGGAAACGTCTCGGAAAAACCATTTCTTTTTGCGGAAGCCGCCGGTTCGAGACTTTCAGGTAAACAGATTTCCACGCAGGCAGATGTGAATCGCATCGCCGACACCGGCCTTGTCCCGATCGCCCGGTGGTATCTTTTGAATTCCTGGGAGCTTCTTAAAAAAGGCATATTCGCGAATGATTTTGGAGAAGTGGGTGGTGCGCTTGTTCGGGCGAGACTTGTTCATGGCCAGCTGGTGCTTGAATTTTTCTTAGCCAGCCAGTTAGTCGGAGGAAAGATTTTCGGAGACCCCGTCGGGGTCTTGCCGATCAGCGATCAGGTTTTGGCGGCTGCTAAGCTGGAAAACGAGGAGCTTTTCGCATCCATCAAGCCGGCGGAGATGCACGCTAAACTCAAGGCGTTGAACGACCGCGGCCGGCTGGCCATGCAGATCATCGCCGAATACTTTCGCAGGGAAAGAACGGTACAGGGCATTTCGGACCTCAGGCCTGCCGCAAACGCTGAGCTCAACAAAACGCGTGTGGTTATCATCGACCCCGCCGAACAGGTTAAAGGTTTGGACCCGGTTACCGATTCCGAAAAATACACACTTCAGCTTGAGTTGGTCTATCGGAAGTACTTGCACTTGGTTCAGAATCCAAGTCCTTTAAGACCCACCGTTTATTTATTCGTGAGCCAAGACGCGCATATCATGGAGAAATTCTCTCGTCTAAACGGGCTCCTGCCGGGTGACTTGCGGAATGTCGTTTATTCCTATGTAGTCAATAAGGACACGCCTAAGGGTGAGATCGAAGGTTCGCTGCACAATTTGTTGTCGCGGGTTTCCTTGCCCGGCATGGAGCGGGTGATAGATGACATACGCGACAGGGCGGAGCGCGGCGCCGGCAGAGGTTTTGGCATTACGCCGGTAGAGACCGGCAGGCAGGGTGGCAATTACCATACGGTGCCTGTGTGGGTGCTTGATGCCGTGTCAGATGTCCTGTCGCGTTATAACGCCGATCAGATTTTACGTAATGAGAGGCTCATGTCTTTTTTAAAGGATGCTTTTGGACGCTCCTTGCGTAAAGAGGAGATTCAGGCGTTACAGAACTTCGATCCCGATTCAGATCTTGAAAATTACCCCTTCCTCAGGGCTATTCCGGTCGATTGGGACTTATTGTTTGAGGTTACAGCAGCCGTTATGCGGGCTACAGGCGGTGCCGCGTAACCCCGCCCAGCAATCATGATTATGACTTTAGTGCAGGTAGGCTTCTCCAACCGTGTCATCTCGAGGAGCGAAGCGACGAGAGATCTCGCTTTTAAGAGCGAGATTTCTCCTCACTTCGTTCGTCGAAATGACAGTTATCGGCGTTTTTGCTTACAGCCTGCACTAAAGACATAATCATGGTAGTGACACGCTTTGCCCACGCTTTGCCCAGTTGACAGGCCGTCTTTTTTAATGTACACTTTATTGTACAAGGAGAGGAAACCATGACTACTTATACGTTAAGCGAAGCCAGGAAACATTTTCCGGAAATAGTTCAAAAGTCCCACGCGTTGTTTGAGGAGTATGTGATATCCCGAAAGGGGGTTCCTACGGCCGTGGTGGTGGATTATGAGTTGTTTGAGAGCATGAGGGAAACCTTGGAGATCGTCCTCGACAAGGCTTTTACAAAGCGGTTGCGGCAAGCAAGGGAAGATGTCAAAAAGGGCGTGGGCAAACCCTGGAAAGTGCTGCGCGGGGAACTTGCAGCCTGATGGCCTATGAACTTATTTTTCATAAGCATGCCGAGAAGGGTTTTAAAGAACTGCGCCATCACAAGGCGTTGACTCAGAAACTTATCCGGTTTTTTGATCAATTATCTCTGGATCCTGACTCAGTTTCGGCGAAAAAACTGCTGGGAGAGTGGGAGGGTTGTTATTCTTATAGAGCCGGTTCGATTCGGATCCTCTATGAAATTAATAGGCCTAAGCGGACGATTCACGTCTTGGATATTGGTTCACGTGGCGGTATTTACTAATTTCAATTGTGGTTTCACAGAACGCATTCTATAATCAGAAATTATGGAAAACTCGAGCGAATACATCGGCTTATTGGTCGCTTTCCTCATCTCCGTGTCCCTGGCGGGTTTTATTTTGCTGTTGAATAAGTTGTTGGGACCGAAAAATAAGGGTTCCGAGGCAAAGTCCGGCCCTTATGAATGTGGCGTAAATCCTTTGGAGCTTCCCGCGAAGACCCGGCTTTCGGTGAAGTTTTATCTGCTCGCGATGCTTTTCATCCTTTTCGACGTCGAAATCGTGTGGCTTTTCCCGTGGGCGGTCGTGCTCAAATCGATCCGCTGGCCGGGACTTATTGAAATGTTCGCGTTTATGGCGGTGCTGGTGCTCGGCTTTGCTTACGCCTGGAGAAAAGGGGCTTTGGAATGGGAGAAGTAAAACTCGAAAAATTCAATTTTCTGACCACAACGCTCAATGACGCGATTGGGTGGGCGCGCAAGTATTCTATTTTTCAGTATCCGTTCATCACCGCTTGCTGCGGCATGGAGTATATGTCCACTTCCTGCTCTCACTATGATGTGGATAGATTCGGGGCCGGTTTTCCCCGGTTTTCGCCGAGACAATCCGATGTGTTATTTGTGGTGGGCACTATCAGCCACAAGATGGGGCCAGTGCTTAAAAGAATATACGACCAGATGTGTGAGCCGAAGTGGGTCGTCGCTTTTGGGGTATGCACCTGCACGGGTGGATTTTATGACAACTATGCGACGGTGCAGGGCATCGACACAATCATCCCCGTGGATGTCTATATTCCGGGATGTCCGCCGAGGCCTGAAAATGTGCTCGACGGGCTCATAAAATTGCAGGAGAAGATCCAGAAACAGAGGCAGGAGGTATGATGAACGTAGGGAAAAACAAGCCATTGTGTCATCTCGAGTCCGCCGCAGGCGGACGAGAGATCTCATCACACGACTTGATGAGATTTCTCGCTACGCTCGAAATGACAGATTAGATTAATTATGCAACTTGTATCAAAAGTTAAGGAGAAATTTCCAAACCTTGTACTCGAAACTCTGCAGCAACAGAGCGACGACGTGATTGTCGTTAAAAAAGAGGGGATCCGTAATATTTGCTCAACCCTAAAAACAGACCCCGAGTTTCGGTTTGAGATGCTCATGGACCTTTCGGCCGTGGATTATCTTTTCTGGGAAGAGAAGGAATTTCGTTTTGAGGTGATTTATAATTTATTCTCGCTTTCCAAAAACCGCAGGCTTTTTGTCAAGACCCGCGTTCCGGAATCGGATGCCGTGGTTGACTCCGTGGTTTCCGTCTGGCCGGCGGCGAACTGGCTCGAGCGGGAAGTGTGGGACATGTTCGGGATTCAGTTTAAAGGGCACCCGAATCTGAAACGTATTTTGATGTACGAGGAATTTAAGGGGCATCCGTTGAGGAAGGATTATCCCTACACGAAAAGGCAACCATTGGTAGGGCCGGTGAATTGAAAGTGAGAGCCATAGGCGTCATTCTGAGGAGCGTAGCGACGAAGAATCTAAGAACGAGATCCTTCGTCCGACAAAAATATGTCGGACTCAGGATGACGGGGGTAGGTATTATTGTTTTATGCTTTTCAAATTTGGTCTATGCGGCCAGCGACAAAAGCGCGGCATTGATGCAGGACGCGGATCGGGCTTATACGCAAAGGCAATTGGCCCAGTCCACCGAGCTCTATGAGAAAGCCGTAAAAGAAGATCCGACAAATGTTGACGCGGCCCAGAGCCTGGGAATCAATTACGCGCAAAAAGGCGAATGGGACAAGGCGATTGAAAACTTAAAAAAAGCCCAGGCGTTGGAACCTAGGAACAGCGAGATTTATGTGGATTTGGCGCTGGCGTACGCTGAAAAAGGGGACTTTGACCGCGCGGTGGTGAACGCGGCCAAGGCGGTGGAGCTGGCTCCCAAAAAAGCCAGCGGCTACCACGCGCTAGGCCTTGCCTATGAAGGGTCGGGAGAAACCCAGAAGGCGATCAGCGCTTATAAACAGGGACTCCGGGTTGACCCTAAGAATTCGGACCTGTATCTTACGCTGGGTAATTTGCACGGCAAATTGAGGGATTTTCCCGAAGCCATCAAGGCTTATGAGCAGGCGATCAAAACAGATACAAAAAATAGTTTTGCATATTCCAATATCGCCTATGTGTACCAGGAGCAGGGCAACAGCGCCAAAGCCCTCGAGCACCTGAACAAAGCGACTATTGTTAATCCTAAGGACGCGGTGGCCTGGCATGATTTGGGAACGTCTTACGCCAAAAAGAGCGACAATTTAAAGGCGATTCAGTGTTATGAAAAAAGTTTCACGGCGGATCCCCATTTTTTCAAAGCGGCCTTAAGTCTCGCGATGGCTTATGAACAAGACAGAAAGCTTGAGAAGGCCGCCGAGTTTTATGTCAAGGCGATGTCCCTGACGGACGACCCGAGACTCAAAGAAGCGATTCTAAGACAAATTACGAGGACGAGTGAATAAATAAACAACGTCATTCTGAGTCCCGTCGAACGACGGGACGAAGAATCTCAAAAGGCGAGATCCTTCGCGGAGTTTACCCTGAGCGAAGCGAATGGGCTCAGGATGACGTTTTCGTTTGAACACTTTTGAGGCACAATTTAAATGGGCAAGCCAGTCGAATCTAACCGCAAGGTGTCTGAAAGCCGCTCCATGCTCTTAAATATAGGTCCTTCGCATCCGGCGATGCATGGCATCGTGCGACTCATCACGGAGCTTGACGGAGAAACCATACTGAACGCCGACGTCGAGATCGGCTATCTTCACCGCGCGTTTGAAAAAATGTGCGAGCAGGGACCCTACAATAACGCGATTCCCTACACCGACCGTCTCAACTACGTCTCACCGCTTATCAACAATATCGGTTACTGCCTGGCTGTCGAAAAAATTTTAGGGATCACGACACCTGAGCGCTGTCAGTACATCCGTGTCATCATGAGCGAGCTTTCCCGTATCACGGACCATTTGACCTGCGTTGGCGCCACTGCGATGGAGCTGGGGGCGTTTACGGTCTTCCTTTATATGATTAAAGCGAGGGAATATTTATACGAAGTAATCGAAGACGTGACGGGCGCGCGTCTTACGATTTCTTACGCGAGGGTCGGGGGTTTAAAAGCGGATCTCCCGGAGGGTTTTGAGAAGAAGTGCCTCTGGGCCATTCAAGAGACCCGGGGCGTGTTGAAAGAAGTGGAGGCGCTTTTGAATAAAAACAGGATCTTTGTCGACCGTATGAAAGACACCGGGTTCATCAGCCAAGAGGACGCGATTGCGTACGGTATCACGGGGCCATTTTTACGCTCCACCGGCGCGGATTATGACGTCAGAAAGTCCCAGCCTTACTTGGTATATGACAAACTTGATTTTGATATTCCTGTGGGTGAGCACGGAGACAATCTTGACCGTTATTATGTGCGTATGGAAGAGATGGCGCAGAGCATGCGGATCATTGAGCAGGCGTTGAAGCAGATGCCGAAGGGTGACATCATGGTGGATACTAAAGGCCACGTGATTCCGGCGGCGATAATGGTGGATGAGGCCAAAATGGGCAGAACGCAGGATTTCAAAAACGCAAGAGTGGATCTTGATCCGACGCTGGAGGGAACGACGAAAGGCTTTCACGAGAATGTCTATTCGCATGACAAGCGGGTGGCGTTGCCAGCCAAGGAAGACACCTATGGCAATATCGAGGGATTGATGAACCATTTTAAACTCGTGATGGCCGGTCACGGCTTGAGGCCTCCGAAGGGCGAAGCGTATTTTCCGGTTGAAGGCGCCAACGGCGAGCTGGGGTTCTATGTGGTGAGCGACGGGACGGACCAACCGTACCGCGTGCGCGTGCGGCCGCCGTGTTTTCCGATCATGGGGGCGCTTCATAAACTTTTGGCGGGCGAGATGGTGGCGGATATCGTGCCAACCTTCGGGTCGGTGAACATGATCGGCGGGGAGCTGGATCGATAATGCGAAGAATGTCATTGCGAGGAGGAGCGCTAGCGACGACGAAGCAATCTTTGTTGTTGTGTCATCTCGAGTCCCGCCGAATGGCGGGACGAGAGATCTCATCACACGACTTGATGAGATTTCTCGCTTCGCTCGAAATGACAAAAAAGGGTTGAAATATGAACACACTTAGTGCGCTAGACAACGAAGCGCAAAAGATTTTAGCGAAGTATGACAGGAAACATGCGGCGGTGCTACCGCTTCTGCACCTAGCGCAAGATAAGGTGGGCCATGTGACGCCGGACGTGGAGGCATGGGTGTCGAAGTGGACGGAAGTGCCGATGATTCACGTGAAAGAAGTGGTGACATTCTACTCGATGTACCATACAAAACCCGTCGGCAAGAACCACATCCGTTTTTGCACGGGGACAAGCTGCAACTTGAAGGGAGAGGAGAAGCTTCGTTCTTATGTCAAGAAGAAGCTCGGTGTGGAAAACGGCCAAACCACGAAAGACGGACTGTTTTCGCTTGAAGAAGCCGAGTGTCTCTGCGCCTGTGAGCAGGCACCGATGATGCAGGCAGGGGACAAGTACTACGGGAACTTGACTGAAGAAAAAATAGATGAGATTTTGGATACACTAAAGCGATGAGCAGGCTAAACCTTGTACGTCATCTCGAGGTCGCCGTAGGCGACCGAGAGATCTCATCACACGACTTTATGAGATTTCTCGCTTCGCTCGAAATGACAAGTCAAAATTCAATATGACTGATCTCATTCTCTCCCGCAACTTCAACATTCCCGACGCGTGGAAGCTAAGCGTGGCCGAAAGCCGAGGCGCCTACGTGACCGCGAAGAAGGTTATTTCTTCGGTGAAACCCGAAGAAGTGACAAACGCTGTTTTAGCCTCCAATCTCCGGGGACTGGGCGGCGCGGGTTTTCCGACCGGAAAGAAGTGGCAGTATATTCCAAAGGACAACAAAAAACCGGTTTATTTTGTCGTGAATGCCGACGAAGGAGAGCCGGGCACCTTCAAGGATCGCTACATCCTGGAACGCGATCCCCATGGACTCATCGAGGGAATTATCATCAGTGCCTTCGCGATAGGTTCGCACAAATCTTACATCTACATCCGTGGGGAATATGTCGAACCGTGCCGCCGTTTACAATCCGCCGTGGATGAGGCTTATGCCAAGGGGTATCTGGGCAAGAAAATCTTCGGAACAGGCTTTGATCTGAATGTCGTGGTTCATCGGGGTGCCGGCGCTTACATCTGCGGCGAGGAAACGGCGCTTTTGGAATCCCTGGAAGGAAAAAGGGGACTGCCTCGGCTTAAGCCGCCCTTTCCCGCGACCGTCGGCCTTTTCGGGTGTCCCACCATTATCAATAACGTGGAGACGCTCGCCTGCGTGCCGCATATTTTAAAAAACGGCGCCGAGTGGTTCGTGAAGCTCGGCACCCCCACGAATGGTGGCACGCGTTTATTCAGCGTCTCAGGCCATGTTAAAAAACCGGGTGTGTACGAGCTTCCGATGGGGATACCGCTTCGCGAAATTATTTATCAGCATGCGGGAGGGATTCTCGGAGACAGGAAACTGAAAGCGGTTATTCCCGGCGGTATTTCCGCGAAGATCCTCACCGCGAATGAGATCGATGTCAAAATGGATTATGACGACTTGAAAGCGGCCGGGTCGATGCTCGGCTCGGCGGGGGTCATCGTGATGGATGAGACGGCGTGCATGGTAAAAATGCTTTTGTTGGCCTGCAAGTTTTTCGCGCACGAATCCTGCGGCCAGTGCTCACCCTGCCGCGAAGGCACGGGGTGGGCCACTAAGATTGTGAAAAGAATTTATAACGGTGAAGGCAGTATGGAAGATCTCGACACACTTCTGACGATCGCTTGCAACATGGAGGGCCGCACGATCTGTGTTTTCGCGGACGCCGCCGCCTGGCCGATCCAGAGCTACATCACGAAGTTTAGGGGAGAGTTTGAGAAATATATTCATGGCTAATATCACGATTGACGGTAAACCCTATACGGTCAAAGACGGCCTCACGGTCATCGAAGCGATCGACGAGCTTAAGATCGATCTGCCGCGTTACTGCTATCATCCCGGCCTTTCCATAGCCGGCAACTGCCGCATCTGCCAGGTGGAAGTCGAGAAGATACCCCAGACGGTTATCGCGTGCGATACGCGCGTCGCGGACGGCATGGTTATTCACACGAAGTCCCAGAAAGCCAAGGAATCCCAGCAAGTAGTCTTGGAGTTTCTTTTGGCCAATCATCCTCTGGATTGTCCCGTGTGCGACCAGGCCGGCGAGTGCAAGCTCCAGGATTATTATATGGACTACGGCCTCTATGAC
>MHFI01000009.1:17017-18110 GCA_001804125.1 Omnitrophica bacterium RIFCSPHIGHO2_02_FULL_51_18
TGACGAGATGAAGGTCAAGAAAACGAAGAAAGCCTTTTCCATCGGTCCGACGGTGATGCTGGACCAGGAGCGTTGTATTTTATGTTCGCGCTGTGTCCGCTTCGGTGATGAGATCACGAAGACCCATGATTTCGGGATCTTTAACCGCGGGGACCAATCGGAAATCAACGTGTATCCCGGCAAAGAGCTCGATAACAAATATTCCGGCAATGTCGTGGACATCTGCCCGGTCGGCGCTCTGACTGACAAGGATTTTCGTTTCAAGATGCGCGTGTGGTATCTGGGCTCCGAGGATTCCGTCTGTCCGGGCTGCTCCCGCGGCTGTAACATTCACGTCGAATACGAGAAATCCCGTCCTTATCATCTAAAGGAAGCGCGTGTGATGCGTTTAAAGCCGCGTGAGAATTTAGAAGCCAATAAGTGGTGGATCTGCGACGAGGGGCGGTATAACTATAAGTTTATCGACACCAATAGGCTTCGTCATCCTGAGGTCCGCCATGAATCTTGGCGGACCGAAGGATCTCAAAACGAGATTCTTCGGTCGCCACGGCGACCTCAGAATGACGGTTGGTTGGAAGTGTTGGAAAAAACAGCACAAGCGTTAGAAAATTCTAAAAATCAGAAGAACTGGGCATTATTGGCGAGTTCTCAATACACGAATGAGGAGATTTATCTTAAGAAAAAAATATTCATGGACTTTTTGAAATGGAGTTTTGTAGGCGTGAAAGCGCCAGGCCAGGACGGCACCGAAGATAATTTTCTGATCAAGAAAGACAAAAACCCGAATACCAAGGGTGCGCTTCAGATTCTCGGGCTCACCGAGCCCGCTTCGGATATCACGGTCATCATTGAAAAAGCCAAACGGGGAGAGCTGGAGGGCCTTTTTATTTTCAGTCATGATCTGGCCAAGCTCTTCGGAGCGGAAACGCTAAAAACCGTAAGGCAAAAAATTAAAACCATCATTTACGAAGGCTCCAACGACAATCCCACCGCGCAAGTTTCGGATATTGTGGTTCCGTCGGCGGTTTACGCGGAAAAAGAGGGGACTTTCACGAATTTTGAAGGACGTGTCCAGCGCATCCGCAAAGCGCTT
>MHFI01000010.1 GCA_001804125.1 Omnitrophica bacterium RIFCSPHIGHO2_02_FULL_51_18
TAGAGCTTGCTTGCTATTTTATCCTATCTTTTGGGAGGTCAGCTTTCATATTATCAAATCTTTCAACCTGTCCCCTCGGTAGACGGTACCGTTCTATGCAGTTTACTGTTTAGGAGTGATCCTATCAATTTTAACTGCGAGGATAAAGTCATTTTCAGACAATCCGCCGATCGCGTGAGTACTCAGCGTAACCGTCAATCGTCGATAATTGGTCAGTGACAGATCGGGATGATGGTTTTCCGCTTCGGCGAGCTTTGCGATGCGGTTTATAAATCGGATGGCGCTCATAAAATCCTTCATACGGTAGTCCTTGTAAATGGCGCGGCCCTTCGCCGACATCTTCCAATCTTTTAGCCATTTCATCAACCGAAGCGCTTGTTTTCTTTGGAGCGGCTTAACGCCTCCTTCGCAGGGCAGGCACCTTTTTTTCATGGGTTCCCTATGGCTCCTCTTCTACTTCAGCGTCAAACGAAGCGCCGCAGTGTGGGCATGAGCCGTTTTCGATATCAGGCTGGTCTATCGGTTCACCGCAATTCGGGCAAATGAACATGATAGGGATAGTTTACTGCGGGAAGGAGAATTAGTCTAACCTGTCCCCAAACAAATCCTTCACTCCCTAGAAAGGAGACCCTCGCCATTTATTAGGCGACCACAAAATCATGTTATTTTTCCGACGGAAATGAGGGGTGTCGCAACCTAGACCGTTTTCACTCAGATTTCATGTTCACCCTGACCCGGAAGGAGATCCGGAACATATCACAATTTGGGGATATCAAGTTGGGGCGGCAGAAGTTTGAGTCAGGCTGCCGGGTGGCGAAGCCTTGTCGGGACCTGGTCCCGCATATCAAACACTCATTTATAGATGAAATTTACCCTGATCGTTATAACCCTTCCGGTTCAACCCCTTCTGAAATTTCTTTTCCACTTCATCAACCGCGGTTTTTAAGGTGCCGAGGATCTTTTCGACTTGCTCGGCGGTGAATTCATAGTTGGCGCCGGCAAGATTGCCGATGATCCCGATCTTTTTAACGGCGTTGCCGACCCGGAGTTCGGCCAGTCTCTTGAACCGCTCTGCCTTGGATTCTTCCTTGCCGCCAGTCACATTTTCTTCATTGGCCATGGATACCTCGTTAGAATCAATCTATCCTCCCTCTTTTTTCAGACCTCGGGCTATTTTAACTTCGCGTGCGTCCCGTCACAAAAAGGTTTGTTCGCGGATTCTTTGCATCCGCACCAGGCGATTTTCTTGTCAGTATCGAGGTGGGTTTTGAGGGGCCTCATGCCGGTGTTTTTGCGGGCGTGTGAGCCATCACAAAAGGGCTGTTTTTCGGATTCGCCGCAGGCGCACCAAAAATAGTCGCCGGGCTTCATGTCGATCACAAACGGTGTATTTTGTTTCGTGCTCATACGTTCTCTCCTTGTACCATCAACCGTTTCCTACATCTTCCCCGCTTCGTCTTTCAGCCTAAGCGCGTCCGCGTTCTTGAAATCATATTGGAGCGCGAGCACTTCGCAGCCCTCCTAAGTTCTGCAACGCAGAACGAAGGAGGGCGAAGAAGTGGTGGAGGCGGCGGGAATTGAACCCGCGTCTCCGGCTTTCGCACCTGGAGCTTCTACATGCTTAGCTGCTTATTTAGATGTCCTCTCCAAGCTCGAATCAGCACGATTTTAAAGAGTGAGCCCCATGTCACATCTCGTCAAACCAGCCAGAGACACGCTGGCAAGACCAGCCTGCTATCGACGCCCGACCTCATCCCGCAGGCGCAGATGAGCGGACGGCAGCCGTTATTAGGCGGCTAGCGGAAACGCCATAGGTGCCATGAAGGGCACCCGCACGATGTTCGTGTTTTTAGCGTTTAATTTGGTGCCAGGTGTTTAAGGAGGCCTCCCGACAACCTCCGCATGCTACTATCAGATCAAAGAGCCGGATCGAAACCGATCGCCCCCCAGACCCATCTAAATCCGAAATCCGAAACTCGAAACAATATCGAAATTCAAATGCTCAAAATTTAAAACAGCTGTTTTAATCATTTGAGTTTTGGTCATTCCTATTTGTTTCGGATTTCGAATTTCGTGCTTCGAATTTTAATTTTATCTCCTATTTCTACTCTTCACGGCGCGGTCGATGTCGCGCTCGGCGTCGCGCTTTTTGATGTCGGTGCGCTTGTCCCAGAGCTTTTTACCCTTCGCCACCGCCAATTCCACCTTAGCCAGCCCGCGCTTGTTGAAATAGAGTTTTAAAGGGATCAGCGTAAAACCGCGTTCAAGCGCCTTGCTTTTAAGTTTTTCTACCTGAGAACGGTGAAGAAGAAGCTTTCTGGCACGGGTGGGCTCATCGGGATTCTCCCGGTTCCCCATCTCGTAGGGCGCTATGTAAAGATTATACAAGAATAGCTCTTCCCCTTCAAGCCGCGCGAAACTCCCCGAGAGGCTGGCTTTGTGGTCCCTCAAGGACTTCACCTCGCACCCCGAGAGCATAAGCCCCGCTTCCATGGACTCAACGATAAAATAATCCCGCCGCGCCTCGTGGTGCGTGACAATAACCGGATCTTCTTTCTTCCCTTTCACCCCACCACCTCTTTGGCCCGCATACGCGGGCCGATTGTGAAACAATCGTTGCAAAGAGGTGGTGGGGTCATGGCGTTACTATAACATACACCGGGTGCCTTGAAAATTGCGAATAAAATGCCGGCTCTGTTACAATGTGTGCATGAAAAAAGGCCTGATCCTAAGCCTCGCGTTTTTCCTGCTGTCCCGCACGGCGGGCGCCGAACCTAAGAACATCGTCGAAATATCCGATGCATCGATAAGCCAAATTGACGCGCTTCATACGAAAGCCGAAGGCCAGATCGTGGAAAATGACTTCAGGGGCGCCGTCAGAACCTATGAGGACATTCTTCTCGTGGAACCCGACGACGAAGCCGCCTACACGAATCTGGGCCGCATCTACATGATCCTGGGAGACACGCAAAAAGCCGCGGAATGTTTTCAAAATGCGCTGCATATCAACCCCGACAATGAAGGCGCGCTGTTTGGCATTGAAAAAATAAGGGACCCGGACAAAGAGTTTGTTGAGTCCGCGTCACCGCAGACCTGACGCGCTTTTTGTCAGGACCTGTGGCTCTGTTTATCCAGAAAAAGGTCCTTATCCGCCTCTTCTATGAGCGCCTGCGGATGGGGAGGAGTTCGCGGATTTTTAGCGGGATCAAACGAAGCCACACCGATGCTGATCGAGGAGCCTTGAAGCGCGGGCTCAAGTGTCTTGACCATCGTATGATACATGTCCCTTAAGCGTTCACGATAGATTTTTGCCTCCTCAAGACTCGAATGCCATAAAAGAATTACAAACTCATCACCGCCATATCGGGAGACGACATCATAGCGCCTGGCGCTTTCCTGAATCACCTTCCCCGCTCGTTTAATCATGTCGTTCCCCACTTCATGCCCCAGCGTATCGTTGACCTGTTTGAAACGATCGAGGTCCGTCATCACAACCGACACCGGCGATTTCGCGCGAAGACAGCGCTTCCATTCTTCCTCGAGGCACTCGCGAAGATATTCATATTTGTAAAGCCCCGTCAGCTTGTCATGGATAACCTTCGTCTCAAGGCCCTTATTTTCCAAAAGAAGCTGGAGTGAATTGGCGAAAAAACCGGCCAGAGTCGCAAAAAACGGGCCGAACAAGGCCGTGAAAGGCTCCATCACCATGTCTTGCGCAAAAAGAAGCTGCGATCCTATGAAAACTCCCCCGACGGCCGCGACCGAACCCGCGATGCCAAGCCAAAACCTCCTCGACAGGTACAGCCCCAGGACGCAAAGCCCCACGAGCCAGGCGATCGTTTCGGTGACTTTGTCCGGGACAAACCGGAGCATGCGGCCGGATAAAATGGAAATGAGCTCGTTGGCATGAATCCCGATCCCGGACATAATCCCGAAAGGTGTCGAATGCATGTCAGAAAAAAGGGACGATCTCAAACCGATCAAAACCATCTTGTTCCTGATTTCGGAACCGGACACTTTGCCCTGCACCACCTTCCAGGCGGGTATTGTTAAAAAATCGGACTCAGCGGCCAGGTAATTGATCGTATAACTGCCATCGGGCTCCAAAAAAACAGCCCGGCGCGGCGCGTTGCCCACCGTGACCAACCCAAGCACGCGGTCATAGCCGGGATTGTTTTTCTCAAGGCCATCGGAATAACCGGCCACAAGCTGCAAAGGAAACGAGCTTTCAAAAAATCCCCCCGCATTCGCGGCCGCCAGGCCGCCGGGGCCGGCGATTTTCTGCACCGCATACGGCCGCACGAGATACGAACGCCGGATCGAGAGATCCGCGTCCATTATCTTCTCAAGGTAGCCGACTCTCGCGGCGGCTTCGGCAATCAGGGGGCTCGGTCCTACCAGGCGATTGGATTCATCAAACGTAGCGCCGACGACGACGTTGCCATGCGTGCGCAGGGCCTGGGCCAGGATTTGGCTGGATTCGCTCGATCCGTCCTCAAGGCCCGCAAAAGAAACATTGAGCCCTATGAGCCGTGCCCCGCGGGCCGCCAGCTCATCGATCATAACGGCAAACGTGCGCCTTGACCATGGCCAGCGGGCGTTTAATTTCCGGCAGGATTCATCGTCAATCGAAACAAATACGATTTCTTTCAAGATTCCGGGTTCCGCCGAGGAAAGGCGGCGGATCTTGAAAAACAAATCGCGCGTGTTTAGCGCAAGTTTTTGGACGGTTTCTGAGGATTCAAAATAAAACGGGAGTGACCAGTAGATGGATGAGAAAACAATTAAAACTGCGGCCGGATAAAAATACTTTTTCATGAAAATGTGCCAGGTGCTTGCACTGCGAAGCTCTTCGCAGTTTTAGCGAAGAAGGGCGAAGCAGTGCGGAAGGTGGGATTTGAACCCACAAGCCTTGCGGCACAGGCTTCTGAGACCTGCGCGTATGCCAATTCCGCCACTTCCGCGAGTTTTGTATGCGAAATATTATTTAAAAACAAAATTACTTGCGGTTTGAGATGGGAATGTAGGCGCGGCTCTGGGCGCCCACGTATTCCGAAACAGGCCGGATCAGACGATTGTCCTTCAACTGTTCAAGCAGGTGGGCCGTCCACCCCGCCATACGACTGATCGCGAACATCGGCGTAAAAAGATCCACGGGAATCCCGATCGTGTAAAGCACCGAGGCGGAATAAAAATCGACGTTGCAATTAAGCTTCTTTCTCGCCCAAACGGTCTGCTCGAGCTTCTCCGAAATCGCAAACCACTTGACTTCCTGCTTGTTGTTTTCAGCGAGCGTCTTCGCCATCAGACGCAAATCGTCCGCGCGCGGGTCCGGGCCTTTGTAAACACGGTGGCCGAAACCCATCAATTTCTTTTTGTTCTGAAGCGCGTCTTCCACAAAGGCTTCGACTTTATCCAAACTTCCGATGGCAATCAGGCTCTCCATCGTGCGGCTGTTCGCCGATCCGTGCAAGTCCCCTTTAAGCGTGCCGACCGCCGAAACAATCGCCGAATAAATGTCCGAGAGCGTCGAGACGGTAATCACCGCGGCGAACGTCGATGCATTCAGATCATGCTCGGCCAGGAGAACGAAATATTTATCCAGCATCTTGGATTCGGTGGGTGTCGCGTCTTCCCCCTTCATCATGTAAAGAAAATTGGCGGCCGTGCTCACCGTGGACTCGAGCTTCGGATGGACAAGCTTCTCGTTGCGCCGGACCCTGTCAAAGTAGGCCACAATGGAAGGCACCCTCGCCATGAGCCGTATCGTCTTGCGAATGTTCGACTCGGCCGATTTGTCGTCCGCTTCGGGATCATAAAAAGAAAGAAGCGACACGCCGGTCCGAAGCGCCGCCATCGGATTGGCCGTCTTCGGGAATGATTCAATGAGCCGCACGAGGTCTTTCGGAAGCTCGCGCTCGCTGGCGAGTTTATTTTTAAAATCAATCAGCTGTCTTTCGGTGGGCAGATCGCCGAAAAGCAGCAAATAAGCCGTTTCTTCAAAATTGGAATTCACGGCCAGATCATGGATGTCATAACCGCGGTAGGACAGCCTTGAATTTTTTCCGTCTATCAGGCAGATTGAACTCTCTGCCGCAACGACGTCTTCGAGACCTTTTGAAAACGTGCTTTGCTCAGGCGTGCTCAAGTGTCTTGCTCCTCTTGTTATGAATGCTTATTCTGCCACCCGCACGCACTAAAATCAACCCGAAAAGGAAACGCTATTTTTTTGGAATTCCCGGTTCGGTCATGCGTACCGGATCCATGATTTTTTGGATCTCGGCTTCGGACAACATTTTTTTCTCGCGAATCACCTGAATAATTGTTTTGTGGCTTTTAAGCGCTTCCTTGGCGACTTCGGCCGCCTGCGCATAACCGATAAATGTGTTGAGCGCGGTCGCAAGGCCCATACTGCTTTGGGCGTAATGCCGGCAGCGCTCCGCGTTGGCCGTAATGCCCTGCACGCATTTTTCGCGGAGAATTTTTAGCGTATTCCCGAGAATCGTGGCCGAAAAATTAAGTTCATAGGCCATCACGGGCATCATGACATTGAGCTCCAACTGCCCCGCCTGCACGGCCATCGCCACCGTCGTATCCGAGCCCACCACATGAAACGCCGTCATGTTGACCATCTCAAGGATGGACGGGTTCACTTTGCCCGGCATGATTGAGGAGCCGGGCGCCGTCGCCGGCAGGTCAATCTCGGCAAACCCCGTCGTGGGCCCCGAAGACAAAAGCCTCAAGTCGTTCACGATTCTTATGAGCTCAAGCGAAAGGTTCCGAAGCGCGGCCGAAACCTCCGCCATCGGCCTTTGGCTTTGCATGGATTCGCGCATGTCTTCGGCAGGCACCAGCTTCAATCCCGTCAACCGGTTGAGCTCTTTTATGATTTCTTCGCGATAACCGGGCGCGGTGTTGAGTCCGGTGCCGGCCGCGCTGCCTCCGATCCCAAGCTCGCACAGTGACTCGGCGGCTCTCTGAACAAAAATGCGCGATTTCTTGATGGCCTCGCCATAGGCCTTGAATTCCTGTCCCAAGCGTATCGGCACCGCATCCTGCAGGTGCGTGCGGGCGGATTTCAAAACCCCGTCAAACTCCCTGCCTTTTTTCAGGAACTCCTTTTCAAGCGCTTCCAACGGTTCATACAGGTTTTCTCTTAAAATCAGAAGAAGCGCGATGCGCATCGTGCTGGGAAAGGTGTCGTTGGTCGACTGGCCCATATTCGCATGATCATTCGGATGGACGGGCTTGTTGTCCCCTTTGCGCCCTCCCAGGATTTCGTTGGCGCGGTTGGAAATTACTTCGTTCACATTCATATTGTACGCAGTGCCGGCGCCCATCTGGAACACATCCACCGGAAATTGATCGCGAAGCTTGCCGGATAGAATCTCGTCACACGCGCTGACCAGCGCATCGGAAAGGTTTTTCGAGAGCACGCCGCTCTTGGCGTTGGCAATCGCAGCCGCTTTTTTGACGGTCACATAGGCATCGATGAAGCGCGGATGGGCCCTCAGGCCGCTGATCGGGAAATTTTCTATCGCGCGATCCGTCTGAATGCCGTAATAGACCTCGTCGGGAATCTTGCGTTCCCCTAATGAGTCTTTTTCTATTCGGACATTTGCCATAATGTTATTCCCGCAAAAGCGGGAATCGTGTTTTGCCGTTGATCCTCACTTTCGTGAGGATGACGCTGCCTTCGGCAGCGTCACTTCAAATCGAACTCTTGGGAACTGACCTTCCCGGCGGCGGGCTGCGCTTTTGCGGCCTCAAGATCCGAAAGCGCGCTATCCAGCTTGTTCGCCAGCGCCTGCTTTTCAGATTCGGCCTGACTCAGCTGGGCTTGCAAAGAAGCCATCCGTGAATTCAAAGAATTTATTTCCGAGTCGTAATTCCTGCCGCTTCCCGTCGCGCAACCTGCAATGGCCAGCATTCCAAAACCCGCCAAAACCCATAAACTTGTCTTCTTGAACATGACCTACCCCCTTTAGCTCTCCCCCTTATCACTGCTTTGACAAATAAACCCGGTAATCAATGTCTGGAAAAATATTATCGGTAGATTCTATGCTTTCCAGGGCGCGCGTGTCCACAGAATTTTCCTTAAGTTGCGACCAAAGCCGCATGAAACGCTCGAGATGCTCCTTCGTGCGTTTGAGCGCATAGGCGCTGTGCGTGCCAGTCTTCAGAATAAACGCCCAGTCGCTTGATTGTGCCAATAAAAGCTCGCGCGCCATCTGGTTTAAAGCGCGCGCTTCCAGGCCTCCGGCATGGGGCCTCTGATTGGCCAGATCAATCATACGCTCGGCCGCCTTGTGCAAATGGCGGTAAATCCAGTCGTTGGCGCCGTTCAGCCACACCTCCGCATAACCGTTGTAGCCCCAGCTTGACATGGACGGGACAATCTTCTGGTTGCACGGATATTTCTCAAGGTATTCGGCCAGACTAATCGCCTTAAAAACATTTTGGTCATAATGGATTTTCCTGAAGAGAAAATCAAACCACATCGGCCCCTCAAACCACCAGTGCCCGAAGAGTTCGGCGTCGTAGGGGGCGACAACCAGAGGCGGGCGGTCCATAAATCCTGAAAGATATTCGACCTGTTTTTCACGGTTAAACATGAAATTTCCCGCGTGTTCGGCCGCCTTCTCCCTGGCCCAATGCGGAGAATAAGGCTCCTTGTGGTCCGTCTTGCCGGTAATCCGATAATACTTGATGCCCGTATTGATGCGGGAACCGTCACCGTTCAGATACGGCCGCACATAATCATAATCCAGGTCAAAACCGATGTCGCGGTAAAATTCGCGGTAGTTGGCGTCGCCGGGATATCCCTCTTCGGCACTCCAGACGCTTTTCGAGGATTCCGGGTCCCGGCCAAAGGCCGCGACGCCTGATTTGCAGTACACGGGCGCATAAATGCCGTACTTGGGTCTGGGGCTTCCAAAAAGGACCCCGTGCGTGTCCATAATAAAAAATAGAATTCCATTTTCTTTAAGAATTTCATCCACGCCGGGGGTGTAACCGCATTCGGGAAGCCAAATGCCCTTCGGCGCGCGGCCGAGAATCCTTTTGTGCGTCTCTACCCCCACCCGGATCTGCGCACGCACCGCCTCTTTATGAATATCCAGGAGCGGCAGAAAACCGTGCGTCGCGGCACAGGTGATAATTTCAAGTTTTCCCATCTCTTGAAACTCCCGGAACGCCCCGGCAAGATCATTGTGGTAGCGGTCACAGAAAATTTCACGGGCCTCCAGAAAAAGGCGGTGATACATCTCGGCCAGCGGGGAAAAAGCGCTGTCTGGGCGCGTGCGCTCCATTTCTTTTTGCGAAAGCTCAATCAGGCGGTCGAGGTGTTTGACGTAACGGGACTGGAGCAGAGGGTCCGTGAGCATCGACAAAAGTGTCGGCGTCAGAGACAACGTCAGGCGAAAATCAACGCCGTCCCGCACCAGAGAATGGAATACCTTGACGAGCGGAATGTAGGTCTCGGTGACCGCTTCGTAAAACCACTCTTCTTCTAAAAAACGCTCATGCTCCGGGTGGCGTACATAAGGCAGGTGTGCGTGCAGGACGATCGACAGGTAACCTTTTTCCATGTTTTTCGAATCAGGATTTTTTTCTGGGAGCGGGAAAGCTCTGCGAGGAAACCATGCCTTTCAAATAGCGTTCCAGAACCTCGCGCACGTCCAACGAACTCTTCCGGTCTGACAAACCCGCCATGCGGCCGAAAAGTTTCCAATAAAGATCATCCGGCATCATCCATTCTTCGTCCAGCACATCGGACAAGCCAAAGCGCGGCGTTTTGACCGCATTGGATCGCACCAACGCAAAAAAATGCCCATGCGTCGTTCTGATCCCAATCTCCGCAATCCAATCAGTGTCAGGCCTTCCCACGTCGATATACCAGTTATTCGTAAAAAAATTAAGCTCAATGTCAAAAGAGGAGTTGGGATGGGAGGGGGACGTGCCGGTAATCTCATAAACCCTGAGAACTGTCTTGTCCTTTTGAAGGCTTTTTTGCAGGATTTCGCGCAACACTTCCTTTTCGCGTTCCGGCGTCACTTCCCAATAAGCAAACACCCACCAGGGATCGCGCACTAAGAGCACCAGCTTATTTTCATGGTAAGAGGAAGGAAACTCAAAACCTGCGCTCCGGGAGCCCTGAAATTCCCCATTTTGCTTCGGGAACGCTGTAAAGGAAGATATAAAATCTTTTATCTTATGTTTTTTAAATGACTTACGAGATACCTTCGAGCGTATTTTTCGGAGCGTTTTTTTAACGCGGCGGAAAGAGAGTTTGCGCGGTTTTTCCGCTTTTTTATGCTTTCTTTTGATACGCTTTCGCATGGCAGCTCCTCAAGGTAAATTATAAGCCAATCGCCAGGCGAAGTAAATAGAAAGCGGTGCAGACTTGGTGCGGATTTTGGTTAGGAAATTTTGGTCACGAGCTTAAGGTCTTCAAAGGAACCGCTGACCTTAAGATCCAGTTGCGAAAATAAATTCTGTACGGCGCCCAAATCCCTGTCAAGGACCAGGCAATAAAAGCGCTGTGCCTGTTTTGCGGCCGCGGTCAGCTCCTGAGGTGTATCCAGATACCAACAACCGCGGTCCAGGTAAAAAGTGACCGCGTTGGTTTCGTGGTAGTTGTAGAGGTATATCCATTGACCCTCCGGAACGCCTGTCCTCACGACCGATGCGATCCCTTTGATATTGCGGCTGTAATCATGGTCAAAAATATGCGAGTACTGGATGTGAAGCACCATGACACCGATAAAAGCCGCTCGCACAAAATTACCGTGATTTTCATCGAAGAGCTTCGCGAGCACATAGCCCACGGTCAGAGAAAGGGCGGGATAAATCGGGAGGATGTACCAGGGCAGTTTCGTCTGCACCCCCGTGATCACCGCAAAGATAAAAAATATCCACACGGCCAGATACAAGGCGCCGCCGATTCTTTCTTTCGCGGCCTTGAATAAAAAAAACGGGCCCGAAAAAATTCCTATCAAAACCCACGGATGGTATTTATTGACGAGTGTGCGGATATAGAAATAAAAATTTCCCTTATGGCCGTCGAGCGACGTGAGTGTGCGGCGAAAAAGGTGCTTGATCACCACCTCATTCACAAACAAGTGGCCGTGATCAATCATCTCGTACAAATTCCACGGCAGCGCGACACCCGCGGCAAGCATCAGCCCGATCCAATACGAAGATCTCAGCAGAATCTCAAACTCGCCGGAAAAAGCGCAGTAAAGCCACGTGATGGGAAAAATAAGAAACCCCGTAAAACCTTTGGTCATGATCGCCAAACCGGCGCTGATCCCTGAAAAAATAAGATACCGGTTACGCTCATAACCCCGCCAGAAAAAATAAAGCGACAGTGACAAAAAGAACACGAGCGGCGCGTCGAGCATGCCAAACCGCGCATAACGGATAAATTGGGAGGAAGACAGAAGGACAAGCGCGCCTAAAAAACCCACCCAGCGGTTGAAAAGCTTACCGCCGATAAGGTAGGTCACGAGGACCGCGCCAATGCCGCAGAGCGCCGAGAAAAAACGCGCGGAGAATTCATGAACGCCGAATAACCGGTAGAAAAACGCGGTGGCCCAGATACCAAGCGGCGGTTTGTCCGCCCACTGGCTTCCGTTTAGCGTCAGATGCAGCCAATCCCCGGACTGGAATATCTCTTTGGCGACCGACGCGTAAAGCGCCTCATCCCAACTGGCGAGCGAACCGCTCCCGAGCCGGAACAACAAAAAGAAAGCACTTAGCGCAGTTAAAAAAAGGATGTCCTGCAGGAAAAAATGTTTAGAAGTCATCCCTTAACTTCCCTCCTGAAACGAGACGGTTTGTGGCGAGCTTAAGCCGAAGCCGGACGAGGAGTCCATATCCTCTGCGATATGGACGACGAATACGGCAAAGGCGTAAGCCGCCAGAAACCGTCGCAGTTACGAGGGAAGTTAAGGGGTGGCTTCTATTAAAAGAGGAAAACACCGACCGCCACCACTGTCGTGTAGCCGCCCTTTTCCACAATCGCGGACTGCGTAACGTTCGTGGTTTTCACGATCTTGTCGGAAATGCGGTAGATTTCCTCCTTCTCGTCCCAGCTCTTATCCTCGTCAATATCGATGCCGAGCGTGGAGGCGAGCATCGCGGCCGCCAGATCCTCGGCGGTGTCTCCCGCCTCTTTTTCAGTCTGGCCGAACGCGTAGTACTCGCTCAGGTAACCGTAGGTATTGGGGTCTGAAGGAATGGCACATCCGATCGATGCGGCGATCAAGCGGTGCGGTTCGTTCGAAGAAAGACGTGAAGTCACCGCGAACGTAATCATGCCCGGATGAATGAACTTCATGCCTTCGTTTTTGGAGATCAATTCGCAATTCGGGGGAAATATGCTCGACACATGGACAATATTGCATTTCTCAACACCGGCGTCGCGCAACGAAATCTCGAACGAACGCAGCTCATGCTTATGAGAGCCGGTGCCTTTTGCAAAAAACATCTTCTTGGGAACCAAAAGCGGGGTCGCCTGATTCGTGTGATTTTGCGTCTGCGCGACCGCCGGACTACTGACTTGCGCAATTCCCATTAATCGGCTTCCTCCAAAAAAATTATTCTGCGATTACTATACGTTCCCTCATTTTCAAAGTCAAGAACGAACTGGCAAATTTACGTCGAGATGCCTTCCATCCGAAACAATCTCGACGGCGCCGTCCCGGTCCGTTCTGAAAATTTGGCTGCCGGAAACCTCCGACAAAACATCCAGCGTCATTTGAGAGGGGTGATGAAACGGATTGCGCGCGCCGACGCTGATTACGCTGACTTTGGGATTCACGCGTTTGACGAAGCGTTCCCCTTCCACTTTAAATTTCGCGCCGTGATGAGGCGCCTTAAGCACCGTCGCGGACAAATCCGCTTTCTTCTCCAACAACGCGGCCATCGCTTCTTTCCCAATATCGCCGGTCAAAAGAAAACTCGTGCTTCCGTACGTCAGTTTCAAAACAAGCGACTCGTTGTTCACATCGCCCCGGCCCAGCCACTCCTCCGCCGGGCCGAGCACCTGAACGGCTACGCCTTTAAATTCACCGAGCGCGCCGCCTTCCCTCAAGATCCGGTGTTGCGAACGCTCCTTTTTTATTTTTCCTTTGACTTCATGAAACAGTTCCGTAGGGTACTCTGAACCGGCCTCGCCGAGGCGTTTTATCCGAAATTCATCAAAAAGCACCGGCAGGCCGCCGATGTGGTCCTCCTGGGGATGGCTGATAATCATAAAATCGATGCTGCGAACTCCTTTCGATTTTAGAAACGGCGCGATCACGCGCCGCCCCTTGTCGCCGTCGCCGCCCTTCCCGGCATCGACAAGCATATTCCCGCCCTGCGGAAATTCGAAATAAATCGAATCCCCCTGCCCGACGTCTAGCACCGTCATGCGGAACGGCCGGTTAAACTGCCGGGACATTTCTTGCAGGCAAAAAACGTTCATAAGAAACAACAGAATCACCGCCGCGCGCACGGTGCGGTTCTTGATCCTTTTATTCGCCAACAAATAGGAAATGCCGAGAACCAGGCACAGGAAAAACGGCCAACCCAGCTTCCCCACAATGAAATAAGCGCCCGGGATTTGCTCGATGCCCTTGAGAATCGCGACAAACAGCTTCATTAAACCGCTCATGAGAAACGGGATCCAGCCCAGCGCCGAATGCGTCCACGCCGCGCTTAGGAAAAACAAAACGCCCGCCAGAAACAGCAGAAACGAAAGCGGCACCACGGCCAGATTGGATAAAACGGAAAGCGGCGTCACGATGTAAAAGTTTTGCACCGTGACGGGCAGCGTCACCACCAGGCACACAAAGGACACCCAAAAAATCTCTTTGAGATAAAAAAGAACGCGCTCCTTGAGCGTCTTATGTTCATGAGGCAAAAGTTCGGCTCTTTTCAGGAACAGCGGCACAAAGCACACGATCCCGAAAACCGCCAAGAATGAAAGCTGGAAACCCACGTCAAAGAGGGCCTGCGGATTAAAAACTAAAATGACGCAGGCCGCAAGCCCGAGCGAATTAAGAGCGTCTGCTTTCCGGCCCAGGAGCTGGCCCATAAAAAACACCGAGGCCATGAGGGAGGCCCTCACGACCGGCGCCTGCCAGCCCACGACGGCACAGTAGAGCCAGATCGTGATGAGCGCCATGAGCAGTTTCACGTTTTTTGGAACGGGAAACGGATAGAGCAAAAGAAAAAGCGCGGCACACAGGAAACCGATGTTGAATCCGCTCACGGCGAGAATGTGCATCGTACCCGTTTTTATAAAGAGGTCGGTGAAGTCCTCCTCCAGCTCGCTTCGTTCGCCTAAAAACAGGGCCTTCAGAAACGCCGCCTCATTTTTCTCAAAAGCCCGGGAAAGCCTGTCGGATAAAAAATGTTTGGCTTCGAGCGCTTTTCCGTAAACAAAATTGGTCTGGCCCCGCCGAAGGAGCTTCGCGTTAAAATGTTTGTCGCCGTAAAAAACGGTTCGTATGCGTTGGCGGGCCAGATAGACGCTCTGGTCAAAGCCGCCCGGGTTCCTTAGACCGGGCGGGAGCCTCAAATCCCCTCGAATCACAATCTCATCGCCGTATTTCAAGGGCACAGCCAAGCGCTTCAAATAACACTTCACCCGGCCGCTCACTTTTTTGCCGCCTTTATCTTGTTCGATCCAAGCTTTCTTTGCCTCCAGCACAAAACCGGTCAGCGGGTCCCCATACCCGGAAATCCGCGTTTCCACCTCGGAGATTATGACGCCTCCCAAAAAAACGGATTTTTCTTTCTCCCGAACCTCCCAATAAATATCGTCTTGTGAAATACGGTTAAAGATATCCTGAAATGGCGGCGGGAAAACAGGGCTGGCAAGAATTAAAAAGGAAATGAGGAACGCCGCGTAAAACAACGGCCGGCGCCTCAGGGCCTGCATAGAGCGGAATCAAGAAACGGCCAGAGAAAATATTTTCTTTGGGACGTATTTTTTATGGACTATTTTCTTTCCCTGGACCAAGGCGGCCACTTTCTCGTCCTTCAGCACTTCCGCCTCCACGAGCGCCTGGTCCCAATCCGAACGGACATGGATCCTGGATCTCACCTTGCCGTTGATCATCACGGCAATCTCAACCACCTCATCCTCGATAAGCGCCGGGTCATATTCAGGCCATTTTTCATAGGCAAGCGATTGCGGGTGTCCCAGCATCCGCCACAGCTCTTCGGCCAGATGCGGCGCAAACGGCGACAAGATAAGCGTAAATTTTTCCATCACGGCTTTTTCTTTCACCGTTTCTTTCGATAGTTCATTTGAAAAAATCATGAGCGCCGAGATTGCGGTGTTGAACTGAAGCGACTCGATGTCCTCCTCCACTTTTTTGATCGTGCGATGCAAAAGCTTCTGAATAACTTCATTGGGCGTAAGATTCTGAATCGCGGGATCCAATTTTCCTTCGCGGTCCGTATAAAGCCTCCACACTCTCCCCAAAAAACGGTAAACACCCTCCACGCCTTTCATCGACCATGCCTTCATCTGGGTCAGCGGCCCCATAAACATCTCATAAAGCCGCATCGAGTCGGCGCCGTAATTTTCTATGATGAAATCGGGATTGATCACATTGCCGCGCGACTTGGACATCTTCTGGCCGTCTTCGCCCAAGATCATTCCCTGATTCACGAGCTTCGTGAACGGCTCCTTTGTGGAAACAAGCCCCAGATCATAGAGCACTTTGTGCCAGAACCGCGAGTAAAGAAGGTGCAACACCGCGTGCTCCGCGCCTCCCACGTAAAGATCGACGGGCATCCAGTATTTTTCCCTCACGCGGTCACAAAATGAGTCCGGATTCTTCGAATCAATATACCGGAGATAGTACCAGCAGGAACCCGCCCATTGAGGCATGGTGTTTGTTTCGCGTGCGGCCGCGCCGCAGCACTTCGGGCATTTTGTGTTCACCCATTCTTTGGCCTTAGCGAGCGGCGGCTCAGCACTGCCCGTGGGTTTAAAATCCTTTATATCGGGCAGGCGAAGCGGCAGGTCGCTCTCCGGCAAAGGCACGATTCCGCAGGAAGCGCAATGAACCACCGGAATCGGCTCGCCCCAATACCTTTGTCTGGAAAAAAGCCAGTCGCGAAGCTTATAGTTAACGGTCTTTTTACCCAAACCTTTTTCTGCCAACCATTCCGTGATCTTCTTCTTAGCTTCGGCTGTACGAAGATTCGAAATAAAACCACTATTCACGTTTATCCCATCACCTGTAAATACGTCATCCTGAGGCGTGTCAGCGCCGAAGACTGCCTGCCGCCTGCCTGCCGGCAAGGCAGGGACAGGCAGGGATCTTAGCCTAGATTCTTCGTCGCTTCGCTCCTCAGAATGACGCGATAGTTTGGTGACAACCTCCACGATCTTGAGTCCAAACTTCTTCGCAAATTCATGATCGCGCTCATCATGCGCCGGAACCGCCATGATGGCGCCGGTGCCATAGGTGGCGAGCACATAGTCCGCGATCCAAATGGGGATCTTCTCTTTGTTGACCGGATTGACCGCGTACGCTCCCGTGAAAACGCCTGTTTTTTCCTTCGCGAGCTCCGTTCTTTCGAGTTCGCTTTTTTTAGAGGCTTGACTTTGATAGTTCTCGATCGCTTTTTTTTGTTCGGGAGTCGTGATCTTGGAAACGAGTGGATGTTCTGGAGATAAGACCATATAAGTCGCGCCGAAAAGTGTGTCCTGCCGGGTAGTGAACACGCGAATCAATTCATTTTTTTGCGGACCCTCTGCGACCTTAAAGTCTACCTGGGCGCCTTCACTGCGGCCGATCCAGTTTTTCTGCATTTCCTTGATCGAATCGGGCCAATCCACAAGCGAGAGGTCTTCCAACAGCCGGTCCGCATAGGCCGTAATCTTCAAAATCCACTGTTTCATCGGCCGCCGCACGACCGGGTGCCCGCCGCGCTCGCTTTTGCCGTCCATCACCTCTTCGTTAGCCAGCACGCAACCGAGCGCCTCGCACCACCACACCGGCACCTCGGCCACATACGCGAGGCCCCTATTATAAAGCTGAAGAAAAATCCACTGCGTCCATTTCACGTATTCGGGATCGGTCGTGTCGACTTCACGGTCCCAGTCGTAGCTTAAACCCAATCTTTGAATCTGGCGTCTAAACGTCTCTATGTTTTTTCGGGTGGTAACCGCCGGATGCGTGCCGGTTTCGATCGCGTATTGCTCGGCCGGAAGCCCGAACGCGTCCCATCCCATCGGATGGAGCACATTGAACCCTCGCATTCTTTTGTAGCGGGAATAAATATCGGTGGCCGTATAGCCTTCCGGGTGCCCCACATGAAGACCTGAACCCGAAGGATAAGGAAACATGTCGAGGATGTAGAGCTTTTTCCTGCCCCCGGCTTTGTCGGGTTCCAGGGCCTTGAACATTTTATTTTCGATCCAGTATTTTTGCCACCGGGGCTCTATTTGGGCGAAAGGGTAAATGGGTTCGGGCATTGAGTTAGTGTGTGGGTCATATTATCTTTTTTTAAAATGCAGTTCATTCAAACTTGTCAAACATAACGCTTATATTACCACACGACCTTG
The DNA here is from genome assembly GCA_001804125.1 of Omnitrophica bacterium RIFCSPHIGHO2_02_FULL_51_18. Classification (GTDB taxonomy): domain Bacteria; phylum Omnitrophota; class Gorgyraeia; order 2-02-FULL-51-18; family 2-02-FULL-51-18; genus 2-02-FULL-51-18. The sequence continues at coordinate 17,582 of MHFI01000010.1, forward strand.
AGATTATAAGAGGTAAGTAATGAAAACACACCTTATGGAACCGATCAAAAAGAGGATTTTTATCTTCATAGGTGTTGATTGTATTCCGTTCGTCAAAAACCGTCAATTTCTATAAATTTTTCTCCGGTATACTAAATTCACGAAATCGGTGACTGAGCTCCTACAAAAAATCCCTTACCTCTCAAAATGGCGAGAATCCGCTCATATTTACACGCCTCTGTCAGCCCCCTATCGCGGAAGTTCCCTCCGCCACCAAAGCATTGGTGGAGCCGCCGCGCTTTTTGACAGAGATTCTGGCCGCCATCTTGCCTAGATATTAGTCCAATTTCTCTTTACATAAACAGTAAACGAGCTAGAATAACGATCATATTTCCTTTCAAGGGCGGTCGATCCCACCCCTCACTAAGACGCCCAAGTAGTCCGCAATCCGGACGAAAGAAATAATTCAAAAACTAATCTTGAAATTACAAGTATTTACTTGTATACTTATAGGTGAGTGAATGACCCATTGCGAAATCGTTTATTTTAAGATTGATAGGGGCGATGAACCTGTCAGGGAGTTTGTGAATCGCCTCGATACTAGCTCGAAGCGTAAATACTGGCGTAAGATTGATTATCTAAGAGAGTTTGGGAAAAACCTTTGCGAGCCCCATGCGAAGACATTGGGTAATGGAATCTACGAATTACGCTTTAGAGGGTCAGACGGACATTTTAGAGTCTTGTATTTTTTCTTTAATAGTGACCATGCGGTTTTGACTAACGCTTTTAAGAAGAAGGCGAATCGAACACCAAAACAGGAGATTGATTTAGCCGTATCGAGGATGAATGGTTTCTTAGCCTCCCCTGATCAATACGGCTTATAAGAGGTAAACAATGAAAACGCATCTTACGAACGTAAAAGACCATTTAAAAGAAGAACTGAAAGATCCCTATTTCAGGGAACTTTATGAGTTGGATTCGGTAAAAACCGAGATTGCCAAAAAGATCATCGAATACCGCATCAAACATAATTTGAATCAATCTCAACTAGCCAAAATGGTAAAAGTAAGCCAACAACAAATCTCCTACATCGAGGAAGGCGATTTCAGTAACTTTCAAACCATCCAAAAAGTGCTCTTGGCTATTGGTTATAAAATCATGCGAATTCAAATCGGCCAGCTTTCAGCCAAAGAAAAAAGAATCGTCAAAAACAATCTTCAACAAGTCTAAAACCTGCGAGCCTCAAAAAGATGCTGAAGGTGGGAGTCGCCGCCCTCCGTCTCGTAGATTAAAAATCGTGCGGCTCTCATGTCGCACAGGAAAGATCCTCTCTCGTCTGGCGCTTTCCTACGTATCATTTAATGGCAATAAACTTCTATACAGTCGAACGCCTAGAGAGGCCAGTTTAGGCGATTTTGAGGCCCAGCCAAACAGGACAAAAATGTGTCCATTTTGTCCAAAATGTCCGGTATTTAAGAGGCTAGTTTTTCTTAACTCTTTGTAATAGAACTGATTAAGTTATGTCCGAGCCTGGGGAGGTGGACATTTACGCTTTACGCCGCTGCCCAGCTTCTACCTTGAATCCATGGTCCCATATCACTCGATCAACATGTGCCATATTTCTTATTAATGTTGCCGTGCGATCATAAAAAGTAATACCCCCTAACGCTTGATTTCAGCAAACCTTTCTCCATTCCATTTGTAGATTTTTTCATAAGAATCGGCAATCGGGTCTTTGTCGTAATTCCTCATTTTGCAAACAATTTCCTTTGTTCCATCATTATCCAAGTCTACCTCTGTGATGGAAGGGGCGTCCGAATAGGTTGATAAAACCTCGATTATTTCATTGCCTTTGAAAGAATAAACCCTTCTACTTTCACTATGCGCGCCACCGGCCGAATCTACAACGATGAAGGGCTTGATATTTTGTCCGATAGTGAGGATATCCAGTCTTGTAAAATCGGGGTAAAACCAATCGCCTAAGTACTCAGAAAAAGACTTGTTCTTGGAAACCACTTCTAAAGAAGCTCGACAATTTCCAATTTCATCTTTGTCACTAAAAATTAAACTGATTTGTTCAGGGTTTTTATCGCCATCCAGATCCATGGATTTGGAAAAAAGCATATCGTCTACCCGCGCGCAGGCTGTAAGAGAAGATAAACAAAACAACACCGTAACCAAACGGAGCCAGTCCTTGAATTTTGAAATACCATTTTCAATTTTCAAGAACTAACCCCTTAGACTTAGACCCGGTAAATCCAACATCGGATTTTTGTCGCTTATACTCGCAAGGATTAAAAATATGAACGTGACAAACAGTTTTCAGCTCAATGGCTTTTTTCAAAATGCCTTTGTCTAATGTGATAAAAGGCGCGGAATACTTTCGCGCTTCAAAAATGTGCCGGGCATCTCTTTCGACTTTTACTGGACACCCGTTGCCTGCCAAGATCTCTTTAATCCGCTCGAGCACTTTCATTTCCTGAGTATTAAGTCTCATCTCTCTAGTGTAAAACGGGATTGATAATCCTAATTTTTTAACCAATAGAGGAGTGTGCGGATGATCTATCTCCTCCTCTACAGAGCAAGCAACCCACAAGCGAATACGCTCCTGTTTGTGCCAATCCAAAATTTCCAGAAAACATTCACTCTCAGGCGTATTGCAGTGCAATACGCACGCATCGACAAATACCTCGATTGAGCAAAGGCGCTGGTTCATAATGGCGGTTTCAATTTTTCTAGTAATTCTTCTATTAAGTTCTTCCTCGGAGGTCCAGGCGTATGCAGGCCCAAAACGTTCAGGTGCTTCCAACCTTCTCCCTGTTTAAATCCATCGGATATAATAAATCTTCCCCAACCATTTTTGTCAAAAAAACTTACAAGTTTTTTAAAATACTTCGATGAAGAACCGAATTCCTTTCTCGCGAAATGCGCCGACGATAAGGCGTACAAACATCTGTAAAGATTGAAATAGTCGAAATATTCTCCCCGGATTTTTTTGTAATTTTTAAACTCCTTCAGCGCAAGCTCCAACGCCCTGTTCAAATGGTAAATCAATCGGTTCAGATCCGTTTCCACAAGCCCGAGTTTGTAATTGACATCTATGCTGTTGTTATTTATTTCATATGCTTTCTTGAAAAGACCCAGCGGAGTAAAAGTTATGTTTTTAAAAAAATCGTAGAACGCGTTGCGAGATGTTTCATTTTCCGGATACTGTTCGTATTCGGAGGTACGCGCATTGAACTTTTGAAATAGAAAATCGTTCCAATATTTCACCTGTTCGTCCTCATATCTCGACGAAAACCTCCGGATCCAACTCCCGAGACGAAGGTAAATCTCCTCATGCATGGTTCCCAAATCAATGGCTTTCTTAAAATGTTCGGCGGCTTTGACAAAATGCAATACCAAGTTCTTGTCAAAATCAGCTATATAAAACATGCCCTCCAAATCATAGATTTTTTCATAGTAGAGATCTGTCAACGCTTCATACGCTGAACAAAGGTGAGTTTTTGTGGCGAATGGCTCAAGAACGGTTATGATATCATCATATCTTTTGACATCTTGCTTGACCCGGTCCAACTCAGCCTCTCTACCGGATTTATCCGTGTTCTCGCGTTCCCTATCATGCGATTTTAAGCATGAAGCCAAAGAAGCTGCACCCGCCAAGAGTGGCAAGCGCTGAATTATGCGGGAATCTTCTCGATTGATTTTCAAGTGTTTCAGATAGGAATCAATGGACGCGTCTGCAATCGAAAGATCGAAAAAATCGAGCGTATAAGGCAGTTTGTAATCACAGGACGCGAGACAACATTTCAACTTCATGTCGGTGCTCGCGTATTCAAGAAGCATTTTTTTATCTTGATGATAAATACAATGTGCGAAACTATCGCTTTTCTTTGTGCCGTGATTTTTAATCAGATCTTTTAAATACTCATCGCTCAGTTCAATTACCTCTATACGCCATTTTTCAAGAACTTTTTTGTATTCCGGCTTTGCATAATTGGCCACGACGACACATTTAACTTTTTTATTCGGTTCAATTGCCTTGAGCGCTAACCTATAGCCCAAAACTTGCTCTCCTACGCCTCTTTCTAAATTTCCTTTTTTAACCTCTACGACTATCAGCTGGCTCTTCCCTTTCGTAAAAAGCACGTCCGCAACTAAATTTCCGATCATTACCTGCCGCCCGATCAACTTGTACCCTCTTCCATGAAAAATAATATGCGGATATTCTGAAATGATCGACTCGATGTGACGCTCTGATACCAGTTCTGGCTTTGTATTCATTTATGGGTATAGTTTCGAGGGTACAAAATTCCGGACACCGCCGACTCAGGGTAGGATGGATCCTCTATGACAAGGCATTGTATAAGATCTTGTTCATGCCAAGGATATAGGGGTGTCGACTTACTGTAGTCGAGTTGAGGGGCAATGCCAAACTTAGATTGGGTCAAGTGCCGCGTCTGTTCTTCACTTTTTTTTCGCTCATACGGTTAATAAGCATTAATCCTCATGACAAAAAAACTACTCACAGCATTTCCTGCAAGTAGTCATGAAGCATGCTGTAAGTAGTATCAAGATAAACGCTGATTCGGTCGATGACCTGAGAAAAATTTTCTAAATCTATCTTGTCCAACTGCTCAAGAGACGGCTCTCCTGATTTGAGCACTGGGTATCTACACTCCTCACCGCTGTTATCCAACTTCGCAAACTCAAGAATTTGGTTGCCAACGATTGATGCGGGGTTGTCTTCCTCGGGAAAATGAGTTCTGATTATTTTTTTCGCATCGTCCCATAAATTTTCTAACTTGTGGTGGGGTGGAATTTGTACATCACAACCCTCTACCCTTTGGCCGATAGTGATAATAGCTTTAAGCATTAGCTCAATATAATGTCTGTATAAAAAAATAACCGGATAAACAAGAAGATCCTGGTCTGATTCTTGCTGTCGTATGTGTTCGATAAGAATATCAGCTGACCGCTTATACCCAGAAGCGTAGGAGCTAAAAGTTTTAAAATGCAAGAAAGCTATTGACCCTCCGAAAGTAGCGGTCACAAGCTTATCGCCATTTTTTGGCCACGGGAATTCATCCGGGCTGAAATGTATGCGCATTAAATTAACCTTGGAGTGGGTTTCAGCTTTTTTATGCTGCCCACGTCAATTTGCGATGAGATTCAACGCAATCCCTCAAATAAAGGTTGATTAAGCTCTGATAGGGGACGCCCATCTTATCCGCCATGGACTTGAAATAATTGATAATGTCCGTCCCAAGGCGGATAGTAACCTGTCTCTTGAGCGCCTTTGCGTATGGATTGCGATGCCCTTTAAGTTTTGTCAGGTCGTATTCAGCTCTCATATTCATCTCTCCTCATAACGTTCGGCCTCTTTCTTCGTGGCTTTGCGGGCCGAAACAATTCTAATTTCAGAATCATCCGCTCTGAAACAATGGCACACCAAAAGAACCCTGAGGCGATAACTCACTCCCAGCATCAGGAATCTATCTTCATCCTGTGAATGATCAGGATCGTGGAATTCAATGGCTCGTTCGTCATAGAAAACAGTTTCGGCTTCTTCAAAAGAAACGCCATGTTTTCTCTTGTTTATCCTGTTCTTATTTTCATCCCACGCAAATCGAATTTTATTCATTGTATTTACAAAGTAAATATACCATACCTTAACGCTCCTATCAAGAAATATTTGACCCTTGCTATCTCCCAAAACGTATGGCCCTATACGACCAAGAAAGAGAGGTTGGCATGGGCAGCGAATTGGCCCAAAAAATGGAGGCCTTAAAGGGAGCGCCTTTGAAGGGTTTAAAGGCGGCTTATGCGGAGTATTTCCAAATCAAAAAGGCCTCCAATAACCGTACCTATATGTGGCGCAGATTGGCCTATAGAATGCAGGAGCTGGAATACGGGGAATTGCCAGCCAAAGCAAAAGCCAAGCTGAACGCGCTCATGGATACCTACGATCCCGTGAACAATGTGGCCCTTAAGCCCCAAGTGGCTGTATCTGGCTACCTTCCCAAAAGAGACCGGCGGCTTCCACTTCCCGGCACGATCATCACAAAAGACTATAAGGGCACAAAAATTCAGGTGAAGGCATTGGACAAGGGCTTTGAATATAGCGGCAAGATTTATAAGTCGCTCACGGCAATCGCTAAAGAGATAACAGGGGCCCACTGGAATGGGTTTTTGTTTTTTAACTTATGAAAACTGACGCTGAAGAAAAGAAAATAATCCGATGCGCGATCTACACGCGCAAGTCCACAAGCGAAGGATTAGACCAGGATTTTACTACCCTCGACAACCAAAGAGAATCCGCTGAAAGCTACATCCAAAGCCAAAAAAGCCAGGGATGGACTGCTATATCGGAACAGTACAATGATGGCGGTTTCACTGGTGCTAACATTGACCGTCCTGCACTTCAAAAACTCATGGACGACATTAAAACCCAAAAGGTTGATTGCGTGGTGGTCTATAAGGTGGATCGACTTTCAAGATCGCTTATTGATTTCGTAAAGCTCCTGCAGTTCTTCGAAGAGAACAAGGTCACCTTTGTGTCCGTGACCCAGCACTTCAACACCCAGACTTCAATGGGTCGTCTGACGCTGAATATTCTACTGTCCTTTGCCCAATTCGAGCGCGAGATCATAAGCGAAAGAACGAAGGATAAGATGGGAGCGGCCCGAAAGAAAGGCAAATGGGTCGGAGGACTCTCACCTCTTGGGTATGACCTGGATAGGGTAAACAAAAAGCTTGTGATAAACCCCAAGGGGGCTGAAACGATCCGTATGATCTATGATCTCTATATCCAGGAGAAGTCGCTTCTTGCCGTGGCGCGGAGATTAAACGAAAGAGGTCTCGCAACCAAATCCTACATCCGAAAAACTGGAACATTTGGAGGAGTAAAATTCAGCACTACAAATATTCAGATGATCATCAGAAACTACGCATACATAGGAAAGGTCTTTTATGGAGGAGAAATCTATCAGGGGCTTCATGAAGCGATCATCCCGGAAGAGGTGTTCCAAAAAGCCCATGAAATACTGGCGTTAAACCGCAAAGAACGGGGAGTTTCAAAAAACACAAAGAGCTTGGGTATTTTGAGCGGTCTCATTCGTTGCAAAGACTGCAATGTGGCCATGTACCACACGTATTCCAAGAAAGAAAAGTTCAAGTACTTATACTACGTCTGCGTCAACAGCGTCAAAAGAGGCCGGAAGGACTGCCCCACGAAATCCATCAGTGCCGATAAAACCGAGGAAACTATCTTGGGGATTCTTCGAGAATTAAGCCAAGAGCCGAAGCTGAAAGAAAAAGCATGGAAGAGGCTTGTGCTGGAAGAAAAGGTCGCAGTGGTCAAAACCTTGCTTAAGGAAGCCGACTACAGCGCCAAGGACGCGATCTTGGGGTTGGCTCTTCAAGGCGAAGGAGAAAGACGCGAGTTCAGGGTAGAAGTGAGAGATTTGAAGCATGTTCCTGCGTCAAAAAAAGAGGCGATCAAAAATGAGCCCAAGGTCCGGCAGAACTTGGCTCTTGCCCATCAGATCGAAGAACTGCTCGACACAGGCAAGATAAACGACGTGAAGCAACTCACAGGCCACTTAAACATGAGCCATGCCAGAATCCACCAACTCATGGCCATGACGCTCCTCGCGCCTTCTATCCAAGAGGACATCCTGCTTGGCGAGAATGAACGCCTTTCCGAGATCCCCGAATACAAGCTCAGAGAGGTCACCAGTGAAACCGACTGGCAGACCCAAAGAAACCTTTGGGATAAGCTCCTCCTTCCAATCCCCGCCGCAAACTAAGCGGCATTTACTAGAGATACAATAAGGCACACAAAAGCTGGATGCGCTAGTAAATGGCTTCCAACCAATTTCTCGCCATCTCCAGCTCTCGCGATATTCTGGCGAGATAGCCTTTACTAGGAAGCATTTACTACGAGCCACTTTCGAGATGATTGGCTGTATTTCGGAGAAAATGAGCGCAACCTTCGGCTGGCTTTGTCAGACAAACAGGGAAATGGAAATATTGGCCAATCGCTCGATTTAAATATCGCGCATCTTGCGACGTTTCAAAGACATAAAAAAGCCCCGATTCAGATCATGGATCAGGGCTTTTATCCTCTCTGATGTGCCCTTAGGAGAGGAATAAGTGGTGCCGGAGATGAGAGTCGAACTCACAACCCCTTACGAGGATCGGTTTTTGAGACCGACGCGTATGCCAATTCCGCCACTCCGGCAATATTGTAACTATCAAGGATCTCCGCCACAAGGCGTTGGCGGACTCGTCCACTTCGCCATAGGACGAATCCGTCCTTCGGCGGAAAAGCTTCGACGACGCCTTGTGGACGGACTCGCCGAAGCTTTGTGGCGAGGGTTTTTGAGACCGACGCGTATGCCAGTTCCGCCACTTGGGCTAATTTATTTGTCAGACTCTAACCGCGGAAGCTGATGTCTCCGCAAGGTCAAAGGGGATCTTCCCTTTGGTATACTTCATCGTACCCGAGTTATGTTCTTTGACTCTTTTTTGTAAATCTGTCGTAAAACCTGTGTAGAAACTTCCGTCTGTTTTGCTTTGAAGAACATAAACGTAATACATAGCACTCTAAATACCCTATTGTAGTCCCCCTACGCTAAAGCTTCGGGGGACACACCTTCGCTGGTGTTTGCACTCCGTCGCTTGCGTTGCAAGCTATGGTGTACTCGCACTCCGTCGCTTGCGTTGCAAGCTATGGTGTACTCGCACACCGAAGCTCCGCGAAGCGGAGCGAAGGTGTGGACCCACCGGGAATCGAACCCGGACCTTCTCAATGCCATTGAGATGTCTTACCTTTGGACTATGGGCCCTGAAGGGTGGAAAATTGTACCTCCCCGATGTGCAATTCGTTTATAGGGCTAAAACGCCCCAACCATAAACCCCGCAACTGCCATCGACAAAGCGCCGGCCAGCGCGGCCATCACGGTTGAGCGCGGATGATGCTTAAAAACCTCGCTTAGAAGCGCGTGCAGCACAATAAATATGAAACTTCCGGCAATGTGGCCCAGCACATAGCCAATCCAGCGGCTGGCTTCATGGACCAATACAAAAAAGCCGGACAAACCGCCGGCCAGCGTCGTCACCCCCTCGAGGCCCAGGCAAAACAAAAACGCCCGCCGTCGCCCGAGCCCCGATCCGCGCGCGACCAGAGTCAGCGCAAGACCTTCCGGCAATTTATGAAACGCCACGGCCAGCAGTATCAGAATCCCCATATCCGCCGTCGCCAGATACCCGCTGCAGATCGCAAGCCCGTCCATGAAGCTATGGATTGAAAGCGCCGCCACCATCGTGGCCGTGACCGCCTTGAAATTCAGTTCCGTATGGGTGGCCGAGCAGGCTGGGCACACGTGAAAAATAAAACGCGAGATAAGCGCAAACAAAATATAGCCTGAGGCTATGCTTAACATCCCGCCGATCCAGCCGGCGCTTCTGATTGTTTCGGGAATCAGATCCAGCAAGGCCACCGCCAAAAGCGCCCCGGCCGCAAGGGAAATCAGAAGGCACAGCCCGAAATGGCTGATCTTTTTAAAACTAATCGCCGCAAAACCGCCAACGGCCGCCATCAAGACAGCGGCCCCCAGCCTCAGAAAAATAGTTTGCCAGATGTCGGGAAAGTGTGCGTTCATAAAAACAAAAAAGGCGGCCTTGCCGCCTGTGTCAACGGTCGCTTGATTTTTATTGAGTCTAAAAACGGAATCTGAAAGAGTACTTTAAGATCTGCGGCTTTTCACAATCGACTCGGCCCTGTACCAATCTTCCTGGTCGTTGCCGTTCTGATAGCCCCGCTCCACAAAATACTGATAGGCGAGCTTCTCTATCTCTCTTGACTCGTCATACTGTGACGCGTTCCGATTGTTGCCGTTTTTCCGTGTCAACACTGATTTTGCCATGGTTCACCGCCTTATGGCCTCTATACTTGCAGATTCTCGCAAAAAAATCAAGCGCTAGCGGATTTCCTGAAAGGCAAGCTTTACTGAGTTACGTGCAAGTAACTCAGTAGGTCTTTTTCAAGCTTTAAAAAATCCCTAAGTCCATAAGAGAATTCCGCCGCTTCGCGGATCGACGAAAAATAAAGCACGCCTTTGGAAGGCGCTTCGCCGTAAAGCTTCTTAAACACCCACGCATAGAGCGAGATTTGAATTTCGTATTTTTTCGCCAGCGGACCTTTTTGAGCCCGCGTCATGCGATTCGTCTTATAATCCAACAGCAGCCACTCACCCCCGCGGGTCTGCAGCACAAGATCCATCTGGCCTTTTAGGACGCCGCGGCCGGTTTTGTAAATAAACGGAAGCTCCGGGTAACACTTTTTAGCTTCACGCACGACCCGCCCCCAGGGCCCTTTCCAAAACGCAAGCACATCCTTTTTAATCTCCGCCCGATCCTCGTCCCCGAGTGCTTGCAGAAACGGGGAATTAAAAAACTTGGGGCGTATACTTTTCGGGCGCTCGGATGCCAGGATCTCCATAAGCTTGTGAAATAAGGTTCCAAACTCATTCCTGGGCGTTGTTGGCTCCTCTTCGTCCGGATCCGGAACCAGATCTTCCTCAGGGCTGATCGGCCCGCGTTCAGCGGCTCTGAGCGAAGCGGTCAAAATATCCGTCACCGTCATATCCTGCGTCTGGAAATAATCTCTGTGGATCGCTTTAAACCTTTCCTCATAATCGACAAAATCTTTGACCGCTTCCACACGCACCGATTCGGGAGTAAACAATCCCTGATGAAGCCCGAGCTCACCAGCCACCGTGCACTTAGGCGCCGGATCCTTCCATGGCTCGGGCATGTCCGTGATCACCCGTTTGAGGATCTGGCACTGGGAGCTGTCCAAAACCGACACCACCTTATCCATCCAGGATCCGCCGGCGGATTTGGGTTCGGCCGGAGCGGATCCCGATAAAATCAAATGCTCTTTGGCACGGGTCATCGCCACGTACAGCACCCGCTCACCTTCCTCTTTTTCCTTCTCATTCATGACGGCTTCGATCTGCGTGTAAGCAAGATCAGGGGACATCTGGCGAGTCAGCGGGTTCAACCACTTCATTCCCAGGCCCGTTTCTTTTAAAGATAAAATCGGCCCGCGGGAATTCTTCTTCGGTTGCGCGCCCATATCCGCGACCACCACACAGGGAAACTCAAGGCCCTTCGCCGCATGCACGGTAGAAAACGTGACAACATTGCCGGAGCCGCCTTCGATGGGCGCCTGCGTTTCAGACACTTCCTGCTCCGAAAGGCGCTTCAACGCGCGGATAAAGTCTCCGATGCCGACCCTCTCCCTCTCCTCGGCCACGCGGGCGACTTCAACCAGTTTCAGCACATTCGCAAGTTTTTGTTTCCCGGCCTCTTGAGCCAAAAGCTTCGCCTCCAGGCCCGTTTCCATGAAGATCCGCCTGATAAGATCGGAAACTTTTACCCGGTCCTTCATGGCTCTGAGCTTTTCGATCCATACACAAAAGCGTTCCAAAACGCGCCTATCCGGCGCCTCTATTTCTTTCACCTGATCCAACCCCGAAAGCGCCGCGCCGAGCGGCGTTTCTTTCTGATTGGCCTGCGCGGCCCGGGCCAGCCAAAAAAGCGCGTCGTCGCTGACTGCCACGAGCGGCGAGCGAAGCACGCACGCAAGCGCAATGTCTTCCTCGGGACTTTCGATAAACGTCAAACAGCTTAAAATATCCGCGATCTCCGGCTTTTCATAAAATCCTTTCCCTTTCAGCACCTGGAAAGGGATGCCGGCATCCAAAAACTCTTTTTCATAAAGATACGCGGAGGTAGTGCTCCTAAAAAGAACCGCAAAATCACGGTAGCTGATCGGTCGGGTGCGGCCGTCCGGCTCCTCCACAGGCTGGCCGGATCCCACCAGTTCACGAAGGTGGCGTGACAGCATCCTGGCTTCGGCAATACGCGCCTGTTCAAGCGTCGCGATTTTTTCTTTGCCCCGCTCTACGCACAACACTTCCAGTGCATGGGGTTTGACGCTCGCGTAATCTTTGCCGGCCTCCAGCGCCGCGAAGGGAAATTTTTGGGAGGAATATCTGAAAAGATGGTTGATCCAATCAAGGATCTCCTTTCGCGAACGGTGGTTGCGGCTCAGCGAAACCCTCTCATAGGCTTGACGGCCTGCGGGACCCTGGACAAGCCTTTGCAGCACCCAGGGGTCCGCATGACGAAAGCCATAAATGGATTGCTGGACATCCCCCACGATAAACAACCGGCTGCCTTTTCGGAGCAAGTCGATGATCCCTGCCTGAAGCGGGCTTGTGTCTTGATACTCGTCCACCAGGATGCAGGAAAAAAGCTTACGAACCCGCGACAACACAGCTTGATTTTCCGGCGGGCTTCCCGAAAAAAGTTTGTAGGTAAGATACACCAGGTCCTCGAAATCATAGGCCGCTTTTTTCATTTTCTCGGATTCATAGGCTCTCTTGAAGCGCGCAAAAACCCTTAAAAATTCGCGTTTGACCGGAGCCAGCACGTCTTCAAGCGCGAAAAGCACCCAGGCATCAAGCAGTGTCTCAAGTCTCTCGACATCCCCTTTTATTTTCTCACTGCGCTTTTCTAGTTTTTTTCGGACCGCCAAAAGCCGTGCAACCTGCAGTCCCTCCTCCGGCATGCGCCCAGCGGCCCATGCCTGCATTTCCCGAAGCGTGGTTTTGAATTTCTCTTCAGGCGCCGACAGGCCGCCCCGGGAATCCAGGCGCCGAAGACGCTCTTTCAAAAAGGCGCCAAGCGCCTGAAACGCATGTTTCTTTTGGGCGGGGTGGCTCGCGCACTGAAACATCTTTGGGTCATCGGCAAAAGCGCGGCTAAGATCATAAAAATTTTTGAGCGCTTGGCGGATATTTTCCTCGCCATAGTCCGTCAAGATCTCAAGCCAGGCGGGATTTTCGGCTTCTTCATCGAACAGCCGGTCGATCATCTTTTCCATCAGGATTTCGGCTTCTCCTTCGGACAACACCCGGAAAAAGGGGTCAATGCCGCTTTCAATCGGATTTTCCCTTAGGACTCTTGCGCAAAAACTGTGGATCGTGCTGATCGGGGCATTTTCGAGTTCCTGCCTCAGATTCGACAGCCCTTGCTCCTGGCACCGGGCAACGAGACGCCTTCTCATCTCATGCGCCGCCTTTTCGGTGAATGTGATGGCGAGAATTTTCTCGGGGGCTATGCGCTCCTTTGTGACCGCATGAAAGAACCTCTCCACCAAAAGCATGGTCTTTCCGGAGCCGGCGCCCGCGAACACCACGAGGTCTTTGTGAAACAACCGGATGGCGTTTTTCTGTTCTTCAGAATAACAGGCTTCCACGGAACGGCTATTCTCCGTCATTTTCATAAACCAATTGCCAGCGTTCAAAGCGGCATACGGGGCTGTACGGGCAGTAATCGCAGGACTTGGACCGGATGGAAATGTCCGCGCTCCTCAGACGCTTCACGGTCTGCCCGACGAGATCCTCCGTACCGGACAACATGGCCTCAAACGCCTCCCCGGACCAAAGCGCTCTGCGGCCGGGAAGCGAAAGCGTGTCCCGTTCCGATTCGAGGTAAAGCCCGTCACTGCCGCCCACGCTCAAGAAGCGGAGTTCGCCGCCGATCACCTCGAGTCCCAGCAAGCGCTTCACCGCGAGAATGTAAAGCGGGATCTGCAGCTCAAGCCCTTGGGAAACCTTTCTGCGGATTGAAACAGGGCGCCTGGAAAGCTTGTAATCCACCACCAGCGCTTTTCGGGAGTTTGGGTCCACGTCCACGCGGTCAATTTTGCCCTTGATCACGAACCGATCCACGCCCTGCCCAAGCCGGAGATCATCGAACGCGTATTCAAAATAAGCGGGAACGAGGCTGCGTTCGGCCAAAGACCGTTTTTCTTGCTCGACAAACAAGCGAAGCGCCCGCTTCATCCTTGTTTCACAGATCCTCCGGCGATACAGCGGCAGGAAACTTAAAGGGTTTTTCTCTACGGCCTGCGAAAGTTTCTTCTGAAGGCGTTCCGAGGCCAAACCTTCTTCGTTCCAGATCCGGCCGCTTTTCCGGTCGGCCTCGGACAACTCATTGTAAAATTCCTCGAGCACTTTATGAAGCAGGTTCCCCATCTCAAGAAACTCCCGCCCTTCAGGCGGCTGGCCCAGCTTGAGGATCCGTTCCGAAAAATACTTGAAGGCACAAGTCACAAATGTTTCAAGGCGCGTCGCGCTAAACGGCCCTTGGGTGTCCGCAAATATCTGTCGGATACGGCTGTCCCGTATCAAGGCCTGCGCCGGGGAAAATGCCGCGTGCAGCACTTCCTGCAACGCTTCCGTTTTAACGTAAACGCCGATAGCTTTTAAAACAGGTGCCGGCAAAGACAGGCGCTTGCCGGCGCCGGCGTCCTGCGGTCTGAACAAGATCTCCGACAGGCCCTGGACCACTTCACGTTCCGTCTCCCATTCATGCCACCCAGGCACCAGGTCCGATGCGTCCTTGCGCACCTCCGAAACGGCGGTGAAGCATTTTTTCACTTCTTCGATAAAAAATGAACGAAGCGCGGGCCTGCCCTCCGTGTCAACCTTTGGGTAGGTCAAATACAGCCTTTCTTTCGCACGGCTGATTCCCATGTAGAAAAAATATCGTTCACCCGTCACGCGCCGCCGCCTCTCCTCTAACAGCGCTTCGCGTTGGTTGATCACGCGACGCTCGGCATCTTTAAAAAGAGGATCCTCGGCAACGCTTTGCGGGAACACTTTTTCAAGAAGTCCCGCGATGAATACCGTCTTGTATTCCTTGGGGATCGCCATCACAACATCGTAAACCTGTACGCGGTTTTTTCCTCCGGGCTTAATGGAAAAAAGGGCCGATTTCAGCGAGTCCTTGAATTCCTTCACAAACAACGCGGCAGAAAAGGGCCGTGATTCTGCCCGGCGGTAAAACTTTTTGGCATTCTCAAGAATGTCGGTGATCGTGCTCACCACTTCCGCATCGACGGCATCCGCATCGACGGCGGCCGGTGACTCCAGATCAAATTCGCTCAAAAGTTCGGTGGCCTGCCGCGTGAATTCATGGATTGTTTTGGCGCCTAAGAGGCCGTTTTCCCATTCAAATATTTTTTGAAGCAGCGTCTGCGCTTCGGGTTTCAAACCGGAATGCCGCAAAGCCTCCCACCGGCTCCTTCCGCCCAAAATATTGTCACGAAACGCAGCGCTTTCAAGCTCTGACACCTCCTGAGGCGGCACGGCGCGCCTCAGATAGCTGGATTTCAGAAAGTAAAAAAGGTCCTCCCGGCTCCAGTCCTCGCCGATCAGGTTCATAAAACGGTAGAGCGCCATCGCCAGACCGTGCTCGATCAATTTTTCACGCTCATGCACAACGACCGGAATCCCGAATTCCGCAAAAACCGACCGCACCAGCTGACGGTAAGAACCGATCTTCCTTAAGATGATGCAGATATCGCTGTAGTGGGTGACCGATTCCCGGTAAAGCCTTTTGATCTCGCGCGCGATCATTTCGACCTCGCCGCGGAGGCTGTTCGCCTCTAAGACTTCAATGCTCCGCTTCGGGTTGTTTCGAAGCGACGGTTTTTCCAGAAATAAATTTTGCTGAAGATGCCTGAGGGATTCATTGCCCGTGCGGTGATTGTGACTGTCTGAGGAGCGGGTTTCCCGAAATCCCAGATTCAACAAAAATTCCTGCGTCTGGACCGGATAATCAAACACATGAAGGCGCGACCGGTAGTTTTGAGGCAAGGTCAAGGTGGCCACGACCCGTCCGGAATGTCCGCATAAGTAAGCGATAAATTTCTGCTGCGCGCGCGTGAAGTGATAGAAACCGTCGAAAATAACAAGATCCGCCAGATCCGCCCGGGGGGATGTTTGTAAAAGCTGGGCCACAGGGTCTTCAAGCTCCTCAAGACACATTTTCACAAGCTCCGTCTCGTAGGCTTTCATCAGCACCGTAAAATCCCTGAACTTCACGCGAAATACGGGGTCCTTAAGAAGCGTTTGGGCGCGTTTTTCAAACTCCCGGATACTGAGCAGCGCGCCTTTAAACTCCTTGATCGTATCGACCAAAAGTTCGTAAAAACCGGGGAAGGTTTTCACTTTCTCAAAATAAGGGAAGGATCTGCCTTCCTCTTGCAGCACGTCTCTTAAGACCCTTTTACGGATGGCATCGGTGGGACGCGCCATGGAGCGCGAGGATGCCGAGAGCCGCAATATGAAATCATGGAGGGTCAGGATATGCGCGTTGAAGAGACCCGGCACCTCCTGCTTCAGGATAAGATTTCGGATCCGCTCCGCGTGCTCACGGTTGGGGAGAATAAAAAAAGAGCGGCTGTCAATGCCGCCCTTCGATTCCAAGATCTTATCCTTAAAAGAGTCGATGCAGTAAGTTGTCTTCCCGGTTCCGGGAGGTGAGCATAAAAGATCCAAGACCGCCATAGGGAGTTTTGTCCCGTCTTCTGTTGCTCACATCATAACACAAAAAGCGGAAATTATTCAGCGCGGATGAGAGCGCACAATCGCAATGGCAGCTTTCAGTTCCCGAACAATGTCCTGCTCGATCTTATCTTCGACCACGACCTTTTTCAGGAAATCCTTGCCGTTCTCCGTCGTCGTGTACATCGGCCAAAGACGGTTTAGCGCGAGCGCTTTGATGTCTTTTTTCGCCGTGTCGGAAAAACGCGCATGCCGGTACTCCGGCTCAGTTATGAGGCCGTCCAGCATGTCACTGGCAAGCTCTTCCATAAAATTGGTGAGACGATTTTTATTGTCAAGCTCAGAGGGTGGTCGTGTCATAAATCTTGCATCCTTTAGGTGTTAGTATACACGAACTGGTATTAAATTACAAATTGAAAACAAAATATTATATCTACTAACTACCGCCATAACCTTTTATACCACAAAAACATACCAAAAATCAAGCAAGCGCTATGCTTCAAGAGTTATTTTGGCCACAATCAGCGTAATGTCATCATGCTGTTCGGCTTTTCCCATAAATTTATTGAGATCCGCGATGGCTTCTTCCAAAATTTCACCCGCGGAGCGCGCCCTGACTTCGGACAAAACGGCCTGCAGCCTTTCAACCGTATACTCCTCCTTTTTTTTGTTTCTTGCCTCACTGACGCCGTCCGAGTAAAAGGCGAAAATGTCGCCTTCGTTCAAATGCCATTTGAAATTCAAGAAGCAGACTCCCGGCAAAATACCGATGGGCATTCCTCCTTCGGCGCTTAAAAGCTTGGATTTACCCTGCGAGTTCACAACCACCAGCGGCAAATGGCCCCCATTCGAGAAGAGAAGCTCTTGGTTTTTAATGTCAAATACCCCGTAAGTGAGCGTCACAAAAAGGCCGCCGGTGGAGCCCGAAGCCACCGAATCGTTCAAATCCAGCAGCACGTCCGCCGGGTCCGTTTTCCGGTGCGCTGAAAATTTAAATTCGGAAACGACTTTGGCCATGAAGAGTGCGGCCGGCGTGCCCTTTCCGGAAACGTCCCCGACCATGATCCCTATTTTCTGGCCTTCCAATTCCAAAAACGTATAAAGGTCGCCGCCGACTTCCTTGGCAGGCTTCATATAAGCGGCGATCTGGATCCCCTTCCTTTCAGGCGCCTTTTCGGGCAGAAAACTTCTCTGAATCTGGCTTGCGATCTTGAGCTCTTTCTCCATCGACTCGCGTTTGTGCATTTCCTGGATCGTGCGGCCAAACGTGGCGGACGCATAGATGACAATCGCCCCGCTCACAGGCAAAAATAAGTCCACCCAGAGACCCCACTGGATGAAGAGGCAGACAACCGCCACGACAAATAGGATCAAGGTCAAAATAACCCCTAAAAAAGAAACGAAAAGTCTTCTGTTAAAAGCGGTCCACACGACCCACACGCTCAAAAAAAGCAGAACTAAAGCGTTTGAAAACCGCCCCGCGCGGCGGATAAAATCTCTGTTCAACAGACTGTTCAAAACATTGGCATGAATGCCCACATTCGGATAAATGGGCTCAAGCGGCGTCGCGTTGGCGTCGTACGTGGCCGTTGCCGTGTGGCCGACGATGCAGATCTTTCCCTTAAGCTTCGAAAGGTCCAACAGGGGCTTTTCGTTATCATAAATCTGGCGCTGGGAATACAGGATCTGATAATACGAATAATGCCGAAACGTGTGCTCCCAGATGCCCGCATAATTGATCAGCAGGTAGCCTTGATCGTCCAGGGGAACCCGGAGCTTATTTCCCAAATTCAGGTGATGGGCTGAATCCACAAAAACCTTCTGCCGGTCTATCGTCAGCAAATCCATGGCGGCTTCAAGGCTGATGTGAAAAAAATCTTTATCCTGATACCGGATCACCGGCATGATTCTTCTTCGCTTGCCATCC
>MHFI01000011.1:0-5002 GCA_001804125.1 Omnitrophica bacterium RIFCSPHIGHO2_02_FULL_51_18
CGGAGGCGGTGATTCGTGGCGTGAAAGGGATCCCCACTCCGGACAATTACGAGACGAACGGAATATACCATCTGGAAGACCCGTATGAAGGGGAGATGATGGCGCTTTTCCTCACTCTTTTTGCGGACTGGAATGACGGGAGATCCCTTGATCGTAAACAGGAGATCGATCGTATCTGGGCATGGAAAAGGGCCAAGCTGGAGCCTGTGAATTATGTCTCGCCGGCAGGACTTATTACCGGTATCAAAGGCGAAAGATTTTCCACGCATGAAGAGCGGGGTTTGCTTTTTATTCCTTATCTTGAGATTCCCATCGCTCGTCAGCTTTTTAAGAACAACGAAAATATACGTGCGCATGATGCAGCGGGCCGCGGATATCCAGGTTTTCCATCCGCCGCCTATGGTCCTAGTCTCGAATACCTGCCCGACTTAGGCCTAGAAAGTATGGCTCGGGTATTGCCTGTCAATCCTTCGAAGGTCTTTGCTCCTTACGCGGTATTTCCCCTTATCCTGATCGATCCTGAAAAGGGTCTTCGCTGGCTAGAGGCCATGATGGAAGCACCTCAGATGCAGAGCCGTTTCGGTCTCAAAGAGTCCATGAACATAAGCGGTGCATCGGCGCCCATTGTGACATGGGATAGCAAGGGAACTTTGGCGCTGGCGCTTATGGGAGGGGTTTATGAATGGGTCGCAAAGTATCTTGAAGCGGATGGGAAACTTATCGGGTTTTATGATCTCGTTGAGACAGAGCTCGCGGGGAAATTCCCGGCCATCCACGGCGCTGACATTCCTATCGCTTTGCCCGGCGCGCGGACGGCAGAGTCAGTGACATTGAGCAAGGGAAACAAATCAGTCATTGTGCCGCAAGCGATTTTAACGAAACTTTCCGGCATGACAGAAATAGCAAGAAAACTTGATGTTGAGCTGCATGCGGTCATGCGTGTGAAAAATGGCACGGTTTATTCTGTGACTTACCCGGATGATGAAACTAAGCTGGCTATCATTCAATCCAGGTCCACAGACGAAAAAGAGGTAACAGAAAATCCTAATTATTTCATTTCACCCGCTTATATTTTGGGTGCGCTCAAGAGGCGATCCGAACAGATCATAGAAGATGAAGCCGCGGGCAACGAAGATCGCGCGGCTCAAGGAATGGCGGAGGCGCAAACACTTTTGTCTAGACTTAAAGCGGCGCTGGCTGATTCTGACATTAGCCTTTATTCAGTAAGAAAACAACAAAGGTATCATTTGGATCCGCGTCGGTTTCAGGAACCGGAAGAGCTGATAAACGATTTTGCCCGCATCGATTATGCGGTCACCAAATGGTTTGGCCCTGTGCAATTGCGCCCGACAAAAAAGCCCGAGGAAACACAAGAACCGGCCGAAACGATTTATGTCCACAACCATCCGAATGGCAATCCTGCGCCGCCCAGCGCTATCGATGAAAAAGCAGGTATCGGCGATATTGAGCTTCGGTTGGTGGATAATCTGACAGAGCTGGAAAGTCTGCCGAGAGGAGATGCAGAACGCCAATGGGTGGTAGTCTCAGCCCCAACTCAAGAAATTCTAAATAAATCTCAAGGGCTTGGCATGGCACCAACCGCGAGCGCCAATCTTGAGGACATCATGGGAGGTTTCATTCAATTGGCTATTTTATCGGTTCTTATTCAGAGGGGGGCTCACGCTGAACAAGTTCGACAGCTTTGGGCGATAAACCGCGCCGACCCGACGGTTGAATTGGACAATGAAGGTGTCGACCTGATGAGGGAAGTGCAACCGGATGCCCAAGTCTCCCAATATGAACCTTTCAGAATGAAAGTCGTAAAGATCGCCTGGGACATCGTCGTCAAGGCCGTTGAAGGCGCCCGCCTGGCCGTCGGCGCCGCGGCCTGAGCAGGCCTCTTTATGGTACAATACTTCCCATGATAAAAAATATGAAGGCATGGCAAAAATGGGAAAAATCTTTTCTTCGGAATGAGCCGCCTGATTATGTCCGCAATAGCCGGCTCATGGAGTCGATGTATCAGGAAGCGCGCTCAATGGGCGTCTTTTCTAAACTTGATCCGTTGGAAGGTCTCGACGTCAAGATCCGGACCGCTAAGATCCTGAATGTTTGAACGTTTGCTCGAAGTTCTCGCCAAGTCTCTCGAACAAAACCACATCGAATACCTCATCGTGGGCGGACAGGCGGTCTTGATTTACGGCGAACCCCGCCTGACGCGGGACATCGATGTGACGCTCGGCGTAGGCACCGAGAGGCTTCCGGATATCCGCCGGATCGCACAAGATTTGAGGTGGGAGATATTGACGGATTCACCCGAGTCCTTTGTGAAAGAGACGATGGTTTTGCCATGCCTTGATCCTGAAAGCGGGATCCGCATAGATTTTATTTTTTCCTTTTCTGAATACGAGCGCCAGGCGATGGAGCGCGCCAAGCAGGTCAAAATCGGCCAGACTCAGGTCCGTTTTGCGTCCGTGGAAGATCTGCTAATCCACAAAGTGGTTGCCGGTCGTCCCAGGGATTTGGAGGACGCGAGGACAGTTGTTTTAAAGAACCCAAAGATAGATGTTTCGTATATTGAGAAATGGCTTCGCCAATTTGAGAAGTCCATGTCTCAACCCTTGCTGCAAGGTTTTCGTGACCTTGTCCGCTAATCGTTTTATCCCCGGCGCCGCGGGGTAGGGGTTGCGATTATAATTCCAGATGCAGTTCGTGGGTGCTGGGCGTCAAGTCCAGGAGATTTTTTGTCGAAAGAAGAAAAGTCCCGGCGTCTTTCTCGTAACCGCAGTAGAATTCGCCCAAAAATTCCCGCATTCTTAAAAGTTCCCGCGATAAATGGTGCCGGCCCTTTTCGCACGCCGAGACGACGGTGAGGTCGACAAGATCATAGGCCCTTTCGAGCGAAGATTTGACGAGCGGTTCGTTATTTTCCATGAGCCACTTTTTGGCCCGGCAGAGCTCCGAGGCGATATTCAAGATTTGCTTGTCCATCGGCAAGAGGCTTGTCATGGCAGAAATTTTTCCAGAATTGAAGACACTCTGTTTTTTACCGACGGGTCTTTGATTTCCATGGAACGGTTGTTCTGCCGCGGCCGGATATTGATCATCGATGTGAATTCGATCTTTTTTTCCTTGGGGTTTCCGGGATAAAGATTTCCGCCCCAAAGGTCGCTTTGCGCGGAGCCGTTTTGGATCAGCAGAGCTTCGGCGTCCGAATGAAGCTCTCCGCCCATCGCGATAATTTCTTTTTTGATGTCCACGACAAATTTGATCATATCGGAAAACGGATCGCCCAGAAAGGCGTTTACATCTTTGGCCGAAATCTTTTCTTTATAAATTTTTATCATCCGGGTGCTGTATAATCGTAATCAAAATACACGCTTTGGCAAAGGTTGTCACCTTATTTTTCGGGGATTTTGATGAAGCTATTGATTGCGGGCTGCGGATATATAGGCAGGGCGTTTGGAGAGGACATGGCTCAAAATGGCGCCGAGGTGTGGGGCCTGCGGCGGGATTGGTCAAAGACCAAACCTGCATTTCACACTATTCAAGCGGATTTACTCGATCCGCCGTCTTTAAAAAATCTGCCTCCGGTGGATTTTCTCCTCATCTGTCAGTCTCCCTCAAGAGAAACGGACACTTATGAAGATACCTATTATCGCGCCACACAGAATCTCTTGGATGCCGTGTGGGGCGAGAGGCTCAAGAAAATAGTCCTCATATCCACGACCGGAGTTTACGCGGCGACGGACGGTTCCTGGGTGGATGAGCGTAACGGCGCGCTGGATGAGTCGAGCATACTTCTAAAGACGGAGAGGCTTGTGCTGAGAGACGGCCGGCCGGCGATGATACTGCGTCTGGGGGGTATTTACGGGCCGGGCCGGAATAGGATTCAAGCGATCAAAAGCGACGCTTTCAAACCCGCGCTTTCGGAGGACTACACCAATCGTATTCATCTGGACGACGTGGTGTCTTCGATCAAGCTTCTTTTCGAGAAGGGCCGGGCCGGAGAAATTTATCTCGGAGTCGACGACCATCCTTGCACACAGTGTGAGTTTTACACATGGCTGTATGACCGGCTCTCGTTGCCCGCGCCCGTCGGCGGCACTGATAAAATGAGAGCACACGGCTCCAATAAAAGATGCTCAAATAAAAAGATAAAAGCGCTGGGACTTAAGTTTAAGTATTCCAGTTATATAGAGGGCTATGAGGTGTTACTAAAATCGTCATCCTGAGCGAAGCGAAGGATCTCTTTTTTTGAGATTCTTCGCCCTTCGGGTTCAGAATGACGTGACTATTATTATGAATTTATCTGCTTTGCCTACCATTAACGCATCACTGAACGCCTTAAGCGCCATGCTTCTTATCACCGGGTATTATTTCATTAAGCAAAAAAGGGTCACCGCTCACAAGATTTGCATGAGCGCCGCGGGGATCGCCTCGTGTCTGTTCCTCGTCCTCTATCTTTATTACCACGCCCATCAGGGTTCGACGCCCTTTCAGGGGCAGGGGATGATCCGGACCGTCTACTTTACTGTTCTCATCTCCCACACCACCCTAGCCGTCTTACAACTACCACTCATCCTTTTAACCTTCTATCGGGCCATTCGCGGCCAAATAGATGAGCACAAAGCTATCGCCAAAATCACCCTACCCATCTGGCTATACGTCTCCGTGACGGGAGTAGTCGTCTATTGGATGCTCTATAGGCTGTAGGTCTAAGTAGACAAAGTTAGTCTGATAAGGTATACTTATGCCATAAGAGTCTTAGATGACACATATTATGGCTAAAAACGAGCTTAAAACGGTCTGCTTAGGAGAGGGTTATTAATATGATCAATCTGTCTGACAAAGCCCAAATTGAGGTCAAACGGCTCTTAAACCAGAGTAAGTCTGGCTCATTTCTTCGGTTGGCTGTCAAAGGAGGCGGTTGTTCCGGGATGACCTATGACGTCAAGTTTGACGATACCCCAAGAGAAAACGACCGGACCTATGAGGTTAG
>MHFI01000011.1:5126-10332 GCA_001804125.1 Omnitrophica bacterium RIFCSPHIGHO2_02_FULL_51_18
GGATGCGGCACATCTTTCACGGTCAAAAAGGGCGTCTCATCCCCGAGCGAGCCCATGGATTCCGCGTCGCCTTGCTCCGCGCCGGCCAAGGATAAGGAGCACTAGTAGAACCGATGCGCTACACCACCCGCACGGAATACGGCATCATCTGCATGATGGCGATGGCGTCAAAACCTGAAGGGGCGCTTGTGACATCCAAAGAAATCGCCGCGCGCGAGAACTATTCCGTCACTTATATCGAAAAGATTCTTCAAGCGCTTCGCGCGGCGCATCTAGTTGACGCGCATCACGGCAACCAGGGTGGGTATAGCCTCTCCCGCAAACCTTTTGAGATCACGGTCCGTCAGATTATCGACGCGCTTGAGGGCAGTACCTTTGACGCATTTTGCGAACCCGAGGTGCGAGAAGATATCGTTTGCAATCACATCTGCCTGTGCGGCGCCAAGCCCGTGTGGAAGAGGACAAAGGAGCTTTTGGACCGCTTTTACGATTCGATTACGCTTGAGACGCTCGCGAAGAGCCCGGCCGAGGCGCAGAGTCTGATCGCGCACCCTAACGTCATTCTGAGCCCGAAGGGCGAAGAATCTCAAAGACGAGATCCTTCGGTCGCCGCGGCGACCTCAGGATGACGAGGAAATAGGATTATGACACCCAAAACCATAGAAGAATTCACAAGCCAGGAATACAAATATGGTTTTACGACGCCGATAGAAGCGGACATGCTTCCGAAGGGCCTGAATGAGGACACCCTCCGCGAAATCTCGCGCCGAAAAAAAGAGCCGGATTTTATGCTCGAGTTCCGCTTAAAGGCATTTCGCTACTGGCAGAAAATGACGGAACCCAAGTGGGCGAATGTGCATTACGCTCCCATTGACTATCAAAACATTATTTATTACTCGGAACCGAAGAAGTCACCGGAGAAGTTGAAGAATATGGATGAAGTGGACCCTGAGCTTCGTGCGACGTTTGAAAAGCTCGGGATCCCCTTGATGGAGCAGAAAAAGCTTGCCGGAGTGGCCGTCGATGCGATCTTTGACAGCGTGTCGGTTGCGACAAGCTACAAAGAAAAGCTTCTCGAATACGGCGTTGTATTTTGCTCTTTCTCGGAGGCTGTCGAGAAATATCCGGAGTTGGTCAAAAAATACATGGGTTCCGTGGTGCCCACCACGGACAATTTTTTCGCGGCGCTCAATTCGGCCGTGTTTTCGGACGGCTCATTTGTTTATATTCCGAAAAACACGAAGTGTCCTATGGAGCTTTCGACTTATTTTCGCATCAACACCGAAGGCGCGGGACAGTTTGAAAGAACGCTGATTATTTGTGAAGACAATAGTTACGTAAGCTATTTGGAAGGATGTACTGCCCCGCGGTTTGATACGAACCAGCTCCACGCGGCGGTCGTAGAGCTTGTGGCGCTCGACCATGCCGAGATCAAGTATTCTACGGTACAAAATTGGTATGCCGGTGATCCGAAGACCGGAAAGGGCGGGATTTATAATTTTGTGACCAAACGCGGTAAATGTCAGGGCAAAAATTCGAAGATTTCCTGGACGCAGGTCGAGACCGGCTCTGCGATCACGTGGAAGTACCCAAGCTGCATCCTGATCGGGGATGATTCGGCCGGCGAATTTTATTCGGTGGCGCTCACCAATCATTTTCAGCAGGCCGACACCGGCACGAAGATGATTCATATCGGAAAAAATACAAAGAGCACGGTGATTTCAAAAGGCATCTCGGCGGGTCAGGCCGCGAACAACTATCGCGGCCTGGTGGAGATGAGAAAATCGGCGGTGGGATCGAGAAATTTTACGCAATGCGACTCGCTTCTCATCGGCCCCAAATGCAGTGCCAACACGTTTCCTACGATCAATGTCCAGAACCGAAAGAGCCAGGTGGAACATGAGGCCTCGACGTCGAAGATTAGCGATGACCAGCTTTTTTATTTCCAACAGCGCGGCATCGGCACCGAGGACGCGATGAGCTCTATCTTGAGCGGATTTTGCAAGGATGTGTTTAAGGAATTGCCCGGAGAGTTTGCGGTCGAGGCGACACAGCTTTTGGGGCTGAAGTTGGAAGGAACCGTAGGATAACACGTCATCTTGAGCAAAACGCATCACCGTCATCCTGAGGTCGCCGCGGCGACCGAAGGATCTCGTCTTTGAGATTCTTCGTGCCCCTTCGCTTTGCTCAGGGACACTCAGAATGACGGTAACATGTGAGGCGAGGATGTTAGAAATCAAGAATTTGTCAGTGAGCATAAATGGAAAGCCGATCCTCAAAAACTTTAGCCTTTTGGTGAAGGCGGGCGAGGTCCACGCGATCATGGGTCCGAACGGCTCGGGGAAGAGCACGCTCGCGAAGGTGCTTGCCGGTGATCCCAATTATGAAGTAACCAGCGGCGACATTTTGTTTAAAGGTAAAAGCATTCTTGGGGTAGAACCCGAAGCCAGGGCCTTGAGCGGCATTTTCATGGCGTTTCAATATCCGGTCGAAGTGCCGGGCGTGAATAACGCAAGTTTCTTGAGAATGGCCTACAACGCCAGGCGCAAGTTTCAAGGCAAGCCGGAAGTGGATCCGTTGGATTTCGAGGAGATTTTGAAACAGAAACTTAAGCTGGTCGACATGCCCGAGAGCTTTCTCAAACGCTCGCTGAACCACGGGTTTTCGGGCGGCGAGAAAAAGCGCAATGAGATCTTCCAGATGGCGGTGCTCGACCCGGACCTGGCGGTTTTGGATGAAACAGATTCAGGACTTGATATCGATGCGCTTCGGGAAGTGGCCGAAGGTGTGAATCGACTCAAACGTTCGGACAATGCGATCATCGTGATCACGCATTATCAAAGGGTCCTGGATTACATTACGCCGGATTTTGTGCATGTATTGTCCGATGGACGTATCGTGCGCTCGGGGACCAAAGAACTGGCGCTTGAGCTTGAGAAAACGGGGTATGAACTTTTAATATGAATGTTTCAAGCATTCACAAAACTGACGCTCGTTTAAACAATCTTTCAGGAATCAAACAGCACCGGGTCGTGTTTGTGGACGGAGTCTATTCAAAAGAGCTTTCAAAAGCAGGTGTTTGGCCGTCAGGTGTGGCTTTAGATATTTTGTCCAGCGGCAAGAGTGTCTCTCTGTCGATCCCGGATAAAGTGGTCGTGGAAGAACTCGTGCATATCTTGTTTTTAACGTCCGAAGCCGGACAAAAGAAAGAACCTTTGTCCTATTCTTCGGATATTTTGATCCATGCCGGTGCTTCGACGCGCTTGAAGATCATCCTGAATGATCTAAGCACCGGCGACAGGCGTTATGAAAGCAAAAAAAATATTGAAACGCGCCTGGCGCCGGGTGCTTGTGTGAGTTTTTACGAAGTAAAGCGCGGCGGCGAGGGAACCAGCGTTTCCACCAAGCGTTTTTATCTTAAGCGGCACAGCGACCTCGATTTTTTTGAGTTCGCCGAGGGCGGGGACGTGACACGCAGTGAATGTGAAGTGCATTTTGAGGAAGAGCATGGTTTTTGTTCGTTAAAAGGGCTTGCGATACTGGACGGAAGATCCCAGGTTTCAAACCGCATCACCGCTTTTCACAAAGTGCCTCATTGTATCAGCCGGCAGTTCTATAAAAATGTTTTGGCCGGAAAATCAAAGACTGAGTTCAACAGTCTTGTAGAAGTGGTCAAAGGCGCTCTAAAGTCGGACTCGCGGCAACTCAACAAAAACATCCTTTTGTCGGACGAGGCGCAGGCGAAGACCGGGCCAAAACTAAAAATCGACGCGGATGATGTTTCCTGCACGCACGGCGCGACAGTCGGGCAACTGGAAAAAGATGAGCTCTTTTATCTCACAAGCCGCGGTCTTTCCAAGGAGTTTGCGCGGTTTTTACTGGTGTATGGGTTTGCGGAAGAAGTGCTTGAGGGGATGGAGCCGGCAGGTTTAAAGGAAGAGCTTGAAGCACTTGTAAATGAAAGACTCAAAACAATAATGGGGGGATCGTCATCCTGAGGCGCAAAGCGCCGAAGGATCTCAAAACGAGATTCTTCGCTTCGCTCAGAATGACGTAATCGGTAAGCATGTTGGCAACTAAACTGTTCGATACTCAAAAGATCCGCAAAGATTTTCCGATGCTGGGTACGCGCATGAACGGAAAGCCGCTTGTCTATTTTGACAATGCGGCGACGACGCAAAAACCGCTTTCCGTGATTGAGCGCATGATCTCATTTTTGAAAAATGAGAACGCGAACATTCACAGGGGCGTCTATACGTTGAGTCAGCACGCGACGTCCGCGGTGGACGAAGCTAGGGAGAAGGCACGCAAATTTTTAAACGCGAAAGAAATGTCGGAAATCATCTTTGCGCGCGGGGCCACCGAAGCGATCAACCTGGCCGCAACAGGTTACGGGCGCAAATTCCTGAAAAAAGGGGACGAGATCATTATTTCGGCGATCGAACATCACTCCAATATCGTGCCGTGGCAGGCGCTTTGCGAAGAGAAGGGCTTGGTTCTTAAAGTGATCCCGGTTGACGATAACGGCGAGTTGGATCTGGAAGCCTACAAAAAGCTTTTGGGGCCGAGGACGTACTTAGTGGCTGTTACGCAGGTGTCCAACGCGCTCGGCACGGTGAACCCGGTCGAAGAAATCATAAAACTGGCGCATCATGCCGGAGCGGTAGTCCTCGTGGACGGCGCGCAGAGCGTGCCTCACATGAAAGTGAACGTGCAGGCCATGGACTGCGACTTTTTTTGCTTCTCAGGACACAAGGTTTACGGACCGACAGGTATCGGTGTTTTATACGGCAAGAAAAAACATTTGGAGGCGATGGATCCGTATCAGTTCGGCGGTGACATGATCCATGAAGTAAGTTTCAAAAAAACCACTTACGCGAAACCTCCGGCCAAGTTCGAGGCGGGAACGCCGGCGATCGCCGAGATTATAGGCTTGGGGGTTGCGATCGATTATTTGGAAAACATAGGGTTTGAGGCGATTCACGCGCATGAGCAGGATCTTTTGAGCCATGCGACGGAAAAGCTTTTAAAGATAGAGGGCTTGAAGGTAATCGGAAACGCTTCTAAGAAGGCGAGTCTTGTGTCATTCGTGATGGAAGGCGTTCACCCGCACGATATCGGGACTGTGCTCGACCAACAGGGCGTGGCGATACGTGCCGGTCACCACTGCGCCCAGCCGACGATGGAGCGCTTCGGCGTGCCGGCC
>MHFI01000012.1 GCA_001804125.1 Omnitrophica bacterium RIFCSPHIGHO2_02_FULL_51_18
GCGAAAACGATGCTGTACTCCCCGGACTGATTGTAACCGGGCGTCCAGCTAAAAAGCCCTGTCTTCGCATCCAATGAGGCCCCGGCCGGAAGATTGGAGGCGGCATACGCCAGAACATCCCCCTCAGGGTCGCTTGCGGACAGCGTAAATGACAAGGTAGCCCCCTCTTGGATGCTCGGATCTTGCGGAACCGTTAACACGGGCGGCTGATCAGCCGGCTGATACTCATACGCCCCTAAATCGACAACGTCTTGGGCGACGCGATCATTAAAGTCCAAATCGTAAGCGGGTAACCCGGCTGACATCAGGCCTTTGTTAATGGCCGTACTCGTGGATTTGAGGCGAAAATCTCCGCTCAGCCAATCCACGAAACCCGGGTCCGCCCACAAACTACCCGCGGGAATCGCAAAATCAGGTCCGGATGCGCCTAAACGGTACCAAAGCACATTTCGTTCCGTGATCGGCCCTGCGGCGCTTTTTAACTGTCCAATGGAGTCGCGGCGCGCGACAATGGAATTTTCCAGGTATAAGCCCGCTCCGGAAGCCGCCTTCACGTCCCGGCTTTGATTGTCGACGACCGTCGAGTTGTAGACCTTTGAGAACCCGGACCGCACATTAATCCCCACGGCCCCCGTGTAGAGGCCGCTCGAGGAAATCTGATCCTTCGAAGCATAGATCAAGGCGTTCACCACCCTCACATCCACGCCCCAGAGCTTCAGGCCCATCGTATTGCTGTAAGAAATGACATTTTCAATCAAGACATTATCGCCCTTGATATCCATGCCGGCATCGGCGTTGAAGGCCGTGATAATGTTTGAAAAGGTCAAATTATAGGTATCCGACTCAAAAATGAATCCATCTCCATTTAAATAACCATTGTCCGATAAATTGTCCTCCGCGGAATAGTACACTTCAATATTCTCGAAACTCACGTCGTGAGTCACGCCCTCCCCGCGGAACCCGTTCCTTGACTGATAGACAAACGCATTCCGAACCGTCACAAACGACGCATCCTTCATCCAGACCGCAAACTGCGTGTTATGCGTCACCAGGTTTTCGATTTCAATGTGATGGCTTCCCGTCGTGATGTGGGCCAACGATCGGGCATTATTGACTTCGATGTTTTCGAATCTGAGATAGTCGTTCCCCTGCGTATCAAAAATGGGGTCGTAGGAGCCTAGGTTGGTTCCATCAAAGACGACACGCCCAATGCCCGCGACCGTGATAGTGGCGCTCTCCGTTCCGGACACGGAAATATTCGCCGTCTGCTGATACACCCCTTCCATGATATAAAGCGTGTCACCCGCTTTTAGCTTGGACATGGCGTACTGCAAGGTCTTCCAGCCGGCGCTTTCTGAGCCGTCATTTTGATCGGACCCCGTCATAGACAGGTAGTACGCGTTGCCCGCCGGCAGGCCAGTCGATGACCCATCGAGCAGAGCCGACGTCTCCTGATAGCCGGCCAATTGTGTGACAGACACAAAACTGCTGATGAGAGGATCTTGGGAAGTAGACAATAAATCGGCGGCTGCGGCCGTGAAACTACAGAAAGACGAATATATAAATGCGGCGAACGAAATCACTAAACAGGATGAAAGATATAACTTTATTCTCTTGAACGATGTTCTCATTTTGGCGCCCTCCCTCTACTACCGCTGATAGCCGGATACCAGGCAGGACATCCCAATCGTCCAAAAAAACGCCTTCTCCATTCCGAACATTCACCTGGCAACCTAGCTGTCCTTCCAGCCGTTTCTGACTGGCGAGGATCTATGGCTTTGCGTCCCACCTTTTCAGGTTACGCCAACCATTCTTGGCGTATCCGCCGCGATCTGTGGCGAAGGTTTGCCTGTAAGAGCCCATGCTCAAACAGCACACCCCATACCGGGGTTACTTTTTCAAGCGGTTCCTTTCAAAGAGCTACTTTTTAAAAGACCTAGCACAAGTATACATGACTGCAGAGAAAAAACAACATAAAATAGTTTACTTTTATAATGATTCAATATGATTTACATGTCATTCAATATTATAGTTAAATAAAGTTACTATAAGTTAATTATTACATATTTTTAAAGCTAATCATGGTATAAAAAAGTATAAAAGAGTTGTTAATTCTACTAATCTCCAACTATTTTCGAGCATATTTAAGGATTGCCCAATCCTCCTTACTCAAGCCCTTTACAAGTCAAAGGAGGGCGAGTATACTTCCATGATTGCAACCGTTATTATGGCGCCAACCGAAAAAAACATCACAAGTGCTGTAAGGCCTTTCCCGGACGTGTTCCAAACGAAATTGCCCTTTGAGGAACGCGTGACGGTGGTCCTCTACCCGCTGGACCGGTATTCCACTCTCCCTGAAACTATCGACTCCTTGCACCCTGTCACCACCTATCCTTTTGAGCTGCTTGTGGTCGAGGGAAGCGCCCCGGATTCCGTTCGAAGCGCCCTTGAAAAACGCAAATCACTTTATAAAAACATCCGGATTATCTACAGTGATCAGGTGGCCTCGGTCAGCCAATCGATGAATCTAGCCATCCCCCATATTCGCACACCCTATGCTTTTTTTACAAATAACCGCGTTCGATTCGCGGCCGGGTGGCTCAATAATCTTATGCGCTGCATCAAAGAGACACGAGCGGATATGGTATGCCCAATCATGGAACCGGCTGAATTAGATCCCTCCAAGCCCTTTACTCCTGTCAACATCAATGGAATTCTAATTAAAAAAGATGCTTTAAAAAAAATCGGTGAAATAGATTCGAAGATAAGTACACCCCTTCTTGGCCTAGACATGAGTTTTCGCGCAAAGGAACTGAGGCTCTCGGTTATATTCGACTCTGGCACTCGGTTAAAGCTGTCGAGCGAATCATCCATAAGGCCAATGGATATAAAGCTTTATGAGCATCAATGGGATTGGTCAAGAAACGGGGAGTCCTTTGCCTATATCCAGCAAAAGTGGGGAGCAAAGCTTGATAAAAAGGCGTTTATCGCCTTTTTGGAAGGCAAGAAAGCGCTTCTCAAACACCCAACAGTGCGGGTAAGAAACATCAAGGATCGCTTGCAATCGAGACTGTATTTTGCTAGCATAAACGTCAAGCGTCTCGCCCATATCTTTGTATCGCTGTAGCGGGCCATATTTTTGAGAGGTTTTCCTTTAGCGTTAACACGTCACATACAAAAACAAAGTAGAACAAGAAGAGGTTAGTAACGATGAAAAGTATATTCTGTCGTACGTTAAAGTCAGTCGGGTTGGCGGGGGTTATGGGTTGCCTGGCGGCCGGCGTCGCCTTCGCCGAACCTGTGGCAACCCTGGACAATATCCAGGGCGAGGTCATGATTCAACCGGCGGGCGCGGCACCCGATGCCTGGCAACCGGTGTCGGCTGGCACCCCGCTCAATAGCGGGGACTCGGTTAAAACCGCCAATGGGTCCTGCCTGATCGTCTATTCGGACATTGCCTCTGTCACCGTCGAGCCGAATACCTCCATCACGGTGCAAGAAATGCCCGAGACACAGGACATTCTGTTAAAGCTCGGCAAATTGAATGCTAAGATTAACAAAGAAAAAGTCGTTAAGCCGTTTCAGGTAGTGACACCCACAGCCATAGGTGCGGTTCGCGGAACGGATGTCGATTTTGACTTTAACGAAGAAGGACTGCTTACCGTCGACTTGCACGACGGCAATCTGCATGTTTACAATGATGAAGCGGGAATGACGCTGGACCTTGTAGGCGGCAATAAGATTAAAATCCTGTATGACGCCGAGAAGGGTATTTTAAAGATTCAAAACGACTGCGGTTCGACAGGAGCCGTCACGTTCAACGTTCTGGGAACCGAGTATTCTGAGAATCCTTGCGAGGAAAAGGAAATCGCGCTTGAGACTGCCCTAGGTCCATCTGGCAATCCGGAGCCTCCGAAGGGTGATGATCCGGAAAATCCCAGGGACGATATTCCCCAGGATTCTTCGCCGACAACCCCGGTATAATCTCCCGGCAGGATCACTTCGCGCCGTGCGCCGTTAAAACCGCGCGCACGGTGAGAAGCGTGATCTTCATATCAAGCCACAACGACCAACGGTCAATATAATAAAGATCCATCCGCATCCAGTCTTCAAAATTGATCTTGTTACGCCCGGATACCTGCCAGATGCAGGTAATACCCGGCTTCATCGAAAGGCGTCTGCGCTGCCACGGCTCGTATTTTTTTACCTCCGAAGGGAGCGGCGGTCTCGGGCCCACCAAACTCATATCTCCCTTTAAAACATTCCATAATTGAGGAAACTCATCAAGGCTTGTTCTACGCAAAAACTTCCCTATTTTTGTGAGCCGCGGGTCATTTTCCAGTTTAAAGACCGGACCCGACATTTCATTCAAGGCCTTGAGTTCCCCGAGCTTTGCTTCAGCCCCCACCACCATAGACCGGAATTTATAAAGCATAAACTCTCTGCCGTTTAAACCGCACCTTTTTTGCTTAAAAAAAACGGGGCCTTTCGAAGCTATTTTGACAAGCACGCATACCCCTGCCAAAACAGGAAGCGAAAGTAAAAGCAGCGTCAACGAAAACAGGATGTCGAAAAACCGCTTGATTAAAAGCTCGGAATCCTTAAGGCGCCTCGTTTCAAAGGTTAGATAAGTAAATCCATCGAGCTCCTTTGGAACACCATAAGCGATTTCAAGGTCAAAAAAATCCGTTGAGAGCGTCGCGGGAATTCCCACGGCCTCGCAATAAAGAATGCACTTTTCGATTTCCTTGAGCCAGCCTCGCGGCACTACCAGCACCATTTCGTCCACGATGTTGGTTTCAAGAAGCTTTGGCAGATCGTCCAGCACGCCCAGAACTTCATAACCCGCTATTTTTTTTCCGATAATTCCGGGGTCACGATCCACAAGACCGATCACGCGGTAACCCCACTCCTTATGGCGGGCGGCAAGGCTTAGGAACTCCTGGGCCCTGCGGCCGGTCCCGACCACCAGCAGGTTCCGGTAGTTATAACCCCTTTTCCTGACGTAATAGGCGATGGAGAGTACGGTCAACCGGGCCGATAAAAGCCAAAGCGTCGTAGAAACCGTATAGATCACCATAAACTTACGGCTTAAGAAATCTAACTTAAATAAAAAAGCAAAGCCGGCAAAAAGACAGAAAAAGACCGCGCCGTTGATCAGATGATTGATGATAATTTTACGGTAGGTTTGTATACGAAGGTGATGGTACTCCCCCTTCCATGCCAACAAAACCGACCAGAGAAGCAACACAAGGTAGTAAACACGAAAATAAAGGTCGATGCCGTGGGGCGCTGAAATAATTTTACTTTCGGGAAACAGGTCCATTTTGTAAAAAGCGCGAAAATAAAATGGTAAATAATAAATGAGGAAGAAATTGGCTGTCGCGATCAGAAGATCGCCGACAAAAAGAAAGTTTCTAAAAAATTTATACTGCTCTTTTAACATAAGGGATTTGTCATTATAGCACCGAAAAACCTTTATTCACGAACCGCTTCCGGCTTTTCGACTTTCTGCCAGCCGGATATATTTCGAGTGATTGCGATGAGTATCCACAAATAAATCATGACAACGGTATGCCGGAGCGTATTGTCCGCGTATTGCCGAACCACAAATCCAAGCAAAATCGCTAACAATGCAAGATTCAGCGCCTTGGCAAGAGCGGTCGCGGATTTCTTATAATCTTTCCACGATCTTCTGATAGTCCCGTAAACCAGAAAAAAATAAGAAACGATTCCAACCACGCCCGTCTCAGCCAATAATCTCACATAATCATTGTGTGCCCGATATCCCAGCTCATAGGAGATCATACCAAGACCGTTCCCGAGCAACGGATTCTTTAGAAAAAGCTCCATGGCGTTGGACCACGCCATCTGTCTCCAAGTTATGGACGAAGCATCGCCGGCAGCGCCAAAAAATATCATCCCTTCAAGCCGCTCGCCAATAGCGGGGAAAAACACCAAAGCCAATATCGCCAAAATCGGCATCAGGATAAAAACTTTTCTATACCTCAGAAAACCGATGAAAAGCATCGAGATTACGAAAACAATCCACGCGCCCCTCGAAAACGTCATCACAAACAGAAAAAGGCAAAAAGCCGTGTGAAGAAAAAGAAGCTTGCCCGCGATGAACGATTGTTTTTCCAGAATCAGCACGAGGTTGAAAACAAGAATGATTAAAAGGTAGGATGAAAACGCGTTGGGATGAGAAAACGTCCCGGCCAACCTCCCGTACTCAAAATCCTTGGAAAAGACCCCTTGGTCCGTCCCCCATTGATAGAGGGCCACGGTCATGGGTATCAATGATGATAAAAGAATCGTCAAAAAGAAAACCTTTGCCTTTTTCTCGGAGACAACCAGCGTCCGCGTCATCAGGTAAGCGGCGAAAATACTGGACAACCTCAACCAATCCGCCAAACTGCCGGCCAAGTTCTTGGAAATCCCGAACGACAAGGCGCTGGCAGCCAAAAAAATGAGCCACGGCCCGCTCTCCTCAAACTTCAGAATATTTATTTTCCTATACAGGACATAGAACAGGCTAAGCACAATCAGGCCCACGGTGACAAGCGCCGCCGCGTTCAGCGTACCCTCCGTCGTAAACCTGAAATAATCGAGACTGCTCCTCAGGAAAATCAGTATCAGGAAACCGATCTCGATATTCACCAGCAGCAGTCCCGCGTAAATGACTATACCCAAACCCGCCGCGAAGAAAATCCAGTCAATATACCCCAGACTAAACAGAATAAACGGCACCGCAAGCACCGCGGCCAAAAAGAGGGCGTAGGGGCTCATGCCGAATCTCCTCCGGACCTTCGCCCCGAGACAAGGGCCCTTGCCCTCGTGAAAAGGAAGTCTCTTTCGCGGGGGGTGAGATTGAAATAAGCCCACGGGATGCCCAGCGCGGTCACGGCCGCTTTTACGATGAAGCCGTCATGGCTCATCGCGACAAAAAACGCGAGGCCAAGCCACAGGCCCAACGACAAAAAAAGTCCGAAATTTTCACGGCTCAAAGTGAAACTGAAATATTTCCTGTTTAGATAAAAGAGCATCGCCGTCACGAGGATATTCGCGATCGCAAATCCGAACGCAAGACCCGGCAACTCCCAACGGAGAAAGAAAAGCCAGGACAAACCAAAATAAAAAACCGAATGAACGGTGCCTATCACGTAAAGCGCCCTGTACTTTCCCTTGGCGGCCACGCTCGAGCCCAGGGCGTGGTTTGCGATATCAAACACGGTGCCAAGGAGTTGAAGCCGCAGGATCGGGACCGCCGCGAAGAATTCACGGCTGTAAAACACCTCAATAAAAAAAGCCGGCCATAAAATGAGGCCTGCGATCACCGGCATCAACACATAACACAAAAACCGCAGAGAATCGTTGACGGCCTTATTGATTTCACGGTTATCCGCGGCGGCGGCAATGACAGGCATCGTATAACCCGAAATCGCCTGGATCGGGATCGTGAGGTACACCGTCGTAAACGTCAGCACCACCTGGTAAATACCCATGCTGTCAAGGCCGAGACGCATGATAACCAGACTCGTCAGAAAAAGCTTGATGACGTTCCCGACCGTCGTCTGGTAGAGCACGTTGGTGCCGTCCACGACCAGTTCCTTGAGCATGCCGAAGTTTACTCGGCGGGAAAAAAACAAAAAAGGCTTCCTGAAGTGAAGAATGACATAAGCCGCCAGGGGAACCGCAAAGAAAAACCACTGGGCGGATGCCGCCCCCCAATAACCGAAACGATAGATGGCAAACGGCACGGCCAAGATAATCACCAGATGCGCGCCCATCGTGTACGCCGTGTACAACTTATACTCCATGTTGGCCTTTAAAATGGTCCCGAAGAGAGTTACCAAAGACGCGAAAGGCAGTATCCAGGAGAAGGCGATCACGTAAGGGTAGTAAGCCGGATCGGCGAAGAGTTTTTGTGAGATCGTTTTTGAAAACACGGTCGCCAGAGACGCGATCACGCACGCTGACACGAGTTCCAGGGAAAACGACGTTTGAATCACCTCGCGATAACGCTCGTTCCCCGCGCCCTCTTTCCTGTTTTCGCCGATTTGCCGGATAACCGCGCGGCGCGTACCGAGGCTGCACCAGGCGCGCGTCAGCTCGAAAAAAATCGCCAGTTGCGCAAAAAGGCCCGAACCGGCGACACCTAAAAAAAGCGCGATGCATTTTGTCCTCACGAAGCGGGTCGCCATTTCGGAGACATTGACCAGCGTCAGAAGCGAAGTGGCCTTGACGAGTTTACGCATCTCTTATCTCAATCCTCTCGATCCAAATGTTCCTATCGCCTCCTCTTTCCGGATCAACTTTATCGTTGAGGTAGGACAGGGTTAACGTGTGTGTGCCCGGTTCATGACTTAAAATAGCCGGATACTCCTCATAATCCGGGCTCCGGACGTAAAAGGACTGCACGGGCTTATGATCGAGTCTGACAAGCAAATAGCCGTAAATCCCGGCGACCTTTCTGCTCTTCGCCCTCAGGATCAAAAGACTTCTTTTTCCGTTCAACGAAACGGATTTTGAGATGTTCCCTTTCCTGTAAAAATTTTTCCCCATGGCCGCTTCGTCTCCGGGGACCTTGTCAAAATCTTCCATCGAAAAGAACCGACCCGGCCGGCTATCGGCGTAAAGCGCGGCCGCCTCCTTGTCGTGGACGCAGGCATCTACCCCTACGCTTTTAAGAAAGAGTTTCCTATGATAAGACCAAAGCTCCCACTTTTCTATGAATTTCAAAAGACCGCGAAGCCCCTGGCCGGTCTCCAATGAAAAACTCTCGAGAAAACGCAAGTTTCTCTTATAGTCCCATAAAAGGCCGTAGATACGGTCGCGGTAAAGGCGGTCCATATTCATGCATTCTTTCAGAAGAGACACCGCCTTTTGCTCCAGTGTTTCACGGGTTTTTCCGGCCAATTTGAGAAGGTCTCGGCCCGACAAAAAATAAAGGTCCGGGTCCTTGGGCTCTTTTTGGATTACCTTCTCATAGGCGGCTATCACCTCTCTGTCTGACCGGATGGCGCCTGAACGACAAGACATCTTCGTTTTATGGTACTCATAATAGGGCTCAAGGGGATTTAACCGTGAAGCTTTTCTGAAATCGGAAATGGACTGAATCAAAGAATCGTTCTCTCCCCGGGTATCTTTAAGCCAAGCCCTTTCATGCGCGAGCCCCCTTAGATAAAATGTCTCCGCGCTGGAGGGGTTGAAGACGAGGGAGCGAGTCATCGCACGGACGGCCTGTGAATAGTCCTTTCGCTCCAGGGCCTTCTGGCCGCGCCATTTAAAAAAATCCGACAAGCCGAAAAAAACGCTGCCCGCCAAAGTTACAATAAATAGCAGGGAAAAAACGGACACCACCGCTTTCCTTTGAATGGCGCCCGTATAGTGCCCCCCTTCGCTTCGCGACAACATGAGAGCCGCCACCGCCGTGAAATACACGGCATTGGCCGGAACGTGAAAATTAAAATCGACGGTGCTGTGAATCGCCAGAGCCATCCCGCTCGTCAACACACCGGCGGCAAGCCCTAACTTAGACCTCTTCTCCGTCTCGTGAAACAAGCGCCACCCTTTCCTCATCACGGCAAAAAAAAGTACGAGGAAAGCCAAAAAGACGAAGATACCGCCATCAGCCATCAATTCCAAATAATCATTGTGGGCATGGACGGGGCGGCCATGAAAAGGTTCCGCTTTAAAAAAAAGGACAGCATCTCCAAACGTGCCCGGGCCGGTTCCCAACCAAAAATTTTGCGAGATAAGCCCAATGGCAGCCTGCCAAATCCGCAAACGGCTGACCGATTCATCGACCTCCACAATCATGCGAAGCGATTGTAACCTCTCGACCAGAGGCTCAACGCCAAAAAGCAGCATCATCGCGCCGGCAAAAATCAACAGTGTCGCCCAAATCCACCACGCCTGCTTCAGAATACCGCGCTTCACCAGAAGAGATGTCATAACGACAGCTGCTAAACCTAACGATAAAATGCCGCCCCTTGATAAGGAAAACAAAAATGCAACCATCATCAGACCGCACAAGAAAATAAGCAA
>MHFI01000013.1 GCA_001804125.1 Omnitrophica bacterium RIFCSPHIGHO2_02_FULL_51_18
AAATGCCCGCATAATGGGAAGTGGTCACGTTCCGGACCGTATTGCCGCAAGCTTCCCGTGTGGTCAGGCCCACTTTGGCCAGCATCCTCAAGATCGTGGGAACATCCGTGCGCTTGATCTCATGCATCTGGACCGCCTGCCGCGTGGTGACGTGCGCCAGTTTGTTGGGAGCATATTTTTCGGCGATATCCGCCAGGCATTCCAACTGCAGCGCATTTAGGTTGCCGTAACGGATCTTGATGCGGATCATGTGGCGGTCCGTCGTGCCGCGGATACCGTAAACGCCGTTCTCTAAACGGAACCTTTTGAAATCATCGGGATCACGGGCACCCTGCTCCAAGAGGGCGATTTCCCTTTCAAAACGCTGGATCTCCGCCTCGACTTCGGGCAAGAGCTCTTTTATGATTTTTTCTTCGTAGACGTTCATGAAATTCCCCTGTTTATCCGTCATTCTGAGCGAAGCGAAGAATCTCGTGCTTTAGATCCTTCGGCGCTAACGCGCCTCAGGATGACGTAAATTAATATTTTAACAGTAGCCTCTTAGTACCGCAAGCAGTCTACATTTGTCAGGCGATTAATGTCAAGTACTTTAATATTGATTAAATTAAATAACTATCTATATATATAACTTATTTTGTTATATTTATTACCTTGAGGCTCGGAAACAGGATACGGATAAAAGAAGCAGGCATAAACCAATAATCAAACTTCCGAGAGGCGTCAGCTCAAAACCGCCGACGCGAAACTCAAGCGCCGTAAAATACCGAACGACGTGAAAGGATCCGGCGATCCCAAAAAGAATGCCGGAAATTCTTAAAAGATTCGTTGCGGATTTACCGCTGCCCTTCCCCATGTGAGTGATTAGGGACTCGCCACAACTCATGGCGAGTCCCTTTTTTGTTCTACCGGACGTGGGGTCCGGTTAGGTCCTAGTCTTTGTTTGTCGCCTTGCCCAACACAAAGCCCAAAAGAAGCGCGGTGGCAGCGGCTCCGCCGATAAACGCCCAAGGATTTTTATGGACATTCTTATCCATTTCCCTGGCCGCCTTCTTCACGCGCACCTGGCCCAGCTTAATTCCGTCTTCTATCACCTCGCCGGCCCGTTCTCTTGTCGCTTCTACCGTCTCTCTAAAATCCGAGTACTTATTGGTAATAAGCTTTAATATTTCGTCCTTCTTCGTTTGAGCCGCTTCATTGAGCAGTTCAAGCGCTTCGTTGATCTTGCCATTATGGTTTGCACTCATTTGTTTCTACCCTTTCTTTTGTTAAAGTTATTATATATTGTTAACTATTGTTCACTTATAGATAAATATACATGATAAAGTCTAAAAATGCAAACATTTTAACAGGCGCTCCACCCCTTCCCGGAAAACAGGCGCAGGCGAAAGCAGGCCCAGTACAATCTCCCGGCCGCTTCCTGTGTTGAAAAAATAGCCGGGATGAAGGAGCACATTGTACTCCTCAAGAAGCCTGACGGCAAGCGAGCCGTCAGACACGAATCCGCCCAGAGACAGCATGGCATACCAGCCTCCCTCGCCGCCTAACAGCCGGACGGGCTTGGCTGCCTCGAGCGCCTGTGTTAAGAAGCGCCTGTTTTGCAAACAGCGTTCCCGGATTTCACGAATGATCCCCTTATAATTTTGGAACCAGACGGGCAGAGCGTTCTGGACCGGGGTGTTGACGGAAAGATAGGTATCGGCGATGATTTCAAGCCTTTGGATGGCTTCCTCCTTTTCTTTTCGCGGGCCGTTGACGACGATCCATCCGAGCTTCATCTGAGGCAAACCCAGGAACTTGGATAGCCCGCCTAACGTGAAGCTTAAGGCGTCCGCGCATCCGGCAAAACTCTTTCTCTCCTGGTTTGAACCCTCCCAGGAAAAGTCAAAGAACACTTCATCGGAAATGACCGCGCACTGATTCTTCAGGCAAACGCCGGAAATAAAAGCGCTTTCCTCCCGCGTGACATAATTGCCCGTCGGGTTATTGGGATTGACCACCAGAACGGCCTTTGTCTTAAAGAAATGTTTCGGAAAACTCTTCTCGTCCATGCGCCAGGCGTCTTGGTAGCTCAGATCATAAAACACGGGCTTCACGTCATTCAAGTCCGCCAGATAATCCAACAGCGGATAACCGGGCCGCGGAAGCAAAACCGGGTCTCCAGGGTCGCACAAAAGGCGAAATAAAAAAGCGTAGGCTTCACCGGTGCCGGCGGTCAGAAAAATCTGGTCGGCGTGCAGGCTCACCCCTTTTTCAGAATAATACCCGCAAATCTCCTCCCTTGCCTTCCGCAGGCCGTGAGGGTCCGGTTCGTAAGCAAGATTGCCGGGATCGGACAAGGGCTTAAGAAGTTCGGGGGTCAAGTAGCCAAACCCGCAGCGCGTGGGGTTGGACTCGGTAAGATCGATAAGCGGGGCGCCGCTCTTTTTTTTGGATTCCAGGATTTGGGTCAGTCGGTTTCGGACCCGCGGCCAGTCGGTGCGTCCGGAAAATTTCAACGGAAGATATAAGCGATGACCACGGCTGCGATAAGTGCGGCCGCAATCCACATTAAAGGCGTCACATCCATTTTTTTAGGCGGCGCGTAATGGTAAACGACCTCCAGAAGTTTCTTATGAAAAGGTCTCTCGGAACCGTAGTACTCGGCATTCGCGTCCTTATCGGGTTTCACGATCGCCCCTTTGAGTGACAAACCGATGTAAAGCCCTTTGGCGCGTGAGTAGGAATAAATCTCGGCACCGGCCCTTAAGTCCGTAGAGGCGGTCGCGTTACGGCCGACGGGCCCGAGCGCGATGCCGGCATCGCCGCCAAGCGTGGACTGGCTCTTGAGCAGACTGTTCAAACCTTTCTCGTTCATGATGACCAGAACTATGTCAACGGCCTGGCCGCCGATCT
This sequence comes from Omnitrophica bacterium RIFCSPHIGHO2_02_FULL_51_18, assembly GCA_001804125.1. Taxonomy (GTDB): domain Bacteria; phylum Omnitrophota; class Gorgyraeia; order 2-02-FULL-51-18; family 2-02-FULL-51-18; genus 2-02-FULL-51-18. Next base: position 2,893 of record MHFI01000013.1, read on the forward strand.
GGGGACCGAGTGTGATGCCGCCAATCATGTAAAAAACGGGTTTACTCCACCTCCCTGCCGCCTTATCATGCTTTAGAAGCACTCCCTTGCCGTACTGTCCGCCGATGCCCCAGGCGATATTGAGCGTGCGCGGGAAAATCACGATCGCTTCACTCTTCTGGAGCATCTCTTTGGGGATACTGGAATCCTTCGATTGCATGAGCTCCGAGAACGCGGTCGTGGACAAATCGAGGCGCTCGATGAGTTTTTGCTCATCGGCAAAACCGGGCGAAGAAATCAGCAGGGCAAAAAGAACTAAGGCTTGTTCCTTGATCATCTTTTCTTCTTCGCGGTTTTTTCCTTGTACATCCGCTTGTCCGCCAGCTCAAAGAGTTCCATCGGCCGGCGAATCGTTTCGTCGAATTGGGCCAGCCCGATGCTGACCGACAGCTTGAAATGGGTCTTGGCGTCAATCGGTACGGGCAACTCTGAGACGCCGGCCCGGAAACGTTCAACCCCGTCTTCGGCCTGCTTTTCGCCGGTTTCCGGAAAGAGCGTCACAAACTCATCGCCGCCATACCGGATCAGAATATCGGTTTCCCGGAACGAGCTCTTCATGCACTGAGCCAGCGCCTTGATCGCACGGTCACCGGCCGCATGCCCGCAGCGGTCGTTGATACGTTTAAATTCGTCGAGATCAATGACGGCCAGCGAAAAAGGGCGCTTGTACCGGTGCGCAACATTAAAAAGCTGAGCGAGACTGCGTTTGAAAACATACAAATTGTTAAGCCCCGTGAGAGGGTCCGTGGCAAGTGCCTGGTCGCGTTCGCGGTAGCGCTGGGAAAGCGAATCAATCCGGGCGATGAGTTCGGGAAGATTGAAGGGCTTGGCCACCACATCATCGGCCTTTAGGCTGAAGCCTTGGATCTTTTCGTCGGTCGTCGCCCGATCAGTCATGAAAATAACGGGAATGTTGATCGTCGCAGGTTCACGGTTCAAGCGGTTCTTGACTTCCACGCCCCGCAAGCCGCCGATCATGAGGTCGAGCAGGATGAGGTCCGGCGCCATCACGCGCGCCTTCGTGAGCGCCGAGTAACCGTCATGCGCGGTGTGGATGTCAAAACCGGCGGCGGACAAATGCCTCTCCAGATGCGATACGGTGTCGCGCTCATCGTCGGCTATCAGAACAGACCTTCTATCCATAAAAAGAGTTTACTCCTCACCGATTATTTTGACCAGCACCCGTTTGGGACGCATCCCATCAAACTCCGCATAGAAGATCTGCTCCCAGGGGCCGAAGTCCAGCTTTCCGTCCGTGATTGCGCAAACCACTTCGCGGCCGAAGAGCTGGCGCTTTAAGTGCGCGTCGCCGTTGTCTTCGCCGGTTTGATGGTGCCGGTATTTTTTTACATCGTACGGCGCAACTTTTTCTAGGAACTCGTCGAAATCCTGGATCAGACCCCGCTCGTCGTCATTGATATAGACACTCGCCGTGATGTGCATCGCGTTCACGAGCACCAGGCCTTCCTCCACGCCGGACTTGCGGATGATCGCCTCCACCTGCGGGGTGATGTTAATGTATTCGCGGCGTTTCTTTGTATTGAATGTTAAATATTCTCGATAGGATTTCATTTAAGTGAATTGCTCGAAGTGGACATTCTCCTTAGGAATATTCATTTCAATCAATGCCTGTTTCAACTGCTGGCACATCGGCACCAATCCGCAACCGTAAAAATCAAGCCCTTGAGTCTGACCGGCAAAACGTTTCTTCGCAATCTCCTGAACATAGGCCTTCTCACCCGTCCAGTTCGGGCTGCGGCTCACGGTCGGAATGAACGTGAAACCGGAATGTTCCTTCGCCAGGGTCTCAAATTCTTTTTGATAAAGAATGTCCGTTTCGTAGCGATTGCCGAATATGAGCCAGATCTTTTTCTGGCAATCACTCTCAAAAAGCGTCTGGATCATGCCGCGAAGCGGCGCGACACCGGTGCCGGTGCCGACAAAAATAAGATTGTCCTGCCAGGGCTCCTTCACCGTGAAAACGCCGTACGGCAGAGAAGTCCGGATGACATCCCCTTCCTTCAGGCCAAAAAACCAGGTCGAGACATAACCCCCCTCGACAAGTTTCAGGCAAAGCTCCACCTGGTGTTTGGCCGCGGCCAGGGACGGTGAAGACGCGATGGAATAGGCCTTCTTATGCGGCTTGCCGTCTTTCTCCAAATGCACCATCAGGAATTGTCCGGCAATGAAGCGCGTATCGGCAGTTTTGTCATATTCGAACACAAAATGCTTAACCGTAGGTGTGAGCGAAACAATCTTCACCAGTTTCGCGTCATAGAATCTGGGTTTCTCGGCCATATGAAAGAGCATTATACTGATTTATTCAATAACGTAAAGTTAAATGGTAAAATAGCCGCCATGCATCCCATTGAAAAGGAACTACATAAGAGAATCCTGGTGCTCGACGGAGCCATGGGCACGATGATCCAGAAGTACAAGCTGGACGAGGCCGGGTACCGCGGCGGGCACTTTAAGAACTTCTCGGGTTCTAATCTCAAAGGCAATAATGACCTTTTGGCCCTGAGCCAGCCGCGTATTCTGGAAGAAATACACCGCCAATATCTCGAGGCTGGAGCCGACATTATTGAGACAAACACTTTTAGTTCAACACGTGTCGCGATGGCTGATTATCACCTCGAAGAGGTGGTTTACGAACTAAATCTGGCCTCCGCCAAGATCGCCGGAAAAGCGGCTCAAGATTTCACCAAAAAAAATCCTTCAAAGCCCCGCTTTGTCGCTGGCTCCATCGGTCCCACGAACCGCACGGCCTCCCTCTCTCCCGACGTCAACGACCCGGGATTCCGGGCCATTTCGTTTGACGAGCTTGTCGCCGCTTACACGGAACAGGTCCGGGCGCTGGTCGAGGGCGGGGTCGACCTTTTGCTGGCTGAAACGGCGTTCGATACGCTGAATTTAAAAGCCGCGCTTTTCGCGATCCAGGAGTATTTCCGCAAAACGGGTAAAAAGATCCCGGTAATCGCCTCAGGAACCATCACCGACCAAAGCGGCCGCACACTGACGGGCCAAACACTGGAAGCATTTTGGAACTCCATCTCGCACGCGGAACTACTGGCGGTCGGCTTAAACTGCGCGCTCGGCGCCAAAGAATTGCGGCCTTATGTCCAGGAATTATCACGCATCGCTCCGGTCTACACCTGTATCTACCCCAATGCGGGGCTTCCCAACCCATTCGGCGGATATGACCAAACACCTCAAGAGTTCGCGGCATTCGCGAAAGAATTTATAAAAAGCGGGTTTATCAATATCATCGGCGGCTGCTGCGGCACAACCCCCTTCCATATCAAAGCGATCTCGCTCGCCGCGGCCGGCGCACCCCCGAGGGTCCTTCCAAAGATAGAACCCTACACACGTCTTTCGGGGCTTGAGCCGCTCACGATCCGCCCGGACACCCACTTCGTCAATGTCGGCGAGCGCACCAATATCACGGGCTCACCCAAATTTTCCCAGGCTATCCTCTCCGACGATTATGACAGCGCTCTTTCGATCGCGCGGCAACAGGTAGAAGCGGGCGCCCAGATCATTGACATCAATCTCGACGAGGGACTCCTGGATTCCGAAGAAGCGATGGCGAAATTCCTGCATCTGGTGGCCGCCGAACCCGATATTTCGAAAGTTCCGATCATGATCGATTCGTCCAAATGGTCGGTGATCGAGGCGGGCCTTAAATGCGTCCAGGGAAAAGGGGTTGTCAATTCGATCAGCTTGAAAGAAGGCGAGGCTTCATTCAAGGAACACGCGCGGAAAGTCCGCCAGTACGGCGCCGCGGTCGTCGTGATGGCGTTTGACGAGTTCGGGCAGGCCGTGACAGCCGATCGCAAATTTGAAGTTTGTGCGCGATCTCACCATATTCTCACCAAAGAAACGGGCTTTCCCGAAGAGGACATTATTTTTGACCCCAACATCCTCACGATCGGCACGGGCATGGAGGAACACAATAACTATGCCCTCGAATTTATCGAAGCAACAAGAAAGATCAAGAACGCTTTCCCCCGCTCCCACGTTTCGGGAGGGGTCAGCAATCTCTCTTTCTCTTTCCGCGGAATAAATAAAATTCGCGAGGCGATCCATTCGGTATTTTTGTATCACGCGGTCAAAGCCGGGATGGATGTCGGCATCGTGAACGCGGGGCTCGTAACCGTGTACGATGAGATCCCGAAAGAACTCCTCGTGATCGTGGAAGACCTGGTGCTGAACCGCAAGCCCGACGCGACCGAGAGGCTTTTGAAATTTGCCGAAACACTTAAAGAGGAAAAAGGAGCGCCTAAAGTGAGAGATGAGAGTTGGCGAAACGCCCCGGTGGAAGAGCGCCTTTCGCATGCACTCGTCCAGGGCATCACCGACTACCTCGATAAGGACGTCGAAGAAGCCCGGCAAAAATATCCGAAACCTCTTTCGGTGATCGAGGGACCGCTGATGGCGGGCATGAGCGTCGTGGGCGACCTTTTTGGTTCAGGCAAAATGTTCCTGCCGCAGGTCGTGAAATCCGCGCGCGTCATGAAAAAAGCCGTCGCCTATCTCACGCCGTACATCAAAAAAGAAAAGGAAAAGTCCGGTAGGGGCACTCAAGGACGAATCGTACTCGCGACGGTCAAAGGGGACGTGCATGATATCGGAAAAAACATCGTGGGTGTGGTGCTCGGCTGCAACAACTACGAGGTCACGGACCTCGGCGTCATGGTGCCGATCGACAAGATCTTGCGGACGGCCAAGAGCTTGAAGGCCAACTTCGTGGGCTTAAGCGGCCTCATCACGCCGTCTCTGGATGAAATGGTGTACGCGGCGAAAGAAATGGAACGCGAGGGCTTGAGACTCCCGCTTCTTATCGGCGGAGCCACGACTTCGGTAACGCACACGGCCGTTAAAATAGCGCCCGCGTACAGCGGCCCGGCCATCCACGTGCTCGACGCGTCGCGTTGTATCGGCGTCGTGAACAGCCTCATGAGCCCCGCGCTGCGCGATAAATTTATCCTCGAGAAACAAAAGGACTATGAAAAGATCCGGGTTGAGCACGCGAAGAAATACACCGGCGTGAGGTTTGCAAAACTTGAGGAAGCGCGGCGGAATAAATTTGCCTGCGATTGGCCAAGCGTCCCGATCTCAGTCCCCTCCTTTACCGGAGTCAGGGCCTTTAAAAAATATTCACTTAAAGAAATTGCCGAAAAAATCGACTGGTCGCCGTTCTTCCACACGTGGGAACTGCGCGGGCGCTACCCGTTCATCTTTGAGGACAAAAAAATAGGCGAAACCGCCAAAAAACTCTTTGACGACGCCCAACACCTGCTGGAAAAGGTAATCGGTGAAAACTTGCTCACGGCGAACGGCGTCATCGGGCTTTTCCCAGCCGCGAGCGTCGGTGACGACATCGAGGTCTACTCGGATGAAAGAAGAAAGACACCGCTGACCGTTTTCCACAGTTTAAGACAGCAGACCTTAAAACCGGAAGGAGACCCGAACCTGGCGCTCGCGGATTTTATCGCGCCCAAGGACTCCGGTGTCCTGGACACTATCGGCGCGTTCGCAGTTACGGCCGGAATCGGCACGGACGGGCTCGCTAAAAAATTTGAAAAAGAACACGATGATTACCAGTCCATTATGATCAAAGCGCTCGCCGACCGCCTCGCAGAAGCGTTTGCCGAGCATCTGCATGAGCGGGTGCGAAAAGAATTCTGGGGTTACGCGAAGGATGAAAAACTTTCCAATGAGGATTTGATCCGTGAACGCTACCGGGGTATCCGCCCCGCTCCCGGCTACCCGGCCTGCCCGGACCACACGGAAAAACGGATCTTATTCGATCTGCTTAAGGCGAAGGAAAACGCGGGGGTCGATCTCACGGAAAACTTCGCGATGTATCCGGCCGCCTCGGTGAGCGGACTCTACTTCGCGCATCCGCAGGCGCGCTATTTTGCCGTGGGAAAAATCGGGAAAGACCAAGTCACGGACTACGCGAAGCGGAAAGACATGGACCTCAAAACCATGGAGCGCTGGCTCGCTCCCAACTTAAATTACGACACTTAAAGCGCCGGGTCCTGCCACCTAAAGAAACTTTAGGTGTCACCCGGCGCTGGAGTCTATCGCAAGAACCCCCTTTTTCTTGAGCAGGATACTTACGACATCCGCGCGCGGCGGTCGAAGTCGTCGAAGAGTTTTCTAAAATCGCTCGACGCGGATTTGGCGACCTGGCTTCCGATGAAGATGAGCACGGAAAACTGCCACACATCCTCGAGTCCCATCACGAGGCCCGCGTGGACATTTTCCTCGGCCTGAAGCATGTTCCGGTAATGTTCGATCGCGCGGGACAACCGCCCCTCGAAAGTTTCGGTGGTCACCATTTTATTGTTGTACTTCATCGAAGGAAAAGTCACGCCGCGGACCAGAAGGAAGCTTGTGAGAAGATCCTCATTCAGGTCCATTTCCTCTTCAAAATCAAAACCCTCAAAATGCGGCAAATTAAACGGCAGGACCAGCGACGGCTTTTCGACCCAAATCTCCCCGCGCCGAACCATCGTCTCGGTGGAATTTTTCCGCGACTCGGCGAGGAAGATATAGGGAAGCTTCGTGGTCGCGAAAGTCTCGAGAGGCTTGACCCTCGGTCTCACAATCTCCGTGGTACTCAACGCTTTTTCCCAGGATTCTTGGATATTCATAGCGGCGTATTATAGCAAAAATTTTCGTAAATACTCAAATCCGTAAAGCCCCGTCGTGTGCCCGTCGGACCAGGTGATGTGAAGCGCATAACGGCCCACTGTGCTTATGGAATAAGGGACAATGTCCGCTAAAATGCTTTCGGTGCTTATCATTCTCTGTCCTGTGAACTCGTTGACACACGCCGCGCAGGGACATTGGGCGCGAAGCTCGCGGGACGAAAAAACTGATTTTACGCCGTCATTCCACTCTATTTGGATTTCCGCGGCGCCGGGCGGGCTGATCTTGGCAGGGACTGGCTTTATTTCTTTGCTCTGTACCTGAAGATTTATTTGTGAGGTCAGATTCTCGGCGATTTTTAAAAAATCCTTGGCTGTGAGGCTCTCCGGGTCCGAATGCACCACCGGGTCGCCCTCGTCAGCCGTCTGACGAATAGATGTCACTATCGGGATCTCACCCAGACATGGGATCCCAAGCTGTTCGGCCGCGCGGCGCGCGCCGCCCGAGCCGAAAATCTCTTCGGTGGCGCCGCAGTGGTTACAGACGAAACGGCTCATGTTTTCGATGATGCCGAGGACCGGCGTGTTTAATTTATCAAACATCACAATCGCCTTCTGCGCCACGTTCCACGCCACCTCCTGCGGCGTCGACACGATCACAGCGCCTGTCAGAGGGATCGTCTGGCAAAGACTCAG
>MHFI01000014.1 GCA_001804125.1 Omnitrophica bacterium RIFCSPHIGHO2_02_FULL_51_18
GTCGAGTGCCCGGTAATGAATCGCTTCGGAGACGTGGTGGGGTTCAATCAACTCGCTTCCATCGAGGTCCGCGATCGTGCGCGCCACTTTCAGTACTTTATGATAGGCGCGCGCCGAGAAGCCGAGCTCCTGGATGGCCATCTTAAGAAGTCTCTCCCCTTCTTCCGTCACCAAACAATGCTTTTGCATCTGGCTTGGCTCGAGTTCCGAATTCGAGGCTATTTTGTCCTCGGCGTAACGGTTTCTTTGACGCTGTCTGGCTTTTTCCACGCGCTCACGGATCTGCTTTGAGCTTTCAGCCTTTGACTTATCGGTGATCTCCGTAACTTTAAGACGCGGTACTTCCAGCTGAATGTCGATTCTATCCAGAAGAGGCCCCGAGATTTTGGACATGTAGTTTTTGATTTGCACGGAAGTGCAGTTGCATTCCTTCTTGGGGTCCGTGAAATAACCGCACGGGCACGGATTCATCGCGGCCACCAGCATAAACCGCGCCGGCAATGTCAGCGACGAGCTCGCGCGCGTAATCGTGATACGGCCCTCTTCCAGCGGCTGGCGCAGCACCTCAAGCACATTGCGGCGAAATTCCGCCAACTCATCCAAAAAGAGGACACCATTGTGGGCCAGGCTGATTTCCCCCGGTTTGGGATAGGTCCCGCCGCCCACAAGCGCCGCATCGGAAATCGTGTGATGCGGGTCCCTGAAAGGCCGTGTTTCAAGGAGCGTGGATTTTCCGGAAAGAAGCCCGGCAACGCTGTGGATCTTGGTAGTTTCAATCGCTTCTTCAAAAGTAATCGGTGATAAGATCGTGGGAATTCTTTTCGCAAGCATCGTCTTGCCCGAACCGGGCGGCCCTATCATCAGTACGTTGTGACCGCCGGCGGCCGCAATCTCCAAACCGCGCTTGGCATGCGGCTGGCCTTTCACGTCCGAAAAATCACCCGACGGGTGATGTTTTATCTCACTTTTCGTTTTAACGGAGTCCACGGCTTTGGGGCACGGAAGGGCCGTTTCTCCTTTCAAAAACCGGACCACTTCAAATAAATTTTTGGCCGGGCAAATATTCAAGTCTCTGACACAGGCGCCTTCCCTCGCATTGGCGTAAGGAATGACAAAATCCTTTTTCTTTTCCTCTGAAAGAAGGCTGACGGCGCGCGGCAATATACCGGGAATCGGACGGATTTTCCCGTCCAGTGAAAGCTCGCCGCAGAAAATCTTGTTCTCCACAAGCGTTTTATCCAGTACTTCATTAGCCACAAGAATCCCCACCGCGATCGCCAGATCGAACCCTGAACCTTCTTTCTTCAGGCCCGCCGGCGCCAGATTCACCGTGATTTTTCTGGAGGGAAAGGGAAGCTCGCTATTTTTTATCGCGGCCCTCACCCGGTCCGCGCTTTCGCGGCAAGCCGCGTCCGGCAAACCCACGATATTAAAAGCCGGCAAACCGTTCGATATGTCGACTTCGACTTCCACTATATAAGCATCAATGCCGACCACGGCACTCGATAAGACTGTCGAAAGCATATTTACTCTTCCGCCTCAAAGGCGCCTTTGATGATTTCGATCTGAGGGTTGCCGCCGGACTCGATGAGAACGGAGACCACATCAAAACGGCAGGGCACGTTTTTAATCCCGTATCTTTTCACGTAATACTCGGCGGTTTTCACAATCTGATGCCTTTTCTGAAAAGTAACGGACTCGGCAGGCAGGCCCATCGCCAACGACCGGCGGGTCTTTACTTCGACAAACACTAAACACCCGTTTTCCTTCGCGATAAGGTCTATCTCGCCCAGCGCGCATTCATAATTCTTAAGCAAAATCTTATAACCCTGCGCGCTTAAAAACTGGCCGGCAAGCTCCTCGCCGACAATTCCTAACGTCTGTGATATCGAACTCATCCCTTAACCCTCCTCAGACTGCGACGGTGTCTGGCGGCCTGCGTCTTCGCCGTATTCGTCGTCCATACCACAGAGGGTATGGTCTCCTCATACGGCTTTGACTCGGCTCGCCATAAACCGTCTCGTTTGCTGAGCAGGGTTAAGGGATGAGTTCTAGTCTCCATACCCTTGCTAGTTCTTCACGCCGTCGGTTTCGCGGTCGTAGGCTTCGAGAACTTTTTCCTCAATTTGGCGTTTTATTATTTCATTGGCAGGCGTGACCACGTCAAACCATTTGCCGTCTTTGGTGACTTTTCTCGGCATGTTGACAAACACCCCTCGTTTCCCGAGCATGACGGTGAATCCCTTCACCACCAAACCTTCACCGACCTTGAGATCCGCGAAAGCCCGCGTATTGCCCTCCCCGTTGATTTTCCTTATGTCCACCACCTCTATGTCCATCGTCTTCGACATGACTACAACCTCCCTTGTTAGGCCACTGTTAGGCATTAACTGCTCCTACCTAACAGGACGACAGACCCCCACTTTTTCGTTCAAAAAATATTAAAAAACTTTATACATTCTAAGTGATTGATAATAAATAAGTTACAAGAGTGTTGACTTAAATTTTTCAGTTTGTTAAGCTTCTAAGCTATGAAGTGTGACACCTGCGGGAAAGAAGTGAAGGAAGTAAAGCGCGTCATCGTGGATACCGGCTACGACCGGACGCTCGCGAAAGCGCTCTACAATTGCGCGGAATGCTACGAGAAAAAAGAGCGGGCCAAGAAATCCGCTAAGAAATAGCCCACTCGGGCGACGAATATCTCCCCTTTTCTATCTCACGCGCCTTTTCAAGCTCATCGTTAGACAGGGGAAGCTCCTCGAAATCAATTTTCCATTTCTCACGAAAGCCTTCCAGGATTTTTCCGGTTAAGACTTTTTTATCGTCCCCGAGGAATACCGCCGACTGGTGAAGCACCACGCCTGCGGACCGGCGTTGGCTGGCCCCCACCACCTTTTTCCCCCGAAGCAGGAGGTCATAACAGGCCGGCAACTCAAAACAGATCCTCCCATTTCTTGCGCGGCCGGAAGGAAGTGTTTTACAGTCCGCGAAATCAAGCTTGGGATGGAGTTCCCGAAAACCCATCATCAGCGCTTCGTTGATTTTAAGATACGAGGACTTCGTGTCATTCGAAAAAAAGGGGTTGGGATACCGGATAACGAGCGAAAACGTCAAATCCTCCCCGTGAAACACCCAGCCGCCGCCCGTGAGCCGCCTCACCACCGCTATGTCTTCTTGACTTGCCTTGATTTTTCCAACTACTTCATCGATTTTTTGAAAATAACCTACGGAATAGGAAGGCGCCTCCCAGGAATAAATCCGCAGCACAGGTATGCGCCGCGGTTTTGAAGCCTCGTTCATCAGAAATTCATCAATCGCCATATTCAAAGCGGCGGACCGGGGAGGATCGATAATCAGGCGGAAAACGTTATCTTGAAACATGAAGCAAGAAGCATGAAGCAGGAAACTGCAAGCAGAAGAAAAAATAACACTTCATTTTACGATCACAACTTCCTGCTTCTTGTTTCCTGCTTCTTGCTTCAATTCTCGTTTATATCTCAGATTCGGCCGGCGCGCGGCCGTTACTTCGTCAATGCGGCCCACCGGTGTCGTGTGCGGCGCATCCAGGACCGTTTGAGGATTTTCATGGATCTCGCGGTTTATTTCCAAAAGGATCGTTACAAATTCATCAAGCGTCTCTTTGGACTCTGTCTCCGTCGGTTCGACCATCAATGCTTCCTCCACGACCAGCGGGAAATAAATCGTCGGCGCGTAGACGCGAAAATCCAAAAGGCGCTTGGCGATATCGAGCGCTCGGACCCCCCTTTTTTTCTGCGCCTTCGCTGACATCACAAATTCATGCATGCAGGTACCGCCGTACGGCACTTCAAAAATATCCTTAAGGCGCGCCTTCAGATAATTCGCGTTTAGAATCGCATTTTCGGAGACCCCCCTTAAACCCTCCCTGCCCAGCGCTTTGATATACGCGTAGGAGCGGATAATAGCCCCGAAGTTGCCGAAAAAAGAGCGCAGTTTCCCTATGGAGTGAGGCGCCGTCTTTTCAAACAAATACTTGTCCTCTTCCTTTAATATGCGCGGTGCGGGTAAAAACCTGATTAAATCCTTTTTCACGCCGACAGGGCCCGAGCCTGGGCCGCCTGATCCATGGGGCACCGCGAAGGTCTTGTGGAGATTGAGATGAACAATGTCAAAACCCATGTCGCCGGGACGACTGATTCCAAGGAGCGCGTTCATATTCGCACCGTCATAGTACAAGAGGCCGCCGGCTTTGTGCACGAGACGGGCGATCTCAAGAATATCCTGTTCAAAAAGCCCCAGAGTATTGGGGTTGGTCATCATGAGGCATGCAACGTCATCCGAAAGCTTCTTTTTAAGGTCTTCGACGTCCACAAGCCCCTTTGGGTTTGTCGCAACCTGCACCACTTCGTAGCCGCACAACGCGGCGGAGGCAGGGTTTGTGCCATGCGCGGAATCAGGGATTAAAACTTTGGTCTTTTTATTGCCGTTAAGTTTATGGCAGGCGCTCGTAATAAGAAGTCCGCAAAATTCCCCATGCGCGCCCGCTGCCGGCTGCAGCGTAAACTCGTCCATGCCGGTGATCTCGGATAAATAAAGCTGCATTTCATAGAGAATTTTTAAGGCACCCTGGATCTCGTCCTCATCTTGGTAAGGATGGATCTGGGAAAACGACGTTGAGGAGGCAATCGCGTCGAGCGCCTTCGGATTGTATTTCATCGTGCAGGAGCCGAGCGGGTAGAAATTGGCATCCACGCAGAAATTTTTCTGGGAAAGATTCGTAAAATGCCTCACGACATCCAGTTCGGAAACCTCAGGCAAACCCGGTGCGGCACCGCGGACAAACCGGCCCGGGATTTTCCTAAGCAGTTCCTCTTCGCTTTTTTTAAGCGCCGGAAGCCAGCTGGCGTGATTCAGTGAATGTTTTTCGAATATCAGCTTGCTCATAAAAACGGCGGATCGAGTGATTCTTCGATCGCCGAGGCTAGGTGTTGCAAATCGCTTTTGGTTCTTTTTTCCGTCACGGCCACAAGGTAGCCGGATTTAAGCTCGGGGTAAAAACGCTCCACCAACAGCGGCCCAAGAATCCGGTGGTTTGAAAGTCTTTCTTTTAAGTGGTTTTTATCTTTATGAATAAACAACACAAACTCATTAAAAAAAGGCCTCTTTGAAAACTCTTTGACGCCTTTAATTCGTGCAAGTGTTTCGTAGGACTCGTGGGCATTCTGTAAATTTAAAAGCCCAAGCCGCCTCACCCCCTCTTTACCTAAAAGCGTCAGGTAAATCGCGCCTTTAAGCGCACAAAGCGCCTGGTTCGTGCAAATATTGGAGGTGGCCTTTTCGCGGCGGATGTGCTGTTCGCGCGCCTGAAGCGTCAGGACAAACGCTCTCCGCCCCACTTTATCCACGCTCATGCCGGCGATACGGCCGGGGATTTTTCTTAAGAGCTCGTCTTTGACCGTAAAAAACCCAAAGTGCGGGCCGCCGAAGGAGACTGGGTTTCCGAGCGGTTGTCCCTCCCCCACCGCGATGTCCGCGCCGTATTCGCCGGGCGGAGTCAGGACACCCAGGGAAATTGGATTCACACAAGCAATGAGAAGCGCGCCGTTTTTGTGCGCGAGGTCTGAAATTGCCTGCACTTCCTCCAGGATCCCTAAGAAATTCGGTTGTTGAACAATCACCGCGGCCGACTCCGAATCGATTGCCTTGGAAAGCGCGTCCGGATCAAGCGCCCCCTCTTTCATCGGGATCTCAATAATCTGCGACTCAACAAATGAAAGGTAGGTCTTCAAAACCTGGCGATATTCCGGATGGACCGTCGAAGGGATCAAGATTTTGTGCTTTCCGGTGGAACGAAGCGCTAAAAGCGCGGCTTCCGCGAGTGCCGACGCGCCGTCATACATGGAAGCATTGGAAACATCCATCGCCGTAAGCTCGCAGATAAGCGACTGATACTCGTACATGCTTTGGAGCGTGCCCTGACTTGCCTCGCCCTGGTAAGGCGTATAGGCCGTAATAAACTCGCCGCGCAGCGCCAGCCTGTCCACGACCGCGGGAAAGAAATGGTCATAATTTCCCGCTCCGAGGTAAGGAATATGGTATTTGAAATTTTTATTGAGGTGTCCGGTCTCATCAAGATCCCGGTCCAGCTCAAGCTCGGAAACGCCGTCCGGAATTTTGAGCTCAAAACTCTTAAGTTTTTTCGGGATGGCGGAAAGAAGCTCCGCTATCGAGGAAACGCCGATGACTTCAAGCATTTCCTTTTTATCTTGTTCAGTATTCGAGATATATTGCATAGATTTTAATGGGCGTTGCGTTTGGTACTCTGATACTGCGCTTCGGTCAATAATGAGTTAAGTTCTGAAAGATCCGAACACTCAATTTGATAAAGCCAACCCTCTTCGTAGGGTGATTTGTTCACAAGCTCCGGGGAATCCTTAAACTTATCGTTCACTTTAATGATCTTGCCGGACACCGGCGCGTAGATGTCAAATGCAGCCTTTACGGACTCTATCACCATCGCGGCTTCTTTTTGCTTCACGACTCTGCCGGGTTTCGGAAGCTCCACAAACACGACATCGGATATTTCCTTCTGCGCGTGGTCCGTGATCCCCACCGTCGCCGTCTTGCCGCTCAGGCTCACCCACTCATGAGTGGCCGTATACTTTAACTTAGATGTATCAATCATGTTTAAATCCTCTCTTGTCATTCTGAGCGAAGCGAAGAATCTCAAAAACGAGATCCTTCGGTCGCCTACGGCGGCCTCAGGATGACAATCTTACCGCTTATGTTTTAGTGTAATAAATGGCCTTCGGACAATCTCAGCGGGCACCGCCCGCCCATGAATCTCAATTTCGATCGGCGTGCCTGGGACCTCAAATCCTTTTTCCACGTAACCCAGACCGATATTATAACCGACGGTAGGCCCGAATGAGCCGCTGGTCACCCTGCCTATTTTTTTTCCTTGGGAGTAAATCGGGTAATGTTCACGAGCGATCGGCTTTTCGAGCACTTTGAAGCCAACGAGTTTTCGCTTAAGCCCCTCTTCCTTTTGTTTCAAAAGTGCGCTGCGGCCTAAAAAATCGCCTTTGGTGAAAGAAACGGCCCAACCAAGCCCTGCTTCCAGCGGCGTGGTTGTTTCATCCATGTCATTTCCGTAAAGCACGTTCCCCGCTTCCAGGCGCAGTGTATTCCTTGCGCCGAGGCCCGCCGGTAAGACACCCTGCACTTTGCCGTCATTCACAAGCCTGTCCCATAAAGCGGTGGAAAACACATTGGAAGAAAAAATTTCAAAACCGTCCTCTCCCGTGTAACCGCTGCGGGAAACCCACACGAACTCGTTTTTAAATTTTTCTTCCTTAAAATAATAATACCGGAGATCCTTCAGTTTAAAACCAAAAAGCTTCTCCAGAATCTCCTCGGACTTCGGCCCCTGCACCGCCAGACACGCGATCTCAGCGCTCGGGTTGGTAAGCTTCACGCCTTCGGGCACGTATCTCCTGAACTCTTCAAAGTCCTTCTCGATATTGGAAGCGTTCACGATCACGTAAAAATCGGTGTGAGTTGCCTGACAAACCAGCACGTCATCAAGCGCTTTCCCCTCTTCACTGCAGAGAACGTTGTAAAGAATTTTATTGTCTTCCAGTTTTTGCAAATCACCGGTGAGACGCTTTTGCAGAAATTCAAACGCGCGATCGCCCTGGACACGGACTTCCCCCAGATGTGACACGTCAAAAACGCTGCAGGATTTTCTTGTCCATTCATGCTCGGCCAGGATACCGGAATAATAAACCGGCAGCGCGAAACCGCCGAAATTTACTATCTTTCCGCCCAGAGCCGCGTGACGGTCATAGAGAGGTGTTTTCTTAAGGGATTCCATTTGCTGAAGAAGCGTCATTAGTCTTAAGCTGTCATTTCGAACCCCTCGACTTCGCTCGGGATAAACTCCGTGAGAAATCTCATCAAGTCGCGTGATGAGATTTCTCGTCCTCCTTCGCTAAAGCTTCGGAGGACTCGAGATGACGCAATGTGCGTTAATCTATCACAAAATTTTTTCCAAATCTATATGTTTAAGGAAAGCTTTGCCTGCGCAAGTCACGGCGCAACTTTTCATGTAGGGAAAAAGACCGAGGGACGGGATTTTTGATATTCTTGAAATCACTTCCGGGTTTGTTTTTTCAGGAATCGAGAGATTTTCGCCCCGCAGGCGATTAAAAATAACGCCTATGGGTTTTATCTTTCGCCGTTTCAAAGCCTCCAGGCTTAAAAGCGAGTGATTGATTGCTCCCAAACCGGACCTTGAAACAAGGATCGTCCTCGCCTTAAAAAACGGTATGAGATCAATCACAAAAAAATTCTCCTTGATGGGGACCAACAGCCCGCCGCAACCTTCCACAACCAGCACCTCATATCTGGCTTTAAGATAATTAAACGCTGATTTTATCTTGCCTAGATCGATCGTTGTTTTCTCTAAGTTGGCGGCTACATTGGGACTTAGCGGATGCTTCAAAAAAATTGGGTTTACTATTCCTAAGTCTTCCTTGATGCCAGCGCAGCTCGTTAAATAATCTATGTCCTCCCTACCGCCACAAGCCACGGGCTTCATCACACCCACACGAACCCCTTTAAGCCGAAGTGCCGACGCCAACCCTCCGGCCACTATCGTCTTCCCAACTCCAGTATCCGTTCCTGCGATAAATATGGTTTTCATGGATCAGTTGTAACGAGAATAATGTCTTATTTTTTGTATCGCTCGTCTTGTGGCATTGACGTCAAGTGCGCCGGGAAACGGCAAAATGGAAATTGTCCGAGGGGCGCCTAGCCCCGAGTTTTTTCCATTTTGCCGAGCCTGCCTGCCGGCAGGCAGGGCTCCCCGCACTTACGTCAATGACACTGAGCATACAAAAAATAAGACATTATTCTCATCGTAACTCCGTTATTTGTTTAATGCACCGATAAACAACACGGCAAAGCTTGTAAAGTTCCGATTCACTGATAGAAAGCGGCGGCATAAGGACTACGACATTCCCGAGCGGCCGGATTATCACGCCATGTTTACGAGCCAGCAGACCGACCATCGCGCCCACTTTTTGCGCTAAAGGATAAGGTGTTTTGGTCTTTGTGTCTTTCACTAACTCTATTCCTACCATAAACCCCGCCTGACGGATATCTCCCACATGAGGCAGACGCTTAAACTTCTCGAGTTCTTCGGTCAGAATCCGTATTTTTGGCTTGAGTTGCTCGAGCGTTCCTTCTTTTTCAAAAATCTCTAAGTTTGCAAGCGCCGCCGCGCACGCCAAGGGGTTGGCCGAATAGGTGTGGCCATGAAAGAAATGCTTAAACTCTCCGTAATCTCCCAAAAACGCGTCGTACACTCCTTCAGTGGTAAGTGTCGCGGAAAGCGGTAAATAACCGCCGGTAACGCCCTTTGCGATACACAGAAAATCAGGCGATACGCTTTCCTGCCCGCACGCAAACATCGTGCCGGTGCGTCCGAATCCCGTTGCCACTTCATCGACAATCAAAAGCACATTATATTTTTTGGTGAGCTTCCCAAGCCTCGATAAATAACCCTTCGGCTGCCTGAGCATGCCCGCCGCTCCCTGTATCAGAGGTTCTACGACAAGCGCGCAAATTTTCCGGCCTTGCTTCCTTAAAATCCGCTCCACCTTCGCCGCGCAGTACTCGGCGTAATCCCCCTCCGACCCCTTAAATTTATCCCGATAGTAGTAGGGCGCATCAATTTTGAGGGTTTTAAAAGTAAGCGGGCCGTACACCTCGTGAAATAGATCGATGCCGCCCACACTCACGGAGCCCAACGTATCGCCGTGATAGGCATTGTTGAGTTTCAAAAAGAGCTTCCTTGATCTTTGGCCCTTCAGCTGCCAATACTGATAGGCCATCTTGAGCGCCACTTCAACCGAAGCCGAGCCTGAATCCGAATAAAACACGCGCGTGAGTCCTTTGGGTGCGATTTCCACGAGCTTCTTGGATAGTAAAATGGCGGGCTCATGAGAAAGTCCTAAGAACGTCGAATGGGCTATTTTTTTAAGCTGTGACTGAATGGCGCTATCGATTTTCTTTACGCGGTGCCCGTGCACGTTGCACCACAGCGACGACACGCCGTCGAGATACCGCCGGCCCTGAGTGTCTACGAGGTAATTGCCCTCGCCTTTTTCGATCACTACGATCGGCCCTTCGCACCACTCTTTCATCTGCGTGAAAGGGTGCCAGGTGTACTTCTTATCCCACACTTCGAGTTGTCGAGTTCTCTGTTTGGCGTTCATAAAGATTCTGTTTTTCCTTTGGATGTCATTTCGAGCCCCCGCTTCTTGCTTTCGCAAAAAAGCAGCGGGGGCGAGAAATCTCATCAAAGAAGATGCTTTTGTACTTTTTTTAAAATGGCTACAAGTTCCTCCAAATGCGCTTTCGTGTGCGTCGCCATGAGCGAAATCCGTATCCTGTCAGTGCCTTTTGAAACGGTCGGCGGACGAATGGCAGGCGCGAAAATACCCTTCTTTAGCAGGAGCTCTTTTGCTTCCAGAACTTTTTTTGTGCCCCCGATCAAAACAGGGATCACCGGCCCCTCGGATCCCATGAGATCGAACCCGAGCTCCGTTAGTTTTTCTCTCACAGAATGGATATTTCGCCACAGCTTGTCACGTAGATCAGGGCTTTTTTGGACGATCTTGACCGCTTGAAGCGCCGCCGCGGACGCCGCGGGCGCAGGCGCTGTCGTGTAAATAAACTCTCGCGAACGGTTCACAAGATATTCACGCAGTATCCTTCTGCCCGCTATATACCCTCCGACACTGCCAAGCGCTTTACTCAAAGTACCCATCACGATATCCATTTGACCCTGAAGTCCAAAATGTTCGGATAGGCCGGCGCCCGTTTTACCGTAAACACCTGTCGAATGGGCTTCATCAATCATAAGAATGGTGTCATGATCGCGGCAAACCTCTAACAATTTATCAAGCGGCGCTACATCCCCATCCATACTGAAATAAGCATCTGTCAAAACAAGCCTACGACGAAAGTTTTTTGCGCGACTAAG
>MHFI01000015.1:0-147 GCA_001804125.1 Omnitrophica bacterium RIFCSPHIGHO2_02_FULL_51_18
TGGTGAGGGATGCGGCCGTGCCTCCGGCGCAATCGGCCGCAAGACTTGCTGACTTTTATCATAGGTTGAATGAGAGTGGAACCAGGATCCAGATCAGAAGTTTTCGCGATCCAGTCAGTGCCGCAGGACACAAAACCCAAGACGGCT